>CAZGGZ010000021.1:0-33343 GCA_964525415.1 uncultured Rikenellaceae bacterium | reverse complement strand
GATGAACATCCGTTTGAATTTAAGAATTCAATAACTTTTTCACTGCTGAGTCTTTCATATCCTGTAACTATGTTTGACAATGTAAATACCATTATTTATTACGACTGGACAAATAACAGGATCTATAATTTCGTTAACTGGCAAAAGCAGTTCAATAAATTCACTCTGTATCTGATGGGATATATTAATCCTAAAGAGTACAACATACCCACACAACGCACTGACGAGATCCTTTATGCGGGAAGCGGTATACAAATAATGCTGGTTTATAACCATTAATGATTATAATTACAGAATATTCAGAATCATAAGATCAAAACAGGAAATGATGGAAGACAATTTAATTATCCAGACACACAATCTCACTAAACGTTTCCCTATGGGGAAGAGTGAGTTTACTGCCCTTCAGGGGATAAATCTCAGCCTCGGAGTCGGTGAATTTACAGGGCTTATTGGTCCAAGCGGATCGGGGAAGACAACACTTCTCAACATTGTCGGATCGCTTGACACACCATCCGAAGGAGAAGTGATAGTACTGGACCAGTCTATCGGAAACCTGAATGCAAAACAGGCAGCCAGGCTGCGCAAGGAGAAGATAGGCTTTATCTTCCAGAGCTATAACCTGCTTGCAGTCCATACTGTATATGAAAATGTGGAGTTCCCTTTGCTGCTGCTAAAATACTCAGCATCCGAACGAAAGAAGATGGTCATGGATGCGCTTGAATGGGTGGGGCTCCTGGACAAGATAAATCAAAAGCCGCCGCAGCTTTCGGGAGGTGAATGCCAGAGAGTAGCCATTGCGCGTGCAATGGTTAAAAAGCCTTCACTTGTTGTGGCTGATGAGCCCACTGCAAATCTTGATGCTGCAAATTCACACAACATCCTGCAGACAATGGCAAAGCTGAATGAGGAACTGAAAACAACTTTCCTCTTTGCAACCCATGACGAAAAAGTAATCGGCTATCTTAAAAGGAAGATCTACCTGAAAGACGGCAAGGTGGATAAAGATGAGACACTAAAAAATGAATGACAATGAAACTGGCAATAAAACTTGCTTTTAAAAATCTCATCGGAGCCGGGTTGCGTACCTGGCTCAATGTGATCGTACTGTCATTCTCCTTCGTCATTATCATTGCAGCAAGAGGAATCCTTGTTGGATGGGACCGCCAGGCAAAGAATGATATGACCGACTGGGAAATAGGAGGAGGTCAATACTGGAACGCAAACTACGACCCTTATGATGCTTTTTCCCTGAATGATGCACACGGTGTTATACCTGCTGAGTTTAAAACCGAGATTGAAGAGGGTAATATGGCTCCTGTACTGATCACCCAGGGTACAATCTTCCCTGAAGGAAGGATGCAATCCATACTCATAAAAGGTATAGATCCGGATCAGATCCTGCTTGAACTACCCACACACAGGCTTGATACTCTGGTCGGGGCAATACCGGCTATAATAGGCTCAAACATGGCAAGGACCAATAAGCTTCAGATCGGTGATTATGTTACTATCCGCTGGAGGGATGCCAACGGTACCTTTGATGCAACAGATATCTGCATCACTGATGTTTTCACGACGAACGTACCTACTGTTGACGGCGCTCAGGTATGGATCCCGCTCGACAGTTTACAGTCAATGATGCTTATGCCCGGAGAAGCCACAATACTGACTTTCGGGGATAAGGACAGAATAAGGGAAGAAAAGGAGAACTGGAAATTAATGACGCATAAAGCGCTTGTCAGTGATATTGAGGCGATGATTAAGACAAAATCGGTTGGTCAGTCTGTTTTCTATGCTATACTCCTGGTGCTGGCACTGCTGGCCATCTTCGATACCCAGGTACTCTCTATTTTCCGGAGGCAGAAGGAGATAGGCACTTATGTAGCCCTTGGATATACCAGGAGCGGAGTAGTCGGCCTTTTTACGATTGAAGGTGCAATGCATGCCATCTTTGCTGCTGTTGTGGGTGCGATTTACGGTATCCCTCTTCTGTTATGGCTGGCAAATAAAGGTATTACACTGGGAGTGTCATCTTCTGATTACGGTTTTGCTATTGCAGATACCATGTATCCTGTTTACAGCGTCGGCCTTGTGATAGGTACTACCATTCTTGTCCTTCTGGCCACTACTATTGTAAGCTACTGGCCTTCCAGGAGAATAGCGAAAATGAATCCAACAGAAGCATTAAGGGGGAAATTGCAATGATACGCTTTTTAATAAAAGGACTTATAAGGGACAGGAGCAGGAGCCTGCTCCCCCTGATAGTGGTAGCCATCGGTGTTATGCTGGCTGTATTTGCCCGCGGTTACATTAAAGGCCTGATGGTAGAGATGATTGAGCAAACTGCCCGGATCACAACCGGACATGTAAAGGTAACTACAAAAGCCTATGCAGAGAATATGGACCAGGTTCCCAATGACCTGGCAATGCTTGAAGTAACCGCTCTCAAAGAAGATCTCGAACAGACTTTTCCTGAGATGAAATGGGTGACCAGGATCAAATTAGGCGGATTGATAGATGTGCCTGATGAAAACGGTGAGACCCGAAACCAGGGTCCTTCAATGGGTATAGGTCTGGATCTTCTTTCAGATAATTCTGATGAGGCAGAACGTCTGAACCTGAATAAAGCACTGGTGAGAGGCTCCCTGCCTGCAACTTCAGGAGAGGTATTGCTGAGTGAGGACTTCTCGCAAAGGCTGGAGGTGAATCCCGGTGAAGAGGTCACCCTGATCAGTTCCACCATGAACGGGGGAATGGCTATATATAATTTTAAAATCTCCGGAACCGTTCGTTTCGGAAACACAGGCATGGACAGGGGAACAATAATTGCCGACATCAGAGATGTGCAGCTTGCCCTGGACATGGATGATGCTGCCGGTGAGATCCTCGGATTCTTTAACACAGGATTTTATGATGACGAAACGGCTGCTCCTGTTCTGTTAAGGTTCCATAATAAGTACCCGGCAGATCAGGATGAGTTTGCTCCCGTAATTCTGAGGTTAAGAGACCAGGAAGGACTGAACCTCTATGTGGATCTGACAAATAGTATGGGAGCAATAGTAATGATTATTTTTATGGTGGCAATGTCGCTGGTGCTCTGGAATGCCGGCTTGCTGGGGGGTCTTCGCCGATACGGAGAGATAGGTGTCCGGCTGGCTTTAGGTGAAGAAAAAGGTCATGTTTACCGTTCACTGATAAGTGAATCAGTTATAGTGGGAATAGCAGGGACTATCGCCGGGACAGCAATCGGCCTTGGTTTATCCTGGCTGATGCAGACAAAAGGTCTCGATATCAGTGAATTTACAAAGAATGCCACGACCGCTATTATGATGCCCAATATAATACATTCCAGGATCACTCCCCCGGATTTCTATATTGGATTCATTCCCGGCGTACTCTCAACCGTAATTGGGACAATGTTGTCCGGAATAGGGATCTATAAAAGAAAAACAGCCCAGTTGTTCAAGGAGCTGGAAGCTTAATTATAAAACATTAATAATGAAACACTTGATAATCATACCAGGGATCCTTTTATCTATGTTTTCTTCGGCTCAAACCGCTGATGAAATCCTTGATAAAGTGGACCGGAACATGTCTTCAGAGAACAGGATTTTTGAATCAACCATGACAATACATGGTCAAAGGAGCAGCCGGACAATTACTTCGAGATCATATTCGGTAGGCGATAAAAAGTCCTTTACGGAATACCTCTCTCCTGCACGTGAACAGGGAACAAAAATGCTGAAGCTGGAAGATCATCTCTGGATCTATTCGCCATCCACCGACCGCACAATACAGATATCAGGACATATGCTGCGGCAATCGGTGATGGGTTCAGATCTCTCGTATGAAGATATGATGGAAGACAGGAAGCTTAAAGATGTCTATGACGCGTCAGTATCGGGAAGCGAAGAGATTGAGGGCAGAAACTGCTGGATCCTTGTGCTGAAAGCCAAAGTGGATGATGTTGCCTATGCCACTCGTAAAGTCTGGATCGATAAAGAGCGGTTAATACCGCTGAGGGAAGAGCTCTTTGCCAAAAGCGGACAGCTGCTCAAGCGGTCAACATTGAGCGATGTTATCAGAGTTGAAGGAAGATGGTTTCCTTCAACAATTGTTTATAAGGATGTACTAAAACAGGGTGACGGCACAGAGTTTAAGATCACCAGTATTAAATTCAACCAGGAAATTCCGGATTATATCTTCACAAAAGCGGCACTAAAACAATAGAATATTCTTTAACATACGATTCTAAACAGGATATTCATTATAGCACAAAAGAAGTTCCAATAAGAAGGGATTCAGTATTCTTTTAATCTGAGCTTTTCAAGTAATATACTGTTTTGTAATCCCAATCTTTTGCGATCAAAACGCCATTATGGTCAATAAAAAGATCATTAAGGTCGCTGTTCCGCCAGTAATTTTCATAATGAATCAGGTCAGCAGATTTAAGGATGCCATATCCCGGGACAATGATATAATAGAAACCGTTCCATCTGGTGAAGATGTTATTTTCCATTGTGGTTCCCCATTGTGGAAATACATTATAAACTTCTTTAAAAGTTGCCCCCATATCTGTGGTCTGGTAAAAAGTAAAACCATCTTTCTGGGTACCAACGAAGATTTCATCATTTTCGTTGACATACATCACTGTTGAATAGCCCGGAGTTTCACGCGATATCCATGTAAGCCCGTCATCATACGATATATTGAACCTTTCCCTGCTTGTTCCATTGGTTCCGTGATTGACAAGCGCCCCGCTTTTAAGCCTGAAAGTATTGTCATTTAGAAAAGGTGAAAGGTTACCGCCTGCATTTTGCCAGGAGATGCCCCCGTCTTTTGAGAATTTTACAGGAAAGTCAAACTTGCCTGCCCATATGTAATTATCATTGGCAACATCCATGTAGATATAATATGGATTATCGGGATATGGTTTATTACACTTCTTCCATGTAAAACCATGGTCGGTGCTTTTAACAATCTCACCATTCCATGTACTGACATAGATAATACCATTCCCATCCATTTCAATTGTCCGGGGTGATACAAGGTTAGTGTCAAACACCTCATCCCATAAGAAATACCTGCTTCCCTGCCTGTACAGTTTATTAGTCGAAATTGCATAAGTTAATTTGTTGATAGTATCAGAGACCATATCACTAATATATCCATCCGGTTTTTCTGATATGGCGTTCCATTGATTTTCCATGAAACTATAAGCAGCGAGATCGATCGAAGCAAGGTATTTGCCCGAAAGTGAATAGCAGGAAGCTCTCAGAAGCTGTTCGCATGATTCATTTCCCAGTTGCCAGGTTATAGTCACATAACCGGCATTGTCAGTACAAACTGACTGCTCCGAAACTGAACCTCCTCCCCAGATAATATCAAATATGATATTTGCCCGGTTATCGGACCTGTTCAGATTATTCTTTGCTTTCAGCGTTACTATAGTAGTTTCTCCTGGAAGCATTTTTTCCACTGATCCGTTTTCAAACTGGAATTTATAGCTTTCCAGCATCTCCATGGATGGATCAGGAGAGCAGGAGGAGATCAAGCTCAACGCACAAATCAGGAAAATATATTTATATCTGCACAATCCGGTCATTTAATAGATAATCAATAACTTTTATTATTAACAGTTATATGCGGCTACCTGTATACAGGTACTCTCACTCCGATACAGAATGAGAGTATACGATTACGCATAGCACTTGTTTCTCTTTCATATATAGTCATATTCTGATAGTATTCTTCATTAACAGCATCCCTGAAACCTTTGCGATAATTCAAACCGAGATCAAGAGAATATTTTTCAAGAACCTTAATTGTTACTCCTCCTCCAAACATCCATCCAAAATCGGCAATCCTGGTTATACCTTCCAGGTCATCGTAAACCACATATTTTCTCAGATAATAAGTTCCATTATCATTTGATACTGAAAAAGCTTCCCCGGTACATCTGGTATTAAGCCTTAATGCCACATACGGTCCGGTATTGAAATACAGTCCGCCTGGCTCTCCCATCCTTATTTCAAGCAGTGCCGGGATACAGACATAATCTGTAATGGTTTTTGTATCGACATAATAAACCGGATCATTGTCTGCAAAATACCTGTAAAATGAATCGCTGGAATCTTTAAGTGAATAACCTGTTTTTTCAAACGATAGTCCAGTAACAAGTACCGTTTTGTCTGACAGTCTGAAATTGACTGAAAATCCAAGTGAAGGACCAAAATATGAAGAATATGAGCCTTCATTGCTTCCGAAGAAATTCCGCGAAGCATTAATTCCTCCTTTATACAATAATGAAATTCTGCTGCTTACCGAATCCGGTTCAGTGCTAAAATCAATATCTGATTTCTTCGGAAGAAAATTCTTAAAAGCCAATCCAAACCTGAAATCCATTGAACCATGCTTGTAACCCGCATGTTCCACAAATCTCTTCAGTCCTGCAACGTAACTGATATCAAATAACACATCCATTTTTTTACTGACTGGATGAGAAAGCCCGGTGGAAATGAGATAGCCAAAATCTCTTTTCCGGGGATCATCAGTATAATAATAATCATAACTATAATCTGTGAGAAAGGAATAATACATCCCTGCTGTCAGGTTTAATGCAGGTCTGGATGGAATTGACAATTTTACCTGTGCCGGGAAAGTCAGAAAGGTGAAGTCCATTTTTTCCCTGTACCGGTAATATATCGGATCTGGGATAAAATATGAACTGGACGAAAAATCCATATATGGTATCCTTGTAATATCCTCATATGATACATTTTCATAATAAAATGTTGAAACACCGACTCCGGTTTGAAATCCGAGCATTTTATTCAGGGAATAATTAATAAAAATGCTCTCCACCGCTCCTGATTTAAACTTCCACTTTCCTGAACCGGAGTTTCCATGAATATCAGAGAAATTAATGCCGCTCAGAAATCCTGCGGATAATCCCTGGGAATAATTCACTGAATAACTGCTGACTAAAAGCAAAAAGAAATAAAAGGTCCTTAGCTTCTTCATGAGAACCCCTTTTAAACAATACTACTGATTTCGCACAAGAATCATGCCGGAGAATTGATTAATTAACGATCCTTTGAAAAATCATAGACTAGTTTTCCAGAGACATAAGTCTGTCTGATAACCAATTCATTATCAACGATCTGAAACATGATCAGGTCAGCACGCTTTCCGATCGCTATCTCACCCCTGTCATTAAGGTTATAGAGAATAGCAGGATTGGTGCTGGCCATCCGGATCGCATCTCCCAATGAACATCCTGTTACTTTCATCACATTTCCAACTCCCTTCCTGAGCGGGGACGCTGATCCATAAAGTACATTCTGAGCCGGGTATGTGAGCATCCCTGCGCTGGTCAGCTCTATGGTGTCACCTTCTTCGGTGACATACTTGCCGGGAGGCAATGAACCAAAGCCAGTCACATCAGATGTGATAATGGTTTTCTCTGTTCCTTTGACTTTAAAGAAAACCCTTATCTCTTCCGAATTGAGATGAAATCCGTCTCCAATGATACTGATCATCAGGCGATCATCGGCTAGCTGAGGCCATAATGGATTATTATGACGGTTTATCATATTGGCACACCCGTTCCCGATATGAGTTGCCAGCCTGGCTCCGCGATCAATCGCTTCAGTTATCAAACCTGCGGAAGCGTTATGATGACCGAGAGCAACGACAATTCCATTTTGGACACACTTTGAAATAAATTCCATTGCTCCTTCCGTTTCAGGAGCAACAGTGACCTGGATTATATTATTTCCCGAAGCTTCATTTAGTGAACTGAATTCCTCCCAGTCCGGCTTTCTAACATATTTCAGCGGATGAGCACCCCTGTAACCATCCACCGGGGAGATATAAGGTCCTTCCAGATGAAAACCTGCAACAGAACCAAGCAAAGACGGATCATCCTTCATTCTGCCAAGGATTATGAAATTCTTTTTAAGTACCTCAAAGCTGTTGGTTGTAAGCGTCGGAAGATATGTGGTCACTCCCGTTTTCCATAATTCCTGAGTCGCCTTTATCACTCCTTCTCCGGTCAGTTTTCCTCCTCCAAAAGCGAATGAGACGCCTGCGAATCCGTTTACCTGGTTATCGATCAGTCCGGGAGCAATATACAGTCCTGTGTTTTTTTCAGCAGGCTTTCCGATCCTCATTATTTCTGATATTTTCCCATCCTTTATGGTAATCAAGACTGGCGTTCCGTCGGAATAGAGCAGTCCTTCAATGCCGGGCTGGTTTTGATTACAGGATATAAGTGTAATAATAACACTTATAATCAACAAGTGGAATTTCATTAATCTCACGGTCAGGTAAACTCTGAAATTCCTTTAAAAATAACATTTAAATAGCGGAATAGTGCATGCAACTGCTTAAATTTAACAATGATTAATAAGAGAACTATGGACCGCAGAGATTTTTCAAGAAAAATGATGATTGCAGGACTTGCAGCACCTGCTATGAATATAAATTCAGCACCTTTTGCAGGTACTGAAGGTTATGCTGATGAAAATGTTAAAAACCTTCCTGTCAGGGAATTTGATGTTGTTGTTGCCGGAGGGGGAACTGCCGGGGTGGTTGCCGCCACAGCAGCGGCAAGAAACGGAGCAAAAACTGCATTGATAGAAGGCAAGGGCTACGTGGGAGGAACTGTTGTCGAAGGAGGCACTGCACTTCACAGTTTCTTCAATCTATGGACAGCATTTCCGGGTGTTGAGAAACGCCAGGTGGTTAAGGGGATTGCCCAGGAAATAATCGATCGCCTGCTTAAAACAGGAGGAACCACGGGACACGGAACCGTTACAGGCAGAACAGACTACGACAGCGTCTGTACCGCCATTGATACAGAGCTTTACAAGCTTGCAGCGCTGGAAATGCTTGCTGAATCCGGTGTTGATGTATTCACGAATACTCTTGCAGCCGGCACGGAAAAAAAGAGTTCCTCTATTACAGGAGTGATAACCCAGAGCCGCATGGGGCGGGAATTATTCAGGGCAAAATGTTTCGTTGACAGCACTGCATACGGCGATCTGTCAGCTTATGCGGGAGCCGAATTTAAAGAGCTGAACGACCATCCTGTCTGTAACAGTATGGGACTTGGAAATGTGAACATTGAAAAGCTCTATACATATCTTGTTAAGAACAATGCATTAGGTGACCTCGCTTATGGGTTGCGCGACGGGAAAGAAGGACAGATCATAAGACTGGGAAGTGAAAGCGGTTATACTATCAGAGGCAAGCTCCCGGATGCATTTGTGGACGGTATTGTAAAACTTGGATCCGGACTTATAACAACAACAGTTCATGATAATTACCTCATGTTCATAAAAGTAAATTATAAATTGCCGGTAAGTCCGACAAACAGGGATGAAGTCGCAAAAGCTGAATTAATTATAAGACAAAATCAATATAAAACCCTGGAATTATTCAGGAAGTATTTGCCTGGTTGTGAAAATGCATTCATTGCACGTACCAGCCCATCATTGAATATAAGACGCGGAAGGACTATTACATGTGATTACGATATTACCCTTGCTGATGTGATCGAAGCCAGGCATTTTGATGACGATATAATGGTTTACGGATTTCACGATTCAGCCCCAAGATACCAGGTAAAAAACGGAGGCACTTATGGATTACCCTACAAGGCTTTACGGGTAAAAGGTATTGATAATCTGCTCGCTGCCGGAATGCTTATAACCTCTGATTTCCAGGCACATATGTCCACCCGCAATACAGTATGTTGCATGGGACAGGGTCAGGCTGCAGGGACTGCAGCAGCTTTATGTTCTGCAAAAAGAATTGGCACCAGGGAACTTAAATATTCCGATCTCAGAAGTGCCCTGGAAAAAGGGAATGTATATTTTGAGAGCTGACCCCCGTCCCGTTTAAGCGGGACATCCCCTTAAGGGGGGGTAGGGGGTTATTTGATGACTGAAAGCCATGCTTCTGCCATAAGCTGGGCACCGGCAAGCGAGGGATGAACCCCGTCGCCTGTCCAGTATGATCCGGGAGCCAGCTTCTGAGCTTCATCATAAATACTCTGGTAAGGGATAAAAACCGCATCCCTCTCTGAGTCAGTCCCTGGAAAAGTATGGTCTGCTCACGGAATAGTGTTATTTCTTAAATTCAATTTTAAATCCCACTACCTGCCATGATGGAAGCTTTCCTGGTTTACTTATAACAAGCGCATCCTCTTCCTGCTTCCATTTAAGTGCCTCATCGCTTCCAAGCATCGAAACAGATTTCACTTTTTTGTCAATCAGTGATGAGTTTTTCCCAAGTGAAGATACATTAATATCATCAGTTGGAGAAACCATGCAAAAGGCATAGAGAGTTTCGCCTTTCATTGTGAAACGGATATCAGCAGCCTCATAAGGTCTTACATCTTTCACGCCTCCAAACACTCCTTTTTCCTGTTTCTTCATTGAAAGCCCTTCACCATATACTTTCCATGGACGGGTGCCATAAATCCCCTCACCGTTCACCGGTGTCCATTCGGCAATCTCTTCCAAAATGGCAAGCACATCAGGTTCAAGATCTCCTTCAGGAGTTTGTACGACATTAAGCAGAAGGTTGCCATTTTTACTTACTATATCGACAAGCATCTGAATGACCTCGGTTCCTGTCATATACTTCTGGCCGGTACGGTAGTACCAGTCGCCAATCGAGGTATCTGTCTGCCAGGGATCCACACTGATTGAATCCATAGCGCCCCGTTCAATATCCCTTACCCATCTTCCCTCTGAAATGAGATGCTTGCAGGTATACACAGCTTCAAGTTTGCCACCGTTCTTCTCAATATCCTGGTTATAATAATGAGCGAGCATAGTTCTTCCCACTTCTCCAAAAGGGAGTTCTCCGTCGGAATAAAGAAGATCGGGATGGTACATGTCAATGACCTCTGTAATGCATGCCAGCCAGTTTTGCTGGTTAGCAGAGTCTTTTGTCAGCCATTGAAAATCGTCCGGTGCAGTTTTCGGGTGATAAAGGTCCTGATACTCAGGATTGGCCCCGTCGTAAGGTACTCCCTTCATGGGTCCGCTCTTATCGGCACCATGGCTTGGCTGAAACCATGTGTAACTTGCACCAAGGTGTTCGGATATGCCAAAACGGAGACCCTCCTTTTTTGCAGCCTGTTGCCATAGACCGACTACATCTTTCATCGGACCCATATCCACTGAATTCCACCTGTGTATCTTCGAGTCCCAGAGAAAGAAATTGTCATGGTGCGTTGCCATGCTGACAAAGTATTTAGCTCCCACTCTTTTATAAAGCGCCATTAATTGCTCAGGATCCCATTTTTCAGCTTTCCAGAGAGGAATTATATCCTTATACCCGGATTTTGAAGGATGACCATAATGTTCCAGATGATATTTATAGGCAGGATCTTTTTCGAGGTACATTCTCCTGGCATACCAGTCGCCCTGACGTGGCACTGCCTGGGGCCCCCAGTGCGCCCATATTCCGAATTTGGCATCACGGAACCAGTCGGGATAGCGGTATTGTCTGAAGGATTCAGGCTCTGGTGTGAATGAAGCAGTAAACTGGATTTGTTCCTGTTTTGCCGGTTTACCTGTGCAGGATACGGCAAATGCTGCAATTACAATAAATACCAGAACTGAAATGAATAATCGGTTGGTTTTCATCATCATTTTATCATTTATCTTTTTACTTTCATCTTTTATCCTGCCTGACACCTGACGCCTGTCGCCTGTCGCCGTTTTAATACCTTACCTTTATTTTAACAGCACCCTCCACTGCCTTCTCAGAAGCTATCATAACATATCCCCCTCCGCTTCCTGATGTGATCGCTCCGGGATAATAAGGAAAATATTTTGTTTCAAGCTCATTCATAACCCAATCCGGAACTGTGAGGGGAAGGATCTTTTTCCACGATAATAAAGTATCAGTCATTGATCTTCCTAATTCTTTTATATCTCTTTTCAGAACTGACTCCCAGCATCTGTCTCCAGCCTCACCAAGCTCCTTTACCAGGTATTTTTCGAGATTCATGATCTTCAGGGGGTCATATCCCTCGGGCCGTGGCTCAAGCGGGACAAGATGAATAACATCCGACAACCAGTCACAAGTCTCCTTGTCAGTTGCTGATTCGATTCTTTCCGGCCAGTATCCGCCCCGGTAATATAGCCTGTTAATTCCGGGATAAAGTAATCCGATCTGATCCTGTGATCCTGAGATATATAGTTTTCCGGGAGGATTTTCCGCTCCAAAAAGCAGTCTGGCATTTTCCTTATAGTCTCCGGCAGGGTAATTATCGCCCCAGAGCTTTATTCCTATTTTCCTTGAGCTTGTTGCCAGCCCTGACCTGTCGTTGAAATCCATAGTCGGCCATATCTGGGCTACCACTACAGAACCCGGACAGATCTTTGATACCCATGGCTGATCGATCCATCCTCCGGCAAGACATAGTCTGTACGGGAACCTCATTTCCCTTTTTGTTTCTGAACTCGACCTTGCCGGTAATCCCGGTTCCGGTATACGATCAAGAATAAGATATTGTATACCAAGTTCTTTGCAGAGTTTCTCCTTTTCCTGAGAATGACCGTCCTGGTTGACAATAAAAATATCCGGTTTTAACCTCTTCATATCCGGTTCAAAGTCGAGCATGCCCATTCCTGAAGCGAGAAAAGCATCATGAACGTATCTTATCGATTTTACTATGTACAATCTCTCTTCATCAGTGAAAACAGGTTTCTTCCCCTTCAGGGAAAGAAGATTTTCATCCCTTCCTATACCGACATATAAATCACCATACGCCGAAGCTGTTTTAAAAAAAGCTATATGCCCGCCATGAAGGAGGTCGTAGCAGCCGCTGACAAGCACTTTCTTAGCCATCATCTGATACAGATTATTTGTTGAATCTCTCTTTGAGTTTCTTATCCTGCTCTGTAACAACCTGTTCTCTGATCCAGTCGTACGTTTTCTTTATACCTTTCCTGAGAGGAATGGAAGGCTCCCATCCCAGATGGTGCTTTATAAGAGTATTATTGCTGTTCCGTCCCCTGACTCCTTTAGGAGCATTGAGGTCATATTTTCTATTAAGCTTATACCCGGCGATATCTTCAACAATATTAACAAGTTCATTAATTGAAACCATTTCGCTGCTTCCCAGGTTTATCGGTTCGTTGATGTTGCTGTACATGATATCCAGTATCCCTTTTATGCAATCATCAATGTACATAAAACTCCTTGTCTGGTGTCCGTCTCCCCAGATGATAATCTCCTTTTCACCTGAAATACCTGCCTGAATTACTTTACGGCAGATCGCTGCCGGAGCTTTTTCCCTGCCGCCATCATAAGTGCCAAATGGTCCATACACATTATGGAATCTTGCTACTCTTGTCATCAGACCAAAATCTTCACTGAAGTGCCGGCACATGCGTTCGCTGAACAGTTTTTCCCAGCCGTATCCATCCTCCGCAAGTGCAGGGTAGGCATCAGATTCCTTCAAACCCGGATTATCAGGATCTGTCTGTTTATCACCATTGTAGACACATGCCGATGATGAATAAAAGTACCTTTCTATTCCGTATTCATGCGATGCAATAAGGAGATGCGTATTGATAAGTACGCTTATCATGCATGCGGCTTTATTATTCTCAATAAAACCCATTCCCCCCATGTCAGCAGCCAGGTTGAATGCTTCATTACAGTCCTTCACTGCCTTATAGCAGTTTTCCCTTAGACGCAGATCAAGAACCAGGTTCTCTGCTTCATCTGAGAGCTGGTACCATTCATCCGGTTGTTTTATGTCAACTCCTCTTACACTATGCCCTTTTCTGATGAGCTCTTTTACGAGGTGCCCTCCAATAAATCCTCCTGCACCTGTTACAACTATTTTTTTCATAATGTATAAAATCAATGAATTTTATACAGTCCGGCACCATGACTGTTTAATGACCTGCTGAAAACATCAGTGAATGTACCGGCTTCCTTACCCGTCCAAAGATCTGTAACTGTATGAGTGCCAGTCAACCCAAGCTGCCCAAATCTTACTGAAATCTCAATTTCAGGAAGATCAGAAGCATTAAAAAGGGCAACATACTTATCACCTGTCTGGGGATCATCAGCTGTCCATGCAATAAGGTCATCCTCCCTGAACAGCTGCCTGTTGTTAGTGCTTTGCTGGTTTACTTTTAGAACATCTTTATTTGTTATCAGTGAAAGTGTAAACTCATCATTGTCGGGGAGATTACCGCCAAACATCAGCGGTGAGCGGAAAATGGCAAAGAGGGTCATCAGCGTGTATTGTTCATCTTTTGTGAATCCGCTCATCCGCGGCTGACCTCTTTCAGCCCGTATCCCTATTCTTCCCAGGGGCAGCATGGGAGGAGAGGGTGCCCAATTATGAAACGCAAGCTCTTTATTTACAGGTAGTTTATACCATTTTACAGCATTCTCCCTGTAAATCTTATCCACCACCTCCCCTGGAAGCTTCAGTCCAGTAAAACTCCCTTCGAATAACTCAGAAGTCATTTCACTGTCAGTAGCAAAATATTTCCAGTCGTCAAGCCATACGTCGTGTATCATTTTCTTAAAACCTTCAGGGTTTCTGCTGCCGGAGTATCCTATATCTGTTCCGTAAAGAAGCCTGTCCTGGTATTTAATAATGAAGTCCCTTACTCTTTTCCGGTCCATGGAAGACTGGTACTGAAGGTGGCAAATTCTTGCCGACATGTCGACTGCCATGTTTGGGTACCTGTCAAGTCTCAGCGCAAGAGAATCGATGTTCCATTCAAGGCTCCCGAGATGGCATCCGATGAATATCAAATCAGGATTCTGTTTCAACATGTTGTCTCTTGAGTTTATTTGATCCTCATAAGATGGATATTCGGGATGAAGGAACATATGATACTGCGGATTCTCAGCAAAATAGCTGCTGTCGCTGCTTACGGTCATCTGATCAAGCGGAAGCCAGCAGTTACGCGGCTCTCCAAGGTGCCCTGTCACCGGGAGACCTTTGCTCCTTATAAAGTCAAAAACAGGCTTTAGTCCTGGATCATTAACCATGATAAACTTCCCTGTACTGTCCCTGACGGTCATACCTATGTTTTTCCAGATCTTTACTGTTATTGCACCGGCAGATATATCTTTATCCAGCTGAGTTATTACCCTTTTGCTCCAGTCTTCCGTTCCCCATCCTGCAGTATCGAACAGGAATGAAGGACCGAAAAAAACTCTGCCGGGATGATTCTGGGCAGCCCGGAAAGCATGGTTGAACTGTTTCCGTAAATTCGCTGAATCGCTGTGATCTACATTAAGCGTTATCAGAACGAAATTATCAGCGGCTGCCTGATCTTCAAATACTCCGTCGCCGGCACCTATATGGATATGTGAATCTATCTTCAGAACCGACTGAAAATCCTTCTCTGAATAATAATTATTGCTGCAGCCAGCAATAATTAAAGTCAGCATAAACACAAACAAGAAGTCTTTCTTCATAAGTCATCCTTTAATCACTTCTTAAAGTTACAAAAGAATTCAGGGAAGAATAACAAATACTGGTTATTTGCTATCTTCCCTGAAATGAATATTGTTTTCCGGAATATCCGGCAGGTTTATTTCTTCGGCATCTTCACATAAGGAGCCGCATTCAGGAATTCAATACTCTTCTGGCAGCTTGTAAACTGATCGAAGTTGTATCTTTCAACCTCAACAATGCCGTATTTCATTCCTGATACCTTTCTTGCTACCCAGATAGAATCAAAATGCATCTGTCCGCTTGCACCTATCTCCTCCTTGTCCTTTATATGCCATAATATAAAACGGCCGGGATATTTATTGAAATAGTCAACAGGATTTTTCTTTCCTTCAACACACCAGTACAGATCGAGCTGGAAGAATACCTTTGAAGGATCGGTGTTTTTAAGCATATGGTCGTACATGGGCTCTCCTTCAAATTCGGTTGTGAACTCACCGGAGTGATTATGGTAGCCGAATTTGATTCCTTTTGCAGCACATTTCTCTCCAACCTTATTGAAATAATCGCAGTACTTTTTTATACCTTCCAGGCTTTTGTAAGCATCCTGTCCCATTGAAGGCTGGACAATAAATTTTGCGCCGGCAGCTACATGAGCATCAATGCATTGATCCCACCATGTCATCACCTTCTCCATGTTGCCATCTGACGGAATGTTCTGTCCTGTGTGCGAGCTCAGCATATATAACCCGTTCTTAACAAGGAGGTTCCTGAATTCAACCGGTTCCATTCCATAGAATTTACCGTTTCCATACCCTGCCGGCTCCACAAATGTGTAACCCATCTTTGCCACTTTTTCAATAGCGGCAGGGATGTTTTTCCTGATCGAGTCGCGGATTGAATAAAGCTGAAGTCCTATATTCTTCTTTTTAGGTGGAGTGAAGGAAAGCAATAGTGCTGAAAAAGTGCCAGTTATGGCAATCAGTAAAATAATGTTAAGCAGGTTTCGTTTTTTCATGTTGTCCGGGATTTTAAATTTGACGAAATATACAAATTTAAATGAAAGATCCTGTTTAAAAGTATTTACTGGGAAATAAACTTCTGCAACGGTATAAGGACAGGCTTTCCTCTTTCGGCTCTGTAGATGATTCCTGACGGACCCTGTTCCTGGTGAACATAGGGATTCATCTTGCTGACAAAAGTAAGCGCTCTTTCTCTGGCTTCCTCGCTGTATTTAGCAAATACCGGGTAAACTGCTGAGATCAGATCGGGGAGCTCATCCTTGCTTGTAATGAGCGTTCCTTTCGGCCAGTTGTTAATATCGCTTTCCTGTGATATTATAACAGTCCCTCCCGATGGGATCCAGTTCATCCAGTTCATTTCGTCACCCGCATTCTTTTCGCTTCCGTTAACAATTACTGCATCGGAATAGTATTTTCTAAGTGTCTCCTTGAACAGCGGAGGCAGCTTTGTGGCGTTGATATAACCTGAGATCAGCCTGCAGTTATTATAATGAGCGACATTGTAATTAAAATCACTCGCTGTAAGAAGTCCATTATTATTGTTAAGGTACGATGCAAAAACATTAACCAGGGTCCTGAATTCAATTGTTGCAGTATCGACAAAAGGATGGTTTTTGTGAATAAATGCTCTGATGCTTTTTACATAACCTTGTTTATCTGATGTGCCGGAATTAAAATCCGTGACGATTTCTTTCACTTCCTGCGGCACTTCCTCAAGTCTTTCAATGACAAGAACTGCCCTGGCAACTGGTCTGCGTCCTTCATCATTCAGCAACGGTTCGGTAATAACAGTATTATCAGGTCTTATTTCAGAAGCATCCAGTTCGAAAGTACCCGACGCCAGTCCGCTTGCTGAAACAGTTACCTTCACCTTGCCCGTTTTTCCGGTCAGCCGTATCACATTCGGTACGGGAATATTTAAATACGAAGCCCCTTCAGCAGAGCGATACATATTCTTATCTGATTCAAAGACAGAAGGTCCGGCCAGTTTAGCCGGTCCTGTCACCTCCCACTTCAATGTATTGGAAGCATCTTTTACCCGGACTCCTTTGGAATCCACTACTTCTGCACTGACAATAACAACTGAACCGCGGTCCGCCGCCGTCTTCTTATGAGAGCCGCTCAGAGCTATCTTTGCAGGTTCCCCGGACCTGGCTTCCTGCGCAGTAATCAATAGGTCTTCTTCCCCGGCTGATGGATAATGTTTCAGCTCCGTAAATACTATATCATCATATGTATGTTTTACAGAAGCACCTGCTGATCCGCCGGCTGCACGTCTTGCTGTCACTATCCTGGTTGTGTCCTCAGCCAGGACATATTTTGAGCTGACCGTATGATCTGATCCGCTTCCGAGGCTCCAGAACATTATCGCCGGATGATTCCGGTCGCGGCGTACCATTTCCTTCATCTGCTGCTCCCTGACCTCTTCAGAATAAGCCTTGTTACCTGCGCCTGGCGATTCCTCAATCACGATAAAGCCATATTTATCCGTGAGATTGTATACCTCTTTATCATTCGGATAGTTTGATGTGAGTATCAGATTATACCTTTTAGTGGCTGAAATATCCTTGAGATCTGTTTCAGCCAGCCACGACGGTACGGCACCTCCGATCCACGGATATTCCTGGCCGATCTTCCCTCCGCTTATACTGAGCTTCTTCCCATTTAAATAGAGTGTCTTTTCACCGTAATTCCATCTGAACCATCTTAATCCAAGCGGACTTGTATAGCTGTCGGTCACCACTGCACCGTCACTAACCTCTGAATGCACCTTGTACATGTATGGATTTTCAGGAGACCACAGGTGCGGATTCTTTACAGGTTTTGAGGTCTGATCGAACCTGTACATCTGACCGGGATTGATTGTGTATTTTGACTTTATCACCTGAACAACCTTGTTTGCGGCATCCATTATGTAAGTGTTCAGCATACAGTTTCTCGGCTGGTCATAGTCATTCTTCACCCAGGTCTGGATCCTCACAACTGCCTGTTTTTCAGACACTGATGGAGTTGTTATGAAAGTGCCTCCCTCATGTGAAGCTGAACCCTGCATCGGAATGTAAAGCTTGTTTTTTATTACAATCTTCACATCACGGTAAATACCGCCATAAACATTAAAATCCGGGAGATCCATCGGAGGAATCTTATACTGGTCATTCTTACGGTTACTTACTGCAACAGCAAGAACATTTTCTTTTCCCGAAACGATTGATCCGGTAAGATCAAAATCAAATGACCCGTATCCTCCTTTGTGTTCACCAAGATATTTTCCGTTCAGCCACACCTTACAGTATTTCTGCACACCCTCGAATTCAATGAAAATCTTTCTGCCTGTTGTATATTTTTCATTGACGTTAAAACGCTTCCTGTACCATCCCCAGCCTTTCCACCAGTAAGGATCATTGGCTTCAGATGTGTTTTTGATAAACGGATGCATATCACCTGTGGTTTCAAAAGTTGACCATGTGTGAGGAATGCTTATCACCGACCAGTTCAGATCATTATATCCGGAAGCCTCATAACCTTTTCCCGGTTCCTCATCAGGGAAGTAGTTAAAGGTCCAGTTTGTGTTGATTGTTTTTTCTGTCCGCTGGCTTTTTGCCGGAGCGGAAGATTTCTTTTCTGCACCTATAAATATTGCACAGGATGCCAATAAAATAAAAGTCAGGATCTTCTTCATGGCCGGGTACTTTACCAGGAAAGGTTTATACTTTATTCTTTTGAAATTATCCCTCGAACACGTAAATTAACACAAAATAATTTTAATATGCTATGAAAATCAAACGGTTTTTGATCATTCAGATACTGGCTTTAGCTCTTATCAGCAACATCTGCGGTCAGAAAACACCAACCGGTGATCCAAAAGACTTTAAGGTAAAGACCTGCCTGCACTCAGTGAGTTATATGGGAGTCTGGAGGGGACAGGCAACTCTGACTGTCGACGAGTTTCTTCTTAAAGCAAAGGAGCTTGGCTTCGACGGGGTGATGCTTGCCGCCAAGCGTCCCCATGTTTCACCTGTGGACTATGATGAATCAGCGCGTCAGAAACTTCGTGCAAGGATAAAGGAGCTTGGACTTGAGCTCGTATGCCTTGCCGGTTACACCGATTTCACTGCAGGAGTTGACAAAGCAGGAATACCAAACGTTGAGATTCAGGCTGCTTATGTTGGAGAGCTTGCCCGGCTTGCACGCGATCTTGGCACAAATATGGTAAGAATATTCACCGGCTATGAGCGTCCCGGACAGTCTTATGACAAACAGTATGCACTTGTCGTCGAAGGATTAAAGATCGCTGGTAAGCTTGCCGCTAACTACGGTGTGACTCTTGCTGTGCAGAATCACCACGATATAGCATTGCACCATGATGCCATGAAGTGGCTGCTCGATGAGGTGAATCTGCCCAACGTAAAAGCGGCTTTTGACTGCTGGTCCCCAACGCTCGAAGGTTTGTCGTCTGATGAGATAAAGAAAGCCATCTATACCATGAAGCCTTATTTAATACACACTACAACAGCTGATTATAAGGAGCTCCCCAGGTATAGGTACGAACTTGAAAATACCAATTACGTGTCCCAGGTTTCCCAGATGAGAGCCGTACCTATAGGGGAAGGATTTCTCGACTACAAAACATTTATCACCGCCCTTAAGGAGATAGGTTACCAGGGATATTTAGCATATGAGATGTGCGAAGTGCTTGAGGGGGGAGGATCGGTTGAAAATCTTGACAATTGCGCCAGGAAATTCCTGGAGTATATCAAACAATTCAAATAAAGGCCCAACGGTGCAAAGGCATAAAGGCACAATGGCGTTTTCAAAAAGGATTTACTGATAATTTTGATTATTATAATAAGGAAGCTGAAAATGAAAAGACTAAAAATTGCACTTATACTAATAATAATCATCGGGCAGAATATGTATGCCCAGGAGATTCTCAACAGGGACAAGCGGATGGAATGGTGGCGCGAAGCACGGTTCGGCATGTTCATCCACTGGGGCGTCTATGCTGTTCCTGCAGGTGAATGGAAGGGACAGAGAATTGGCAACATAGGTGAATGGATAATGAACAGGGGGAAAATACCTGTTGCCGATTATGTGCAGATCGCAAAAGAGTTCAATCCCGTCAGGTATGATCCTGAGGCATGGGTAAAGATGGCCAAAGATGCCGGAATGAAATATATTGTCATCACATCAAAGCATCATGACGGATTTGCACTGTTTGAAACAGAAGCAAGCAACTGGAATGTTGTCGATGCATCACCTTACGGAAAAGATCTTCTGAAACCCCTTGCCGACGCCTGCAGGAAAAATGGAATCAAGCTGGGATTCTATTATTCCCAGGCTCAGGACTGGGTCAATCCCGGAGGTTCTGCCATGCGCCGGCTTACCAAAGAAGGTTGGGCAAATCCTGATTCTGCAAGCTTAGATGCCTATACGAAAGCTCACCGGGGGCACTGGGATCCTGCACAGGAGACAAAGACGTTCGCACAGTATATCAATGATGTAGCTGTGCCGCAGGTCAGGGAATTGCTTACTAATTACGGGGATATTGCTGTCCTCTGGTGGGATACTCCTGCAGAAATGACTGTTGAAGCAGCAACGAAGCTCCAGTCTTTGCTTGCACTTCAGCCGGCAATCATTACAAACGACCGCCTGAAACGACCTGATTTTCCAGGCGATCACAAGACACCGGAACAAAGGATACCCAACCTGAAGGATCTTGACGGCACCGACTGGGAAACATGCATGACAATGAACGACACATGGGGCTATAAACATTATGATCACAATTACAAATCTCCTCAGACACTTATCCGTAATCTTCTGGATATATGCTCAAAAGGCGGCAATTTCCTGCTGAATGTAGGCCCGACTGCTGAAGGTGAATTTCCTCCGGAATCTGTTGAGATCCTGGGGAAAATAGGTCAGTGGATGAAGATAAACGGAGAAGCAGTTTATGGAACAAAGGCAAGCCCGTGGGGCACTTTTCCGTGGGGACGCTGTACTGTAAAGCAGATCCCTGCAGGAACAACACTCTACTTTTCTGTGTTTGAATGGCCGGCTGATGGCAAGCTGGTAGTGCCCGGACTAACTAACAAGGTTACTTCAGCAAGCCTTCTTGCAAATGGTGTTAAACTGAAAGCATCAGTTTCAAAACAGGGAGTTCTTACAATAAAACTACCTGCAGATTCACCCGATCCGATAGCCTCCGTAGTAAAAATCAATGTTAAAGGAAAGGTTGACGGAGAGCCGGTTTCAGTACAAAAATGAATAAAAAATGCACTTTTTCTTTGAAATATTAAAAAATAACCTACCTTTGTCCGTCTATTTTAATAAAACAATGGGAAAATTCTTAATACTTATTATTGCCCTCATCCTTATTATTGTGCCCAGCACATGATCCGGGAATAATATGTATTACTATAACTTTACAGAAGCTTTCCGGATGATCCGGGAAGCTTTTTTTGTAAGAAAGGTTGCAGAAAATGAAGAACCAGCTCAGAAGCTTAAAGACAATGACGGGCAGGACAATGGCCGGAGCAAGGAGTCTGTGGCGCGCCAATGGCATGAAGGAAGAACAATTCGGCAAACCGGTCATTGCAGTTGTGAACTCCTTTTCGCAGTTTGTTCCGGGACATGTTCATCTTCACGGTACAGGCCAGATCATAAAGAAGGAAATTGAAAAGCTCGGTTGTTTTGCCGCTGAATTCAACACTATAGCTATTGACGACGGGATCGCGATGGGACACCAGGGAATGCTTTACTCCCTGCCATCACGTGAGCTTATAGCTGACAGTATCGAATATGTTTGCAATGCTCATTGTGCCGATGCCATGATATGCATCAGCAATTGTGACAAGATCACCCCGGGGATGATGATGGCTGCTATGAGACTTAATATTCCTGCAGTTTTTGTTTCAGGAGGTCCCATGGAAGCCGGGCTTCATGGCGATAAATATCTTGACCTGGTTGATGTAATGGTAAGCGGTGCAGACAACCTGATAAGTGACAATGAACTGGATGCCATCGAAAGATCAGCGTGCCCCGGTTGCGGATCATGTTCCGGTATGTTCACCGCAAATTCAATGAACTGCCTGAATGAAGCTCTTGGGCTTGCATTACCTGGAAACGGAACAGTCATTGCAACCCATGTTAACCGCATCACCCTGGTAAAAAAAGCAGCTGCACTAATAGTTAAGCTGGCAGAAAGATATTACAATGAAGGTGATGAAAGCGTGCTGCCGCGGTCAATAGCAACAAGAAATGCCTTCCTGAACTCAATGTCGCTCGATATTGCAATGGGTGGCTCTTCAAATACTGTTTTACATCTTCTGGCTATCGCACATGAAGCGAAGGTTGATTTTACATTAAAGGATGTCGATGACCTTTCACGCAATATCCCGACTCTCTGTAAAGTGGCTCCAAACTCGAATTACCATATGCAGGATGTAAACCATGCAGGAGGGATAATGGCAATACTGGGGGAACTTGAACATAACAACCAGATAGATACCTCCGTGAAGAGGATTGATTATCCCACGCTTCATGAGGCAATTGCCGATTGGGATATAACCGGAGACAAGGCTCTCCCTGAGGCTCTTTCTTTATTCAGAAGTGCTCCTTCAATGAAGAAGAGCCTTGAAATGGGCTCTCATGACACTATGTACAGTGATACTGATACGGACAGGGAAAACGGATGTATCAGGGACATTCAGCATGCTTACAGCAGGGATGGCGGACTGGCTGTCCTGTATGGTAATATTGCACCTCAGGGATCTGTTGTGAAAACTGCCGGTGTTGATCAGGGGCTGCTGCACTTCTCAGGTCCTGCTGTCGTATTTGACTCCCAGGAAGATACTGCAGAAGGAATCCTCAACGGAAAGATCAGTCCTGGTGATATTGTAGTTATAAGATATGAAGGACCAAAAGGAGGACCGGGAATGCAGGAGATGCTGTATCCCACATCATACCTTAAGTCAAAGGGCCTTGCAAAAAAATGCGCTCTCATCACTGACGGAAGGTTTTCAGGGGGCACATCCGGATTATCGGTCGGGCATATATCACCTGAAGCAGCAGCAGGAGGCGCGCTGGCTCTTGTGAAAACCGGAGATATAATCGAGATCAATATTCCGGAACGGAAGATAAATGTCAGAATCCCTGATAATGAACTTAATATGAGGCGGGCAATTGAAGAAGCAAAAGGAGAATCGGCGTTCTGTCCGCTGAACCGGAAAAGGGAAATACCAGGATCACTCAGGGCATATGCAAGATTTGTTGGGTCGGCAGATAAAGGAGCAGTAAGGAAAATATAAGATACAAGAAACAAGATACAAGAAATGAAGAAAGAGAAAGCTTCAGAAGAAATCGACAGGAACCATCTCAACGGATATGAGATCACAGGTGCGGAAGCACTTCTCAGATGTCTTATTGCAGAGGGTGTTGACACTATTTTCGGTTACCCCGGTGGAGCAATTATGCCAGTCTATGACAAGCTTCTTGACTATGAAGATAAACTGAGACATATCCTTACCCGCCATGAACAGGGCGCTGCTCATGCAGCCCAGGCTTACTCAATGGTCACGGGCAAACCCGGAGTATGCTTCGCAACATCGGGACCCGGAGCTACAAACCTTATAACAGGAATTGCCAACGCCTATCTTGATTCTGTTCCGGTAGTTTTCATTACTGCACAGGTTGTATCAGCTCTCATCGGCACTGACGCTTTCCAGGAAACAGATATACTCGGAGTGTCAATGCCTGTCACAAAATGGAACTGCCAGGTCAAGAAGAGTGAGGATATACCTGAAATGGTAGCCAAAGCATTCTATCTTGCCACAACAGGCAGACCGGGCCCTGTACTAATAGATATTACAAAGGATGCACAGCAGGAAAAGATTTCCTTCAAATACAAAAAATGTGACTACCTGAGAAGCTACAATCCGCATATCCCCCTTCACACCAGGGCAGTTGAGTCGGCAGCGATAATGATCAACCATGCTCAAAAGCCGCTGATCCTTGCAGGACACGGTGTCCTGATCTCAGGGGCGGTGAATGAACTGAGGGAGTTCGCTGAGAAAACAGGTATTCCCGTTGCAGCTACACTGCTTGGACTTTCATCATTCCCTTCCGGACACAGGCTCTTTGCAGGTTTTCTCGGTATGCATGGCAACTATGGACCCAACCTGCTGACAAATGAAGCTGATCTGATAATTGCAATAGGAATGCGATTTGATGACCGTGTCACCGGCAACCTGAAGAAATATGCAAAAAATGCAAGGATAATACATATTGAGATCGACGAAGCCGAGATCAATAAGAATGTACTGGTCGACCTCGAAATTAACAATGATGCAAAAGAAGTCCTCCAGGCTTTAATTCCTCTTGTCGAAGAAAAATCATATCAGTCATGGATCAGGGAATTCAGGATCTGCGATAAAACAGAATACGACAGGGTCATAAAATCAGAAACCAGACCTGAAGAGGGAAGTATCCGGATGGGCGAGGTGGTAAGGATTGTTTCAGACCTGACAAAAGGAGATGCTATCATTGTCACTGATGTGGGACAGAACCAGATGTCGGCTGCACGCTATTATAAATTCAGCGAACCAGGTTCCCTTGTGACATCCGGAGGAATGGGAACAATGGGATTTGGCCTCCCTGCTTCAATAGGAGCAAAGATCGGGAAGCCGGGGAAACAGGTAATTGCATTTATCGGCGACGGAGGATTTCAGATGACGATACAGGAGCTTGGAACAATCCTTCATTATAAGATCCCTGTAAAAATAATAATCCTGAATAACGGATTCCTTGGAATGGTAAGACAGTGGCAGGATATGTTCTTCAAAAAGAGATATGCATCAACGGAGCTTGTCAACCCGGATTTTGTGAAGGTGGCTGAAGGATTCAGGATCGCTGCAAAAAAAGTGATCAAAAGAGCAGACCTGAAGAGCTCGCTGGAAAGGATGCTGGCCGCTGAAGGACCTTATCTCCTTGATATTCACGTTGAAAAGGAAGGGAATGTACTTCCGATGATAGAACCGGGAGCATCAGTGTCAGAAGTAACACTTAACTATAAAAGATAGAAATGGGAAAACAGGAATTTACAATTTCAATCTTCAGTGAGAATCATATCGGTCTCCTTAACCAGGTGACCATAATCCTTACAAGGAGACAGATCAACATTGAAAGCATTACTGCTTCAGAATCAGCAGTAAAAGGCGTCCACCTGCTTACCATGGTGGTCAAGACGACTCCTGATATGATCAGGAAGGTAGCAAAACAGTTTGAAAAGCTGGTGGATGTCCTGAAGGTATTTGCCCATACATCTGATGAGATCATTTACCAGGAGATCGCTCTTTATAAGGTGACCACCAAAGGTCTTTTATCAGGAAACGTAATAGACAATATTGTCAGGACATTCAATGCACGCATTATAGAAGTGTCTCCTGAATATATGGTGATTGAAAAGACCGGTCACAAGGCAGAAATAGCTGATCTGCTTGCTCACCTTGAACCGTATGGCGTTCTCCAGTTCGTTCGTTCGGGAAGGGTCGCCATAACCAAACAGGTAAGGGAGCTAAGCTCATTTCTGAAAGAGATGGATGAGGCAAACAGGTATAAACAGGAAGAAGTGGAAACTTTAAATAGAAACTAAACTTAATATTATGGCACAAATCGATTTTGGCGGAGTAGTGGAAAACGTTGTGACAAGAGAAGAATTTCCCCTGTCTAAAGCCCGTGAAGTTCTTAAGAACGAGATAGTTGCGGTAATTGGATATGGTGTGCAGGGTCCGGCACAGGCAATGAATATGAAAGATAACGGCATCAATGTCATTGTCGGACAGGCGCCTGAATTCAAGGCTGACTGGGATAAAGCAGTAAGGGACGGCTTCGTTCCGGGTGAGACACTTTTCCCGGTAAAGGAAGCTGCAACGAGAGGAACTATAATCCAGTATCTAGTTTCCGATGCTGCACAGCGTATCCTGTGGCCTGAGATTAAGCCATGCCTCACAGGTGGAAAAGCCCTTTATTTTTCACACGGCTTTTCAATAACTTATAAAGACCATACCGGTGTAATTCCTCCTGCCGACATTGATGTCATACTTTGTGCACCAAAAGGATCAGGTACAAGTGTGCGCCGGAATTTTCTTGCTGGCACCGGCATAAATTCAAGTTATTCGGTATTCCAGGATTTCACGGGACATGCTGAAGAGCGTACACTGGCTCTCGGGATCGCAATAGGTTCAGGGTATCTTTTCCCGACAACTTTCGAAAAAGAAGTGTACAGTGATCTTACAGGCGAACGCGGTGTGCTGATGGGTGCGCTTGCCGGAATCATGGATGCACAGTACCAGGTTCTAAGGGAAAACGGACATACTCCGTCAGAAGCATTCAATGAGACAGTTGAAGAGCTGACTCAGAGCCTTATCCGCCTGGTTGACGAAAAAGGTATGGACTGGATGTACGCCAACTGCAGCGCTACAGCCCAGAGGGGAGCTCTTGACTGGAGGCCAAAGTTCAGGGATGCTGTCCTGCCAGTATTCAAAAAGCTGTATAAGAAAGTGAAATCGGGTGAAGAGTGCGTAAGGGTACTTAAATCAACCGGCGCCCCCAACTATAAGGAAATGCTGGATGCCGAACTTAAGGAGCTCGGCAATTCCGAATTGTGGAGGGCAGGAGCAGCAGTCAGAAAACTCAGACCAGTAAAATAATTTAAATAACCATCATCATGGACGATAAGGTAATAATTTTCGATACAACCCTCAGGGACGGGGAACAGGTACCCGGTTGCCAGCTGAATACAATTGAAAAAATCCAGGTAGCCAAAGCTCTCGAAGCTCTTGGAGTTGACGTCATTGAAGCAGGATTCCCGGTTTCAAGTCCCGGGGACTTCAAATCTGTCGTTGAAATTTCCAAAGCAGTTACAAATCCGGTCATCTGCGCTCTTACCCGTGCAGTGAAAAAGGATATTGAGGTGGCTGCAGAAGCGCTTCAGTATGCAAAAAGAGGGAGAATACACACAGGAATAGGCACCTCTCCTTTCCATATTAAATACAAGATAAGAACAACTCCCGAAGAGATACTTAAGAGAGCCGTCGATGCTGTGAAATATGCAAGGAAATTTGTCGGGGATGTTGAATTCTATGCTGAAGATGCCGGACGCTCCGACAACAAATATCTTGCTAAGGTCATTGAAGCTGTAATAAAAGCCGGAGCAACAGTGGTCAATATTCCCGATACAACAGGTTATTGTCTGCCTGAGGAATACGGAGCCAAGATCAGGTATCTTAAAGAAAATGTCTCAAATATTGACAAGGCGGTTATTTCAACACATTGCCATAATGACCTCGGAATGGCGACTGCCAACACCATGATGGGGATCATCAATGGTGCCCGTCAGGCAGAGGTGACAATAAACGGTATCGGTGAAAGGGCGGGCAACACTTCCCTTGAAGAGATTGCAATGATCATAAAAAGCCATCATGATCTCAAGATGAGGACCGATATAAATTCGAAACTGATATTCAGCACCAGCCGGCTTGTCTCTACCCTTATGAGCATGCCGGTACAGGCAAATAAGGCTATTGTAGGAAGAAATGCATTTGCCCACTCATCGGGCATCCACCAGGATGGCGTGCTGAAAAACAGGGAGAATTATGAGATCATCGACCCGGTCGAGGTGGGTGTGCGCGAGTCATCCATCATTCTGACAGCCCGCAGCGGAAGGGCAGCCCTTAATCACCGCCTTGAGATTCTTGGATTTAAGTTCGGCAAGGAGGAGCTGGACGAGATCTATCACCGCTTCCTTGTACTGGCAGATAAGAAGAAGGAAATAAATGATGAAGATATCAGGATCCTCACAGGAGAGGTTTTCCAGGGAGAGAAAGCTCTTAAGCTTGAGCTTCTTCAGGTAACCTGCGGCAAATCAGCTGTACCTGTTGCTACCGTCGGACTAAAGATCAATGGCGAAATACATACATCCACTGCGTCAGGAAATGGACCGATTGATGCTTCATTTACTGCTGTCAAACACCTGATAAGCAAGACCGTGCACCTCGAGGAATTTCTGATCCAGGCTATTACCAAAGGCAGCGACGATCTTGGCAAGGTGCACGTTCAGGTTGAACATCAGGACAAGATCTATTACGGATTTGGCACAAACACCGATATAATAACCGCTTCCGTTGAAGCCTTTATTGATGCAATCTCTAAAATAAAATGACACCAAAAACGCTTTTTGACAAGATATGGGACGCCCACGTGGTCCGCTCAATTGAGGGAGGACCCGATGTATTATATATCGACCAGCATTATATTCATGAAGTAACAAGCCCTCAGGCTTTTGAAGGATTGCGGCAGAGAGGGATATCCGTATTCAGGCCGCGCAAGACGCTGGCCACTGCCGATCATAACATACCAACAAAGAACCAGCATCTGCGGATTTCAGATGAACAGTCACGCCTGCAGGTTGAAAAACTGGGTGAAAATTGCAAAGAGTTCAGGATTGAACACTATGGACTGAATGATCCCAGGAACGGTATCGTGCACGTGATCGGACCCGAACTCGGCTATACACTGCCTGGCATGACAATAGTATGCGGCGACAGCCATACTTCGACCCATGGCGCTTTCGGAACCATCGCATTCGGAATCGGCACAAGCGAAGTTGAAATGGTGCTTGCATCCCAGTGTATCATGCAGTCCATACCAAAAAAGATGAGGATCATTGTGAATGGAACACTCCAACAGGGAGTAACCTCAAAAGACCTGATACTTTATATCATCTCACAAGTTTCCTCAGGCGGCGCTACCGGCTATTTCGCTGAATATGCCGGTCCGGCCATTGAGTCGCTTTCCATGGAGGGAAGGATGACCGTATGCAACATGAGTATTGAAATGGGCGCCCGTGGAGGGCTGATAGCTCCCGATATGACAACATATCAGTATCTGAACAGGATTCCTGAAGTATCAACACGTCATGACTTCAAATCATTATTGCTGAGATGGCGATCTCTGAAAAGTGATGAAGGTGCAGTGTTTGACCGTGAGATGGTTTTTGATGCTTCAGATATCAGACCCATGATAACATATGGTACAAATCCCGGTATGGGAATGGCTGTAGACGGGACTATCCCTTCTGAAGGATCAGTTTCCTTCATGAAGTCGCTTGATTATATGGGATTTAAACCTGGCTCATCAATAATAGGACATCCTGTTGATTATGTCTTTCTTGGCAGCTGCACAAATGGCAGAATAGAGGATCTCAGGGCATTTGCCAGTCTGGTAAAAGGAAGAAAAAGAGCCAAGGGGGTAACAGCCCTGATAGTACCGGGATCAAAGAAAGTTGAGCAGCAGGCAAAGGAGGAGGGGCTTGACATGATACTGGAGAATGCCGGATTCCAGCTGAGACAGCCGGGATGCTCTTCATGCCTTGCTATGAACGAAGACAAGATACCTGCAGGAAAATATGCTGTTTCAACTTCAAACAGGAATTTTGAGGGACGTCAGGGACCGGGAGCAAGAACACTTCTTGCCAGTCCGCTTACTGCCGCAGCTGCTGCTGTTACCGGGAGAATTACTGATCCGAGGGAACTGTTAAATGATTAACAATACAAAGCCGATTATGCAGAAAATCAGATTTGATATACTTGAGTCAACATGTGTTCCGCTTCCTCTTGAGAATGTGGATACAGACCAGATAATACCTGCGAGGTACCTGAGTGCAACATCGCGGGAAGGTTTCGGTGAAAACCTTTTCCGTGACTGGCGCTACGACAAATCAGGAAACATAAATAATGATTTCGTGCTTAATGATCCGCGTTTTAAAGGTGAGGTACTGGTGGCAGGCAAAAATTTCGGTTGCGGATCAAGCCGTGAACATGCTGTATGGGCTGTCGCCGGCTATGGATTCAGGGCAGTCGTTTCAAGCTTCTTTGCCGATATTTTCCGGAGTAACTCGCTCAATAACAGGCTGCTTCCTGTAGTGGTCCCTGAAGAATATCTCCAAGAACTTTTGATAGCTGTCAGGGAAAATCCGGATACCAGGGTAAGAATTGACCTTGGGAAACAGCAGTTTTCAATCCTTCCGGATGGAGAGCCTGTAACATTCGAAATAAATCAGTACAGGAAAGAATGCCTCATGAAAGGCCTTGACGATATTGATTACCTGCTAAGTATCAGGGATGTAATTGCAGCTTATGAATTCAGAAATACCTTAAAATATGAGAATAGAAATAATGGATACGACCCTGAGGGACGGTGAACAGACACAGGGTGTCTCCTACTCTCCTCTTGAGAAACTTCATATAGCAAAGCTCCTTCTAAAAGATCTTAAGGTTGATCGTATTGAAGTGGCTTCAGCCCGGGTTTCATCAGGTGAATTTGAAGCTATCAGGAAAATAACTGAATGGGCACGCCATAATAATATCCTGGAAAAGGTTGAAGTGCTCGGATTCGTTGACGGGGAGGTATCGCTGAACTGGATCAGAAATGCAGGCGGAAAGGTGGTAAACCTTTTATGCAAAGGATCGCTCAGGCATCTCGAAAAGCAGTTAAGAAAAACACCCGAACAGCATGTGAGTGATATCAGAGAGATCATACATAAAGCTGAATCATTTGAAATGCAGATAAATATCTATCTTGAGGACTGGTCAAACGGAATGATCAGCTCTGAGGATTATGTCCTTTTCATGCTCGATTCACTGAAGAATGAAAATATCCGGAGATTCATGCTCCCGGATACCCTCGGGATATTGAATCCGGATCAGACATATGCTTTCTGCAAGAAAATCGTTGACAGGTATCCCGCGCTCCGCTTTGATTTTCATGCCCATAACGATTATGACCTTGCTGTTGCGAATGTATTTTCAGCAGTAAGGGCAGGAATAAGAGGAGTTCATACAACAGTAAACGGGCTGGGTGAACGCGCCGGCAATGCGCCTCTTTCAAGCGTGATAGGTGTATTGCGTGACCAGATGAATGCTGAAACAGGTGTAAATGAGTTTGAAATAACCAAGGCAAGCAGGATAGTTGAGACATTCAGCGGGATAAGGATCCCTGTGAATAAACCTGTCATCGGCGAAAATGTTTTCACTCAGACATCAGGTGTGCATGCCGACGGCGACTGCAAGGATAATCTTTATTATAACAACCTCCTGCCTGAAAGATTCGGCAGAAAAAGGAAATATGCTCTCGGGAAACAGTCAGGGAAAGCTACTATCAGGAAGAACCTTGAAGAATACGGATTATCCCTGAGTCCTGAATCAATAGAAAAGATCACGCAGAGAGTAATCGAATTAGGTGACAAGAAAGAGAATGTAACCAATGCCGACCTTCCTTTCATAATCGCCGATGTGCTTGGATCAGATACATCAGATTATAAGATCCATATTAAGAATTATTCCCTCTCGCTCTCATACGGCTTAAAACCTTTTGCCAGCGTGCAGATAGATATTGACGGCAACCTGTACCAGGAAACTTCATCAGGCGACGGGCAATACGATGCATTCATGAAGGCTTTGAGGGTGATCTACGACAGGCTTGGCAAAAGCCTTCCGTTGCTGACCGATTATCAGGTTTCAATACCTCCCGGCGGAAAAACAGATGCACTGGTTGAAACTGTAATTACCTGGAACCTTAATGAACGTGAATTCAAAACCAGGGGACTTGATGCCGATCAGACTGAATCGGCAATAAAAGCTACTGAAAAAATGCTGAACATTGTTGAGAATAATGAAAATGCATTAACGAACAAACTGTTAATAAATGTATAAAATACACTTATGGGCAAATCATATAATATCGCGGTGATCCCCGGTGACGGCACCGGTCCTGAGGTTGTCAGGGAAGGCAGAAAAGTTCTAAGCGCTGCCTCTTCAAAATACGGATTTAAAATCAATTTTGAAGAATTCGATTTTGGCGGGGAACGTTACCTGCGGACAGGTGAAATACTTCCAGATGCTTCAATTGAACAGCTTAAGAAGTTTGATTCCATTCTTCTCGGAGCGATAGGACATCCTGACGTAAAGCCGGGAATCCTGGAAAAAGGAATTCTCCTGAGGCTCCGCTTCGAGCTTGACCAGTATATCAACCTGCGGCCGGTTAAATTATACCCGGGTGTGGCTACACCTCTGAAAGATAAAGGTCCGGAACATATTGATTATGTTGTGGTAAGAGAAAATACCGGTGATGTGTACACAGGCGTCGGCGGTGTTACACAGAAAGGGACTCCGCATGAAGTTGCGGTTCAGAATATGATATACAACCGGATGCAGGTCGAACGATGCCTGCGTTATGCTTTTGACTATACCAGGAAAAGGAATAAGAAAAATACTCTTGCTCTCTGTGGAAAGACAAATGTACTTACCTATGTATGGGATCTGTGGGAAAGAGCGTTTCATGAAATCGGCAAGGCTGATTACCCGGATATAACCCGCGAATACTATCATGTTGATGCTACCGTTATGTGGATGGTCAAAAATCCTGAGTGGTTTGATGTAATTGTAACCGGGAACATGTTCGGCGATATAATTACCGACCTCGGAGCAATCACCCAGGGAGGTATGGGCATTGCTGCAGGCGGCAACATCAATCCCGGAGGTGTATCGATGTTTGAACCTATCGGCGGCTCGGCGCCTAAATATAGCGATAAGAATGTGATCAATCCCCTGGCTGCAATATCAGCCGGCGCCATGATGCTTGATCACCTGGGGGAGGAGAAAGCAGCTCATGCCATTGAAAAAGCGATTATGGATGTTACTGCAAACAAAATCAAGGACCTGGGTGCAGGAAAAATGGGATATTCAACATCGGAGGTCGGTGACCTTGTTGCTGAAAGAATGTGAAACAGCCCCCCTTCAAA
>CAZGGZ010000020.1:0-43145 GCA_964525415.1 uncultured Rikenellaceae bacterium | reverse complement strand
GGGATCAGGATTGCTGAAAAAACAGACTGCAATGATTATTACGTGAAGATCGGTCTGCATAATCTTGGTTCCGGATTCTATATTGCACGGATTTATCTGAGGTACGGTGGTATTGTCACAAGGAAACTGTTAAAAGAATAGAGTTTTCCTATTAATGACCGCACAGTGTCGTTTTTTTCCTTTCAAATAATTAACTTACGAAAAACCATTAATCACACCATCATGAAAAGAATATGCAGCGCCCTTGTTTTGAATGCCGCACTTATAGTCTGTGCATCAGGCATTTTACAAGCCCAGGATTCTCCCCGTTCACGGCAGTCATTCAATGAAAACTGGAAGTTTATAAAGTATTCTTATGCCCATACTGAAACTGTTATTGGTGACAGGGAACCAGAAGGATTACAGGAGCCCTCCTTTAATGACAACACCTGGCGCACTCTCGACCTCCCTCACGACTGGGCAATAGAAGGTCCCTTCAGTGATACACTCGAGAATAATACAGGTTTGCTTCCCTGGAAAGGCATTGGCTGGTACCGTAAGCACTTTACTATAAGCGAGGCGGACAAGGATAAAAAAATTTACATCGACTTCGACGGTGCAATGGCTTATTCAGAAGTATGGCTGAATGGGAAACATGTCGGAGGCTGGCCTTATGGTTATACATCATTCAGGCTCGACCTGACACCTTATGTTATTTATGGTAAAGAGAATATTATAGCAGTCAGGCTTGATACAAAAAAATGGGACTCAAGATGGTACCCGGGAGCAGGCATTTACCGTAACGTATGGCTGGTAAAAACATCGCCGGTTCATGTATCTTATAATGGATTATTCTGCACTACACCCGAAATAAAGAAGGAAAAAGCAGTTCTTAGTGTCAGTGCTGAAGTTGAAAGCCATGTGAATGATGTTGTTCCCGTAACTATAAAGGCAGCTGTCTACAAGCTTGATAAAAACCTTAAGAAAGGTTCTGCTCCGGCAGCCGTCTCTGCTGAAACAACTGCTGAACTGCCTGCATATAAAAAACATACGTTCAGGCTCGATATCAATGTACTGAAGCCGGTTCTTTGGGATCTGGAAAATCCTGAGCTTTATTGCGTTGAAGTTACAGTTCTGAAGAATGGAACTGTAATGGATCAGTGTGAAACCAGAATGGGCTTCAGAACACTTAAGTTCACTGCGCGTGACGGCTTTTTCCTCAATGATAAAAGAGTTGAGATTAAAGGAGTCTGCAACCATCACGATCTGGGTGCACTTGGAGCTGCTATCAATACCCGCGCTCTTGAACGCCAGCTTGAAATACTGAAGGAGATGGGATGCAATGCGATAAGAACAAGCCACAACCCTCCTGCTCCCGAGCTTCTTGACCTCTGCGACAGGATGGGATTTCTTATTGAGGATGAAGCTTTTGATGTATGGAAAACACCCAAGAAACAAGGTGACTACAACAAACTTTTCTATTCATGGCATGTAGAGGATCTTAAGGCAATGGTACGCCGCGACAGGAATCATCCGTCAGTTTTCATATGGAGCACTGGTAATGAAGTAAACGATCAGAATAATCCGGCTCTTTCGGAAAGTCTCAGAGCTATCATCAAATCGGAAGATTTGACAAGGCCGGTCACATCAGGCTGTAACTGGGATGAATCAGGCACCAATGGTTTTCAGAAAACACTGGATGTTTTCGGTATCAATTACCGTCTTTACAGGTACGATGCATTCTTTGCACTCAGGGATAATGATAATTTACCGTTCCATTCCAGCGAATCAGCTTCTACTGTCAGCTCAAGGGGTGAATACTTCTTTCCCGTCGTACAGGGTGATCTGAACAATAATCTCCCTGGTAAGGGGATCTTCCAGATTTCCTCCTATGATCTTGCATATCCTTTCTGGGCGACAACAGCCGACCAGCAATGGGAAATGCAGGACAAATATCCGGGAGTGTTTGGTGAATTTGTCTGGACGGGCTTTGATTATATAGGAGAACCAACACCTTACGGCGGTGATCTTACCGGACTGAGACCCGGTACTTCATATTATAATCAACAGAAAGAGATGCTTGATAAGATGGGTGTTTCAGAAGTACCATCGCGGAGCAGCTACTTCGGGATACTTGATCTTGCCGGATTCAAGAAAGACCGGTTCTGGCTGTATCAATCCAGATGGAAACCTGAGCTTCCGATGGCACATATCCTTCCCCACTGGAACTGGCCCGAAAGAAAAGAGCTGGTCACTCCTGTGCATGTCTATACCTCTGGTGATGAAGCTGAGCTGTTTCTTAACGGAAAATCACTGGGCAGAAAGAAGAAGGGTCAATATGAATACAGGCTGAGGTGGGATGATGTGGTATACCAGCCTGGCGAACTGAAAGTTGTGGCTTATAAGAATGGTGCTAAATGGGCTGAAGATGTAATGAAAACGACAGGCAGGGCATACCAGCTGTCAATGTCAGCTGACCGCCCTGTTGTTTCTGCCGACGGTAAGGACCTTATATTTATCACTGTCAGAATTGAAGACAAGGAGAAACTTCTTGTTCCGCGCAGCAACAACCAGCTTAACTTCAGCATTGAAGGTCCAGGCAGGATAGTCGTAACAGATAATGGTGATGCCGCCAGCCACGAGTCATTCCAGTCACCTTCAAAGAAAGCATTTAACGGAATGTGTCTGGTAATAGTTGCTGCAGAAATAGGAGCATCAGGAACAATAACCGTGAAAGGTGAATCCAAAGGTTTGAAAGGGGCTTATTGCAAAATTGATATTAAATAATTCCTTACCACGGATATAACGGACTGACACGGATTTTTCACGGATTAAACTCCGTGTAAATCGTGGTGAAATTTTATAATGCTAAAGAAAATACCACATACATATGTAATTGTTTTCAGTATAATAGTGCTGTCAGCTATGCTTACGTGGTTCATCCCGGGCGGAGCATTTGACAGGCAAACAGTTACCGTCAACGGTATCGATCGCAGCGTGGTCATTCCCGGATCGTTCCATTATGTGGACAGGAATCCCCAGACCTGGCAGATTTTCTCAGCTCTGTTTGATGGATTTGTAGATAAGGCTGACATAATTGTATTTATCCTTATCATAGGAGGAGCATTCTGGATAATGAATGAAAGCAAAGCCATTGATGTCGCAATAAGTTCGGTCCTGCGGTTCTCCAGAAGAATAGAACATAACAGGATCATTTCCGGAATAGGCGCCGATAACATGATATTCAGCCTGATAATGATTATGTTCAGTATTTTCGGAGCCGTATTCGGGATGAGCGAGGAAACAATCGCGTTCATAATAATATTTGTGCCGCTCGCAATCTCAATGGGATATGATTCAATAGTGGGAGTTTCCCTGTGTTTCGTTGCTGCTGCGCTTGGATTCGCAGGCGCCATACTAAATCCGTTCACTATCGGTATAGCACAGGGGTTGTCAAACCTTCCGCTTTTCTCAGGGATCGGGTACAGGATGTTCTGCTGGGTAATAATCAATTTTGCAGGATTTTTCTTTATTCTCCGTTATGCCAGGAGAATAAAGAAGGATCCGGGCTTGTCAAGGGTTTCAGCAGATGATGAATACTGGAAGGTAACAAGGAAAGCGGGCGGGGAGCAGATTGTTTATCATACTCCTATTTCGGCATGGGTAATATACGCCATTCTGCTTACGGTAATGCTTATATTTTCAGCCCTTAATCCCATGAGCGAAATATCTGTTGGAGACAAAATAATCCCATTCCCGGCAGTACCCGTCATCACTGCGTTTTTCATCGTATCAGGATTCTTCAGTCTCAGGAAATCGGTGCATTTTTTTATTCTGGTAATACTTCTTGCAACCATTCTTTTTCTTATCACTGGGGTTATGGGTTATGGCTGGTATATTATGGAGATAGCTTCACTATTCTTTGCCATGGGAATAGCTGCAGGCATCTCGATGAATTATTCAGCTAACAGGATCACAAAGCTGTTTCTTGACGGCATAAGGGATATTCAGTCAGCAGCATTAATAGTAGGGCTTGCAGGTGGCATAATAATCATTCTGAACAACGGCAATATCATTGATACAATGCTTTATAAGCTCTCCGAGTCAATTTCCGGTATGGGCAGGATGGCTGCAGTGAGCATGATGTATGTCGTTCAGACCCTCGTCAACCTCGTTATGCCTTCAGGATCTGCAAAAGCTGCGCTTACCATGCCGATGATGTCGCAATTTTCAGATCTCATTGGATTGTCGCGCCAGGCAACGGTCATGGCTTACCAGTTTGGCGACGGGTTTACAAATATGATTACTCCGACTTCAGGTGTTCTTCTTGGTGTACTCAGCGTAGCCAGGATACCTTACGAAAAATGGTTCAGGTGGGTTCTTCCCCTGATTATCATACTGACGCTCATTGGATTTATACTGCTCATCCCGACAGTCTATATGAAGCTTAATGGATTTTGACACAATGTTAACTTTCGTTAAAATCGATAATAAGTAAGTTTTGAAAGACTTTTTTTCATACTTTCACCCCCTGAAAATTTTACAGGTGCTTCCAGGGAAATGAAGAAAACTATTATTATCACCGGTATCGTCGTGGCAGCTGCTTTCCTGGCTCTTTTCCTTTTCAATAAGATCACGCAAAAGAAAGGGACAGCCAATCTCTTTGCTGAAGTCTCTGAAGGGAGATTCGAGATAACAGTTGCATCTACAGGTGAACTGGTAGCTGAAAACTCTGTAGATATAATTGCGCCCGTATTAACGATGCAGAGAGATATCCGGGCTATGAATGTCAAGATCCAGGATCTTATATCGGAAGGAACTGAAGTACAGAAAGGCGACTGGGTGGCAACGCTTGACAGGACCGAGTTCGATAATACACTGAAGGATGAGCGTGAAAGGGTCACAACAATCCGCACTGAGCTGGAAATGGCATTGCTTGATACTGCCATGACACTTAGTGATTTAAGAGACCAGATTGAGAATCAGATCCACACGGTTGAGGAGGCAAAGATCACACTTAGAAACTCAAAGTATGAACCCCCGACGACAATCCGGCAGGCTGAGATCAGTTATGATAAGGCACAAAGGGTTCTGGAACAGTTAAGGAGAAGCTATACACTGGCTGTTGCGCAATCAGAAACCAAAATCAGGAACATCAGAACACGCCTTAACAGGTTTGAAAGGAGAGTAAGCGATTATGAGGAAGTGCTTGCAGGTTTTGTGATCAATGCACCATCATCCGGTATGATCATATATAAAAAGGATCGATTAGGCAACAAAAGAAAAGTTGGAGGAACAATCAATCCAATGGACCGTGTGGTAGCAACACTGCCTGACCTTTCTTCAATGCTTTCAAAAGTATATGTCAGTGAAATCGAGATCAGCAAAGTGAAAACCGGACTTCCTGTAAGTGTGACGGTTGATGCTTTTCCCGATAAATCATATACTGGCTCGGTTTTAACAGTCGCAAATATTGGTGAGAAACTTCCCAACAGCGATTCAAAGGTATTTGAAGTAATGATAAAGATAGACGGCTCTGATTACGCTCTCCGGCCATCGATGACAACAAATAATAAAATCATAATTAATGTCCTGGATAATGTAACTTTTATTCCTAATGAATGTATTCACACAGGAATTGACAGCATCCCGGTGGTATACACCAAAAACGGTCTGAAACAGATCGTGGTTCCGGGGATGGCAAACGATAAGGAAATAGTAATAGAAAAAGGACTTAAGCCAGGTACCGTCCTTTATCTTGAAATTCCGGAAGAAGCTGACAGGTTCAGACTTGCAGGAGAAGAGCTGATTGAAATATTAGAGGATCGCAAGAACGCCCCGGTGGAAAACAGTATAATTGAAAAGAAGGAAATTAGCGAAGCAGTATTACAATAGTTTAAAAAGGGTTATCCTCTCCTGAACAGGTTTTATTTCTTGTTATAAATCATCTTTGTTACCCTTTCACCTTCCTGTGTGCCCATAGTTGTTTTAATTGTAAGAGTACTGGCATCCGTCAGGGTCCATTCTTCTGCTGAAGACATGGTTCTTGTTTCGCCTCCCATGTCGAATGTACGTGTGGTTGCGATCTTAAGTGTTTTACCATCTGATGACCAGGTTGCAATTGACTTGCTTTCACCCCTGCCGGTGGTATTGACGCTTTCCCTGCCATCAAGAGTGTATTTTGCTGTTGTAGTAACAGATTCGCCATCAGGACGATTCATCGTCCGGACAACCGTAAGAAGGTTAGCTTCCTGTGTGGCAGTGAAATTACCACCACCCATTCTCATTCCCTGCGGCGGACCGCCAGGACCACCAGGCCCTCCTCCCATTTCACTTTTCTCAGCATTAAATGCCCATGTTCCTGCAAAATTAGCTTTCCCTCCCTGCCCGTTCAAAGAAAGAGGCATTGCAAGAAAAGCCAGTATTATCATCGCTGATAATATGATCTGAAGACCTTTTACATTTTTTTTCATATTCTGCTATTTTGTTGGTTGATTATATGTATATAGACAATATACTAAAGTTAAATATTCCCTTAAGTTTTGAAATTAAATGTTATTATTACCGGGGACCCGGTATCCAGGGCTCAGCATCTTTTTTCTTTTAAACTCTCTTCAGCGCTTCCAGCACACGTTCCCTGGTGAAAGGCATCCTGAACAACCTTGCTCCGGTTGCGTCGAATATCGCGTTTCCGACTGCAGCTCCGACAGTAATAATCGCCGGCTCACCTCCACCCTGGGGTGCCTGGTCCTTCCTGTCAAGTATTACACAATCAGTTTTCGGCATCCACGAAAACCTTGGAATTTGATAGCTGTCGAAATTCCGGTCGAGGATTTTGCCTCCCTCGAATTTGAGTTCCTCGGTGAAAGTATAACCGAGCGCCATAGCTATACAGCCTTCCATCTGGATCAGGGCACCCTGCGGATTTACACATAATCCCATATCCTGTGTGCAGGCAACGCGAACCACTTTGACTTTACCCGTGCTCTTATCCACTTTGACTTCTGCCATCGTTGCCACCCAGGTCCCTGCATCGGTTCCGCATGCTATGCCAATTCCCCTTCCGCTGGGAGTTTTACCGGCAGTGTATCCGAATGTTTCTGCAACGGATTTCCAGCACGCGATCATTTTCTCGTCCTTCAGGTTTTTCAGCCGGAATTCCAGCGGATCAATCCCTGCAGCAGAAGCCATAATATCTGCCTGTGTCTCCCTGGCGAAGGTATTCATGTTGTTATTTGGCGCGCGCCATGGACCTGTTCCGAAAGGATGGACTCGAAACACCTTTGGATTCTCGCTGTAGCTGGTTGTTTTTGCATTCGGAACATCGTATGTGGTTTCTGCGCCCCTTGTACCAGAAAAATATACATGGTAATCCCACATTGTTATTTTTCCCGAATTATCAATACCTGAATTGATCTTTACCACTCCTGCGGGGTGAAATGTATCGTAAAAGAAAACTTCATCACGTGTCCAGACTACCATCACAGGTTTGCCTGTCAGCTTTGCCAGTCTTGCTGCCTCAACACCCTGCTGATATGCAGCTTTGCCTCCGAAGCCGCCTCCTACAAATGGAGTTATCACCCTGACTTTTTCGCGCGTAAGTCCAAGTTCACGGATTATCCCGTCCTGAAGCCCGAAAGGTGATTGTGTTGAAGCCCATACAGTTACCTTGTCCCCTTCAAATACTGCCAGCGCTGTATGCGTTTCTATTGCACAGTGTGCCAGATACGGATCGTTATATGTATGTTCAAATATCTTTGCCGATTGCTGCCGGCCGATAATCAGATCACCATCTGTCTTTACAACATTCACCCGCGATTCGGCATTCAGCATCCACTCCTTGAGATTCCTGTCATTTACATTCAGTTCATCAAATGAATAGTCTGCTTTGATCTTTGCTATTGCTTCATCAACCCTGTCACGGTTTTCACTTACCACGGCAATGAAATCCCCATCACGAACTACCTTCACACCTTCAACTTTTTCCGCACCTGATACATCAACTGAGGTCAGCTTTGCTCCATGAGACGGTGGTCTTAATATCCTGGCAAATACCATTCCCGGCAGTTTCATATCTCCTGCATATTTTGCTTCACCGGTGACTTTCAGCTTTGCATCACTGTGCTTATAAGGTTTCCCTACGTATGTGAACTTTGTATGATCCTCAACAGCCGGTTTGACATCAAGATATTTCTCCAGCTTCTGTCCTTTTGCAAGCTGTCCGTAGCTGACAGTATTCTGGGGATTCTTTGTGTCAATTACGACTCCTTCCCTTACTTCAAGCTGTGAAGCCGGAACACCCAGCTGCGCTGATGCCAGCTCGATCAGCACTGCTTTTGCTTCGGCAGCAGCAGCTCTTGCATTAGGGCCAAAACTCCTGGTTGTGAGCGATCCCCAGGTACCCTGGTCATAAGGACAAAGATCCGTATCGCCAAGAATCATCTTTACCTTCTCCAGCGACACATTAAGTTCATCAGCCATCATTTGCGCCAGTGATGTTATAATACCCTGTCCCATTTCAATCTTTCCGCTGTAACATGTCACCGTTCCGTCTTCTGCGATCCTGAGAAAGGCATTATAGTCTTTTGTCAGGCTCCTCGCCTGATCTGCCGGTATTGCAGACAGATCAAGTATACTCCAGGGCTGGAAGAAGATAAAGATCCCTCCGCCCAGAAGTTTTACGAAGCTTCTTCTTTTTATTCCTGTTCCGGTTTGTTCCGGGGAAGGTACTGCTGTTCTGATTTGGTTCTTTTTCATTTTTACTTCCCTCCTTTCATTTCTTTTGCTGCTGTCTGGACAGCGTCAATAATACGGTTATGAGCTCCGCACCTGCACAGGTTATCCTCAAGACCGCTTATTATCTCCTCAGGTGTCGGGGAAGGATTCTTCTTCAGCAAACCTGCAGCTGTCATTATTATTCCCGGTGTACAGAATCCGCATTGAAGTGCATCGTGATCAATGAATGACTTCTGCAGGGGATGAAGCTTGCCCTTTTTGGTCAGTCCCTCAATCGTGACAACACTCTTTCCTGATGCTTCACTGACAGGCACCATACACGACCTGACAGGCTCATTGTTGATCAGAACAGTACAGGCGCCGCAGAATCCTATTCCGCAGCCGTACTTGGTCCCGGTAAGTCCGAAATGATTCCGCAGAACCCAGAGCAGAGTCTGGTTGGGATCTGTGGTAAATCCGGTCTTCTTACCGTTTAGTTTGAAACTGATTGTCTCTTCCATATTCAGGTTATTTGTTTTAATTCATTAAAATAATCTTCTATTGTATCAATGTCCCTTAGAATAGCCGATGTTTTTACATTTATTTCAAGAACATCATCCGGGAATTTCGACGCAAGCGCCCTCAATCCTTCCTTCGGATCCAGACTCATTACTTCTTCACTGTAGTCATTGCTTATTAATATCGGATGCCCTCTTTTTCCTCTGAATAAAGGTAAAACAATTTTCTTCTCCGATTTTCTGAAACTCTCAATAAGCAGGTTTATTATTTCAGCTCCAATTGCCGGATAATCACCCGGGAGTACAATGACCGCTTCAAATTTCGCTGGCAGATTGCTGAATCCGCATTTAACTGATGAGAACATGCCTTCTCTGTAATTCTCATTGTAACAATGGCTTACAGGTAAATCTATTATTGTTTCAAGAATCAAGCCAGCTTCTGAACCCAGCACAACCAATGTTTTGCTTACTTCTGAAGATATAACGTTTTCGATAACCTTTTCTATGATAGTCTTACCGTTAAATGGCAGAAGCATCTTCGGGACATCCATCCTTTTTGATTCACCGGCTGCTAGTATGATTGCCCAGATTTGTGACATGTGTTCTTGTTCGAAATCTTCGTGAACGGATCATTCTGTGTTCTTAATCCGTGTTTCTCCGTGTAATCGTGGTGGATTTTATTTATTTCTGTTTCTTACCAATATTAGCTGTGCCGCTATACTCACTGCAATTTCCTCAACCGTTTTTGATGCTATTTCCAATCCAATGGGTGTATATATCCTGCTCCATTGCTCTTCGGTCGCCCACTTCTTATCAATAAAGTCCTTATGCACCTTTGCAGTTTTTGCTCTGCTTCCGATCATCCCGATATATGCAGCATCGCTGCCGATGCATGATTTCAATGCTTCCGCATCATTGGCATGACCGCGTGTTACAATAACTATATATGTTTTCCTGTCTTTTTCAATTTCATTCATTGCCTCCCCTATATCCCTGAATATAATATGATCTGCTTCGGGCAGGTTTTGGGTGTTGGCATATTCCTGCCTGTCGTCGATTACCGTAACCTCAAAATCAATCATTTTACCAAGATGAGCCACTGCTTTTCCGATATGTCCTGCACCTGCAATCACCAGTTTTTCAGCAGGCAATAGCAATTCAAGGAAAAACAAGGAGGATGGTTCCTCTCCCGGAATTGAAAGTACAAGCTTCCTGTAATCCTCCCTGCCTGTTGACTCAAGCATGCTTTTAACTTCAGGCTCTATCTTCTCCATAAACTCAACCGGCATAGATGGTTTGCTCTCTGCAGTCATCCAGTACCGGTTAATAAGAACCTGTGTCTCCCTGATAACAGTGACCATGGTTATCAGGACGCCGGGGATATTTTCTGATATTGATTGTCTTATCGCCTTAAAGACAGACAGGTGCATCAAAGGATTGGCATCAACCAGTACAGATGTTTTTCCTCCGCAGATAGCTTCATACTTGTTTGAGACATCCTTGTTCAGTGAAAAATGAAGGTAGCCTGATTTTTTGGAAAGAGAGCTCCGCTGAGCAAACTCCTGTACCTGTCCTTCAACCATTCCGCCCCCGACTGTTCCTGATATCAATCTGTCGCTGTCAAAAAGTGCTGAGCTCCCTGGTTTCTGAGGTGTCGACCCTAAGCTTTCCGTTACTGTTGCAATAACCAGTCCGGAGCCATGGTTCTCGTTTTCCAGAAAATCCAGGTAGATGTTTTTCATAATCTTTTCAACGCCAGTTCATAAACAATAAACCCTGAGTAAGGCATGTAAACAAATATATTAAAATTGGTTATTTAATCATAATTTTACGAATACATCAGGCTGATTATTTAAGTAAAATTAACTTGTTTAAAACCTGCTCTATGAAAAAACTGATATTCCTTTTATTATGTATTGTCATATTATCCGGCTGCAAGTCAACAGTTAAGGAAGCCGACACACACAGATGGCTTGAAGAGATGAAGATCGCTGACCTTCAGCAAGGTTACCGTGAAGGCAGATATACGATCAGGGAAGTGACAGTCGCATATCTTGACAGGATCAACTCAATTGACAGGAATGGTCCTGCTTTAAATTCAATAATTATGATTAATCCTGATGCAATAAAGATTGCGGAAGCGCTTGACAAAGAAATGGCTGAGGGCAGGTCAAGGGGACCCCTGCATGGGATACCTGTTATACTTAAGGACAATATTGATACCAGGGATAATATGCCGACCACTGCAGGTTCAAACGCATTAAGGAACTCTTATTCAGACAAAGACAGTTTCATTGCGAAGAAACTAAGAGATGCAGGGGCAGTCATTATTGCCAAATCAAACCTGAGTGAATGGGCTAACTTCCGCGCCAATGTCTCATCAAGCGGATGGAGCGCAGTGGGAGGGCAAACAAAGAATCCGTATGTAATTGACCGCAATCCGTGCGGTTCAAGCTCCGGATCAGGTGTGGCAGTATCTGCCAATCTATGCATGGCAGCTATCGGAACAGAAACAGACGGCTCAATCGTATGCCCTTCAAATAATAATGGCATCGTGGGGATCAAGCCTACAGTCGGTTTACTCAGCCGTTCCGGCATTATACCTATATCGTTCACCCAGGATACACCCGGACCAATGTGCCGTACCGTTGAGGATGCAGTTATCTGTCTGGGTACCATGACAGGTGTCGATTCGCTTGATTCAAAAACAGTTTACTCTGAAGGCAAATACCTTAATGATTATACAAAATACCTTAAGATTGACGGGCTGAAAGGAAAGAGGATTGGATTGGTGAAAAACTCAGGCGGTTTTTCTGACAGGGTCGATTCCCTGATGGTACAGGCAGCCAGACGCATGGTTGCCATGGGAGCCGAGGTTATCGAGGTTGAAGCACCTCCCCGCAGAGAATACGAAGATGCAGAATTCCAGGTTCTGCTGTACGAATTCAAGGACGGACTGAATAAATATCTGGCAAAGCTCGGTGAGAATGCACCGGCAAAGAACCTTAAAGAACTTATTGAATTCAATAAGGATGATTCGGCAGAGCTTAAGTACTTTGATCAGAAGATCTTCATTGACGCTGAAAAGAAAGGTGATCTCTCTACCTCCGAATATATGGAAGCTGTTACTGAAATGCACAAGGCAACAAGGAATGATGGCATTGACAAAATGCTGAAATCAAATAATCTGGACGCATTAATCGCTCCTACCGGATCACCGGCGTGGAAAACAGACCTCCTTCTTGGTGATCATTATGTAGGAGGAAGCTCTTCTCTTGCAGCTGTTTCAGGTTACCCGGCAATCTCAGTGCCAATGGGCTTTATCGGAGATCTCCCTGTCGGGATTACTTTTTTCGGAACAGCATGGAGTGAACCTGCACTGATTGAAATTGCATATAGCTATGAGCAGGCGACTAAACACAGAAAGATGCCGCAATTCCTGTCAACTGACTGATCCTGTTCGTAAGGCGGATTTGCTATTCTTCTGATTTCTTCTTTTCTTCAGCGCTGAACTTGTTGTCGTCATCCTCAACTTTTGAGGCTTTCTTGAATTCCTTCATTCCTTGTCCGATACCCTTCATGAGCTCGGGTATTTTACGCGCGCCAAATAACAGAATAACTACAAGCAGTATCAGAATTATCTCGGTAGCTCCAAAGTTTCCCATCTTTTCAACTTTTAAATATCTTATAAAGTTAGTCATACCTGAGATTAAAAACAAATCTTTACTGGTTTGCTGGCGCGGATCTGTGATCCGTGCCAGCGAGAGCATGACCTGGGGGTTTTTGCCAACATTTTTTCCTATATTGCTCCGAATTTGGTAATTACCGATGCGCAGGTCAACTATATTTCTTTCAATCATACTTCTCTCTATCAGCACTTTTCTCTTTGGTCAGACAAGAGGGATTAACCGTGACAAATTTCATATCAGTATAAAGCAGACGAGTGAAAAGATCAATATTGATGGTATCCTCGATGAAAACTCATGGACCACTGCTGAATGCACCGGAAAATTCCAGCGTGTAACCCCCACTGATACTGGTTATGCGAAAGCGCAGACTGAAGTCAGGCTGACGTATGACGAAATGAATATATATGTCGGCATAATTTGTCATGATCCCACTCCCGGTAAAAGGCCTGTTGAATCGTTACGAAGGGATTATAATTTTATGAGGAACGACAATTTCATGCTTTTCCTCGATACATACAATGACCAGACGAACGGATTTGCTTTCGGCATCTCTGCAGCAGGAGCCCAGACTGAGGGTTTGCAGTACGACGGCACAAAAACTTTATATAGCTGGGATATCAAGTGGAAATCTGCGGTTAAAAGTTATGATGATCACTGGGATATCGAATTCAGTATTCCTTTCCGCAGTATACGTTATTCCGGGGGAGATACCGAATGGGGCATTAATTTTGGCCGTCTTGATCTGAAGAACAACGAGAAGTCCGCATGGGCGCCTATGCCGCGTCAGTTCCCTCATTGTTCATTGCCTTTCACAGGAACTCTGGTTTGGGATAAACCAGTGGGTAAAGCCGGATTGCGCCTGTCTCTCATTCCTTATATTACAGGGAAAGCCACTAAAAATGTTGAAGCAGGCGAAGATATAAAACTGAGCGGCAACGCAGGTCTCGATGCAAAGATGATACTGTCAACATCCCTGAATCTTGATCTTACATTAAATCCTGATTATTCACAGGTTGAAGTTGATAAACAGCAAACAAATCTTGACCGTTTTGAACTGTTCTTTCCTGAAAAAAGACAGTTTTTTCTTGAGAACAGCGATCTCTTTTCAAATCTCGGCACTGAAACCCTCAGACCATTTTTTTCAAGACGGATCGGACTTGATAATCCGGTAAGGGCTGGTGCTCGTCTCAGCGGTAACCTGGGAAACAAATGGAGGTTAAATCTGATGGACATTCAGACGGGCGAGAAACAGAATGTGCACGCTTCGAATTACCTTGTAGCAGCAGTGCAACGCTCAGTTTTCAGCAGGTCGAATATATCAGCATTTTTTATTAACAAACAGGTAATGGGCACAGAGGATGATACTTCTTTCACTGGCAACAGATTCAATCGGGTGGCAGGACTGGAGTACAACCTGGCAAGTCCCGACAACCGCTGGACAGGCAAGGCATTTTTTCATCAAAGCATCGGAAGCAGTGTAGCGTTTGAAGATGCTGCTATGGCAGCAAATCTTACATACTCCTCCAAATATCTTACTGCAACCCTTAATCAGTCACTTGTAGGTAAAGGATATATAGCAGAAACCGGTTATATAAGAAGAACAGGATATTATGAGATCAATCCCTTGTTCCAGTATAAGTTTTTCCCAAAATCTGATATCATCATCAACCATGGACCTGGTATGAAAATGGATTTGTTTCTTGATCCGTCTTTTTCTCTTACTGACAGAGAGACCCAGTTTTCCTACAGGGTAGATTGGAAAAACAGCAGCGTAACTCTGGTTGATGTCAAAGAAACATACATCAGGCTTCTGGCACCTTATGATCCTACAAACACGGGAGGGCTCAGGTTTGACACCAGTGATGATTTTCACTGGAATGAAGCCGGTGTATCCCACTCCTCTGATCCAAGGAAGCTTTTCAATGTTACTATTTCCGGACGGTATGGAGGCTATTATACCGGTTCAAGACTTACATTCACCGGAGAATTGAGCTACCGCATCCAGCCATACGGGAGCCTCGCCCTGGCAACCACTTATAATGATATATCATTGCCCGCTCCCTACAACAGCGCAAGGCTGCTTCTCATAGGTCCAAAACTCGATTTCACGTTTACCGACAAACTGTTCTTTACCAGCTTCATACAATATAACAACCAGATTGACAACCTGAATCTGAATATGCGGTTTCAATGGCGCTTTGCCCCTGTTTCAGACCTGTTCATTGTCTATACCGAGAACTCCTTCCCGGCAGATTACCGCATCAAAAACCGCGGTCTGGTGATAAAATTATCATACTGGTTTAATTAAAAGTGCTATTGCCAATGGAATCTGAAAACACGAAGTACAAAGTATGGTTTTTCGCGGGAGGTGAAACACGTGACAATAAGTTCAATATTTTCACCGGATCGTTCATAAGCCTGATGAAAGAGGTAATGGGTGATGATTTCGATTTTATAAAAGGCATTTTTTATAATTCCAATATGATAAATGTAATCTGGACACTTAATAATTGCCAGAAGCCTCTGAGAAATCCGCAAAATAACAGATTTATAAAGGCTGCCACAGAACAGATTCTTTCCAGCGGATATAATCCCGATATGCAGCTGACTCTGGTTGCTTCAAGCAGCGGAAGTACTATCGCTGCCCAGACAGCATGTTACCTGTCTGAGCTGAACAGAGAAAATCGTTTCTTTAATAAGCCAATTAACCTGGGTCTGGGTTCCTGCGCCATATCAAAAGAATCGGATCTTTTTAAGAAGCTGGTTGAGTATCAAAGGGAAGGAATTATCGGAACTTTTATATTTGATGATCTGCATGATGAAGATGACAGTGTCCGGGGTACGGGAGGTACCACAAGATGTGAAGCTTATTCCAATGCTTTTGGACTCATGTTCCCGTTCTTCTCAAAAAAATTCTCTGGTCCCTCCTTCCTTAATACACACCCGGAAAAAGGGCATTTACACAGGAAGAGGTCTAAGACAGTTCAGAAGGCTCTGGATTATATAGATGTCCTGCTTTTTAAACACAAGCTGGCAGGTGAATACTATTTCACCAGGGCAAAAGAAGTGTTAACTCTCAGATCAGCATTATCTGTTATCCTGATTTTAGCCATGAATATTATTTTATCATGAAATCAAGAACGGGTTCATCACCCAGGAAAGCAACAAGGTTATCATTCTTCCTCAATGGTCCGACGCCTGAAGGAGTGCCTGTGAAAATGAGATCGCCTGTTTTCAGGGTAAAGAACCTTGATACATATGCAATTATTTCATTGAGCCCGAATATCATATCTGATGTATTTCCCTGCTGGACGATCTTGTCGTTAATCTCAAGCCTGAAATCGAGATTCTTAAGGTCACCTGCAGAGCTGACAGGGATAAATTTCCCCAGCGGGGCAGCGCCGTCAAAGCATTTTGAGAGCTCCCACGGGAGTCCGGCTGCGGAATTACGGTTCTGAATGTCGCGGGCTGTAATATCGATGCCAATAGTAAGCTCGTTAAAGTACCTGTGTGCAAATTTCGGAGATATGCCTTTCCCAAGCTTGCTGATCTTAATAACCACCTCAGCTTCATACTGGATCATCGTTGAGAATCCCGGAAGGAAAAAAGGCTTGTTGTTTTTCAGGATTGATGAATCAGGTTTTAGAAAGACTATAGGCTCAGCAGGAAGCGGTCTCCCCATTTCCATTGCATGCCTCCGGTAATTGAGCCCTATACAGATGACCTTCATTTCAGGAATTGTTTTTTCCGAAAGCTCTGAGTTTGATCTCGGTGAGAACCTTTTTCGTATAAAGCGGAAAATCACCGTTCATCATCCAGGAGTAATACGACGGCTCCTCTTTAAAAACAACTTCAACAGGTTTACCTTTATGCTTGCCGAAATTAAAAATTTCCGTGCCGTTTTCATCTATAATGATCCTTCCGGCAAAATCAGCATTATTGTTGAAGGAGCTGAAATCAGCAAGCTTCTCAATATCGTTTTCAAGATCCTGATACCTGTCAAGCTGGGCCTTAAGCACCTCATAAGTGGCTGATGTATCGGCTTTTGCACTGTGAGCATCATGAAGTTCCTTATTGCAGTAGAACTGGTATGCTGCGGCAAGTGTCCGCTGTTCTTTCCTGTGAAAGATAACCTGGGCATCAACATAACGCCGCTTCCTGAAATTAAAATCGGTATTGGTTCTGAGGAACTCCTCAGCGAGTACAGGGATATCAAATTTTATTGAATTGTACCCTGCAAGGTCACATCCCTCCAGAAAAGCAGCGAGGGTTTTAGCTATCTCCCTGAAAGTTGGCGCTCCTGCAACATCTTCATCAGTGATGCCATGTATGGCTGTCACTTTGGGAGGTATGTGCATTTCAGGATTGACCCTGGTGGTCATCCATTGTTCTTTCCCGTTCGGGCTGATCTTAAGAAGGGATATTTCCACGATGCGGTCGGTCGAAACATTTATGCCTGTTGTTTCGAGATCGAAAAAGACTATGGGACGTTTAAGCTTGAGTTCCAATATCAGGCATTTATCATCATCGGCATCAGGAGCATAAGGAGATCCTCTGCTTCGTTTTCCGTCTCTGCCGGCAGGAAGAGCCCGGCGCGGGTAGGATCAGCCAACTCAATCATGACATCCTGGGAGGCTATATTTGAGAGTATCTCGATAAGAAAGACCGACTTGAAGCCAATCTCAATCTCGTCGCCCTCGTACTGGCATTTTATCCTTTCGTATGCAGAAATCGAAAAATCAATATCCTGGGCAGATACCATTACCTGGTTTCCTTTAAGCTGCAGCTTCACAAGGTTGCTTGCCTGGTTGGAGAAAACCGACACTCTTTTGAGTGTATTGTAAAACTCAACCCTGTCAATAGTGATCTTGCGCGGGTTGTTCTTTGGAATGACTGAATTATAATTCGGATAGTTGCCTTCAACAAGCCTGCAAACAACCTTATAATCATTAAGATTGAAAAAAGCATTCTTGTCATCAAATTCAACTTTGAATGGCCCCTCTTCACGCGGAAGAATATTTTTCAGAAGCGAAGCTGGCTTCTTTGGCAGAATAAATGATGCATTATCATCGGCATGTGCGTCGGATCTCTGATAGCGAACCAGCTTGTGCGCGTCCGAAGCAACAAAAGTAATCTTACTGGTAGAAGCTTCGATGAAGATACCACCCATAACAGGGCGCAGTTCATCATCAGCAGTGGCGAACAGCGTTTTGTTTATCCCGGACAGCATCACATCAGCATTGATCGTGAAAGAGAACTTCTTATCCTTCTTGATTGTAGGCAATGCCGGGAAATCAACGCCGTTCTGACCCATAATATTGAACTTACCGTTCTCTGAACTGATGACAACTGCCAGAGTGTCGGGATTAATATCGAATGTCAGAGGCTGGGCAGAAAACTCTTTCAGAGTGTCAAGTAAAATCCTTGCAGGCAATGCTATTGTACCGTCGCCCTGCGTGTTCTCAAGCTTCATCCTTGTTATAAGAGTAGACTCCAGGTCGGAGGCTGTTATTTCAAGATCGTTCCCTGAAAGATTGAAAAGGAAATTATCAAGGATAGGAAGCGTATTCTTTGTGCTGATTACCCTGCTGATAGCCTGAAGATGACCAAGAAGCTCGGTGCTGGACACTACAAATTTCATATTGTTACCTGTTTAAGTTTATTTTTAAGAATTCCTGATTACTTATGTGACTCAAATTGAATTAATTGAGATGATCTTTCATCCCAATTCCCAGTTATCAATATTACAAAAAAAATATATTCCTTACAATATAATTATTACTGACAGAAATAGGATCTCTTCTTAAGCAGGGGATCAATATCAAAATACCTGATTATGAAGAACTCATCACTGGTATTGCTCTTCCCCAGCAGCCTGTCGCTGTCCTTGGCTCCGGTTTGACCATCATACCTTTCCCACATAGTAAGAACGATCTCCTCACCGGCTGTATTCTTCACTGTTATCCGGTAAACCGGATTTTGCGACATGATCTTATCCCTGGCTTCATCCGTCATATCAAATGCCCAGTTTTCAAAAGGTACCCGGGTGAAATATGATAGATATCTCTTAATCCTTGATGAATCCAATCCTGGAAGGTGTCTTCTCGTGTCAGACAGTGTAAAAGTACCTTTCATGCTGGTTATTGCAAATGATGAAGCAGTATCTGCCAGATTCTCCAATGTTACTGATGAAATCTCTGACGGAAGCAGGTTGAATATGTTAAAGGGCTGCCAGAAGAGCTCACTGGTGATAAAAGCTGAGCCTATGTCAGCATCATATCCGGGTACATATACAATAAACGGTTTGCTCCTTTCGCTCATCTTCATAATATTGCCATGCGGATTGGATCCTGTTTTGTAAACAAGGAATGACTTGAGAAGCCTGTTATTCTCAAATACCCTCACCCTGACAGGAGAGATTCCCGTTTGGATTATTTCCCCGCTGAACATATCAGGAGTAACGGGCGATTTGATCCTCATCTCAGTTAGAATGCGGATGAGGAAGAGTATCGCACTCTTCCTTGACTCACCTGTTCCGTTTACAGACCAGGTATCCCCCTCTTTTGAAAGTACCAGGTTATTCTTATTATCAGAGAGTTCAATCCGGGTAATCCCGTTTTTCGGAACAGCAGCAAAGGAACTCTGGTTTTTCCCATAAGGTGATTGGTCTCTCAGAAGAACTATAATGAAAAGCGCAATGATCAGTATAATCGAAATTATTGTATTTCTGAGAACTATATTACTCATTACTAATACTTTGTAAATCTCCTTTTCCTGAAAATCCCGTAAATGATGCCGGCCAGGATGACTATCAGCACCGGCCCTGCAATATTGATAATCTGCCAGATGAGTCTCTGATCCCTGATCCTTGATTTATCAAGCAGACGCAGTTTCATTTCCCTTGATCTCAGCTCCATCAGTCCGTTGTCATCTACCAGGTAATTCATACAGTTAATGAGAAAATCCCTGTTTCCAAACATCTCTCCGGTATACCTGTCCTGCCCGAGGGGAAGCGGTGTTTCAGCAGCAGCGGCTCTGCTGATATCATTTCTTATGATATCACCATCGGCAACCACGATCATTTTTGTTTCACTGCTTTCCGTCTTTACCCTGAAGTTCCTGTCAGAAATGATATTGCCGGTCATCCTGTTTTTAAAAGCTGAAGGAAATTTCCCTTCAAGCAGGACAGCAACAGGAAGATTTGCCTTGTTATATTCTTTATCGTCAGGAAGGTTCTCTGCTTCTTTCAGCCTTATCAATAAAGGAGGGTTAAGAGTCCGGGCAAAACCTGATGTGGAGAGCAGAACTGTTTTTCTTATCGCCGGATCAAAACCAACAGTATCGATCGTATTGACAAATTCACCTTTGACCTTATTAAGGTTTCTTGTAACCGGGTGACCCGGATTGGGAGTAAGTCTTGGGTAATATACCCATGGTGCAGGCACAATCTGCTTCTGCTCTGCACCCGTAGTAACCGATAATCTTATTACGATACAGTCAAGATCCTGAACAATCTCCGGATTTATCCTTGCTCCGTACCTGAAAAGCTGATCTTCAATATTCAATGTACGGTAAAGTCCAACCGTTTCACCAAACATAAGTGAATCAGAGCTTACTGCAACCTCTTCAAGGAGCCATAGCACCCTGCCTCCGTTCATTATGTACTGATCGAGAACCAGCTTGTCAGGTTCGCTGAATTCACTGGCAGGACCAGCTATAATAACAGCTGCATAATCATTCAATATCCCGGGTTGCCCTCCAACTGATCCCCGGTCAACAGTAAAGAACTTTGCCAGATTCATTGTAATGTCTGCAACCTCAATCTCCCGGAATTCGCCTTGTCCTTCAAGAAATGCTATCTTATAAATTGTATCGGAAGTTACTGTTGCAATTGTCTGTATCATCTCGTACTCAAGACTTTCCATTGAATGAAGAATATTCTGCTCATACGAAACCGATTGATTGTTTCTGAGGAAGTTAACCGGCACCTCAGCGCCATTGTAGTTGACTATCAAACCGGGAAAGACCATTTTACGGCTTTTACCGCCTTCATCGTCAAGGTTATCAACCACATCAACAGGGTTAAGTCCCTTATTGTAAAGGGCAAGATATTGTGCTTCTCTCTGCTCAGCATCTTTAACCGCAGCAGGATTTATGAACGAGTAAGCAATCTTTCTTCCTGATTCGATCCTGAATTCATCGAGCATTTCCTTCACCGATTTTTTGAGCCGCTTCAGGGGAATAGGCATTTCACCGTCAAGAAAAACCTCTATATAAATATCATTCTCAATATTATCCAGGACTTTTTTAGTGGACGGCGACAGGGTGAATCTTTTATCCTCAGTCAGGTCAATCCGAACTCTTACAAGGGAGCATACGGACGCAAGCAGTATGATCCCGGCAACAATCATGATAAACTGCATCCATCCTTTCACCCTGATATTGCTGCTGTCATTCCGGGTTTCCATCATTCAGCTTATTTTCTTCCATTTACGCGACAGTAATACCAGCCTTGTTGCTTCATTGAAGATGGAAGCAACAGCTATAAAATAAACTGCGTCCATTATATCGAGCACACCTCTGCTCATCGATTTATAATGTTCATTGATCCCAAGGTTTATCACGAATTCATCAAGTTTCCTAAGCCCTGGCAGGTAAGCAAAGGAGTCAAAACCCATCAGCAGGACAAAGCATATCAGAACGGCGATAATAAATGCAATAACCTGGTTATCAGTAAGTGATGAAGCAAATATACCGACAGATGCGTATACGGCTGCAAGAAAGAACAGTCCGATAAGTGCGCCCCATGTTCCTCCCCGGTCAAGGTTGCCGGGTGTCTCTCCGAGGATGAACACTGAAATGAAGAAGATCAGGCATGGAAGCAGGGAAAGAAGGACCAGCACAACTGAAGCCAGGTATTTGCCCCAGATGATCCCTCTTTCTGTAACCGGTTTGATATACAGGAGTTCAATAGTCCCCAGGCGTTTCTCTTCTGCTATCATTCTCATTGTAACAGCCGGTACAAGGAAAAGGAACACCCATGGTGAAAGGAAGAAAATGGTATCGAGCCCTGCGTAGCCGCTTTCGAGAATATTCCACTCTCCCGGGAATACCCACATAAACAGGCTGTTGATAAGGAGAAAGACAATAATGACAATATAACCTGTAAGGCTGCTGAAGAATCCGCTTATCTCTTTCCTGAATATCGCAAACATGGTAAAGGTCAATACGCAAAAATAAGGAAATATTAAATACCCCCGATGGCTGCATGTACCCACCCCCTCTTATCCCCCTCCCTACTGAAGTATGGAGGGGGAAGCTACATATTTACAGCCATTTAGCCCCCTGCCATGCGTAAGCAGGGAAGGGGGCAGATCCTGAGCGAAGCGAAGGATGGGGGAAGGGTACATGTAGTTATTCCTCTTCGATCACAGCATCCCCGATGTCAGCAACAACCACCCCCGAATAGTAGAAATTAATAATCTGCCTGTAATCAAATCCTTTCAATGCCATCATCATTGCTCCTTCCTGGCATAGTCCCACACCATGGCCGTAACCTCTTCCGCTAAAGATGATGGAATCGCCGGTCGCTGTAAATGAGAAGAAGGTGGATCTGAGCTTCAGGTCTGTCCTGATCTGACGAAGGGGTATGGAAAAATCGCCGGCTTTAAAATCTGTCTGCCGGACCTTTTGTGAAAGACTTAACACTGACGGATTCCCTTCATCCCCCTTATAACCCATCTTTTCAAGATAATCTCTCCACTCCTCTATGCTCATGGCAGTCCGCCAATTTGCATTGCGTGAACCGGTACAGAAAGGATCAGTCACTTTCCTCAGATAAGGCTGGCTTGTCAGCCATACATCCTCCGACGGAGAGGTCTCTCCGCCGCAGTTGGAATGGAATGCTGCAATAATCAGAGTGCTGTCGGAGGTAAGAATAACCTGTCCTTTGGTTTCAAGTGCAGCCCTGATAATCATAGTATCACTTGATATTCCGCTAAACACCTGGCAATGAGTATTGTCGCATAAATTAAACCGGTCTAGGACATGTTTATCAAAATACCTGTACATATAAGTTCTGGCAATCACGGCCTGTGCCTTGCAATACCCGATATTCTTTCCGGACCCGCCTTCAGCTCTTACAACTCCTGCAATATATGATTCTATGTCACATATGTTGATAAGCAGCAGGGAGCCAAATTCGCGGTAGCAATGAAGATCACCGGAATATATTTGTCTGGTGCCTTTTACGCGAAGGGAGAAAGAATCTTCTCCCGTCCTGCCGGAAAGAAAAACAGAATCACAAATAATTGCTTCCCTGTTCCTGGCTTTTAGCAGAAGCCTGTCATTGAAATCTGAAATTATGATAATTTCCCCTGGTGCAGTTTCAAAAGATCCCTCACCGAACAGATTTACCTTATAGTTCCCGCCAATTACTGAAAAAACTGCAATACCCTTATCAGAAGCAGCAAACAACCGTATCTTCACCTGCCCGGAAGCCAGGACCGGAGAGAATATACATAAAAAACTGAATATGATTAGTTTCTTCTGCATTATATTAATGTCTGATAGTCTGATTGTCTGATAGTCTGATTGTCTGATTGTCTCTATCTTATTATTGTAATCTTCGTACCTTAACGCCTCAAAGCCCCGATACCCTAAGCCCTAATGCCCTATAACACCTTTCCTTCTTTTAGTTGTTGTACCATATCTTGTGCTATTCTTGCCGATGCTCCGGAAGTCCCGAGCTTTATCTTCAGCAGTTTATAGTTTTCAAGCATTTTCTCTCTTTCCGGTTCTCCCCTGAGCAAAGGTTTAAGTTCCCTGATCAGATTCCTGCCGTTCAGCGAATAACCAACAAGCTCCTTTACCACTTCTGAATCCATTATCAGGTTTACAAGCGAGATGTACTTCACTTTCATCACCATCCATGCAATGAGCATTGAAAAGGGTTCACCTTTGTAACAAACCACCTGTGGAATATTGAACAATGCTGCTTCAAGTGTTGCCGTGCCTGAAGCAACAAGCGCTGCTTCCGAAACTGTGAGTATCTCATAAGTCCTGTCCTTCACGAGTTTTACGGATTCCCTGCCGATGATTTTCAGGTACAGATCATCAGGCAGGTTTTTCACTCCCGCAAGAACAAACTGGTATTCAGGAAAATATCTGACCACTTTTATCATCTGAGGTAAAATATACTGGACCTCATGTTTCCGGCTTCCTGCCAGCAGACCTATAACAGGCCTTTCATCGAGACCTAATGCTGTGTAAAGCTCTTCTCTGCCAGGTAATGAGGATATTCTCCTTTCAGTTTCATCAACGAGCGGATTACCGCGGTATTCAACACTGATCCCGTGCTGTCCGTAAAATGCCACTTCAAAGGGGAAGATGATGTACATGCGGTCGACATACTTTTTAATCTTGTCAACCCTGCCTTCGTGCCATGCCCACAATTTTGGAGATATATAATAGAAAACCCTGAACCCTGCTCCTTTGGCAAATTCAGCTATCCGCAAGTTAAAGCCAGGGTAATCGATAAGTATTATCACATCAGGCTTTAAGTCTGTGATATGCTGTTTGCAGAGAGCAAGGTTTCCTGAAATCGTCTTCAGGTTTTTCAGGATAACCATAAATCCCATGAATGCTGTTTTCCTGTAATGAAAAAGGAGTTTAGCTCCTGCTGCCTCCATAAGGTCACCTCCCCAGCAGAAGATCTCAGCATTCCTGTCAGCAGTAATCAGCTCTTTTACCAGGTTTGATCCGTGAAGGTCGCCTGACTGTTCTCCGGCAATTATAAAATACCTCATGGCCAGAACTTTACAGCAAAGACCAGCACAGCCCAGGCAATTGTCATTGCCAGAACACCTCGCGTAGCTTTAAGCATATCCAAGTGATTGAAAAGCAAGAATACAAGTACATTGGGAAATACACAGAAAGATATAATTCGTGTAAAAATATCGGGTTGTGCAATCCTGTTCAGCCATGATGAAAGACCTGGATCTCCTTTGGCAAACAGAAAAGAGAGGAGTAAAACAATGACAGGAATCAGGAATCCCGAAATTATTCCTGTAATAATATTGTCGAATTTTTCAGCACGGATCATTTCAGAATTTCTGCTTAAGTTTATCAAGGTACCAGTGAGCTGTCATATCAACCGATACCGGCACCACCGATACATAATTATTTGCAAGCGCCCATTCGTCAGTGTCCTCAGCTTCCGGTTCATGATTATTGAAAAAGCCTGTAAGCCAGTAGTACGTTTTGCCCATCGGATCTTTTCTTTTCTCGAATTCTTCCTTCCAGTTCCCTTTCGATTGCCTGCAAATCCTTATCCCCCTGATATCTTTTTTATCGGCTGCCGGTATATTGACATTGAGACATACTCCCTCAGGAAGCGGTTCAACTGCAATTTTATCCATTACATACCGTATGTATGTCTTGCAGGCAGAAAAATCAGCTGCAGGGGAAAAATTATTCAGCGAAAATCCTACTGAGGTTATACCGTACAGGCATCCTTCAATAGCGGCTGCCATTGTACCGGAGTAAAGTACGCTTACTGAAGCGTTGGCACCGTGATTAATTCCCGAAACCACCCAATCAGGGAATCTTTCAAGCAACTGATTGACAGCCAGCTTAATGCTATCTGTCGGAGTTCCGTTGCATGCATAAATCCTGTGTTTCTCATTTTCTTCGAGAAGCTTCACCCGCAGGGGTGTCTTGACAGTGAGGGCTTGTGACATTCCCGACTGGCTTTCCATTGTAGAAATCATGACAACCTTTCCAAACTCCTCCATAACCTCATTCAGAGTCCTTAACCCGGCTGCGTAAAGACCGTCATCGTTAGTCAGCAGGATCAGCCGGTCACCTTTTTCAATTACCATAAAATGTTGAATTTGATATGCAAATATAGGTAAATTCAAATGTCATGGAACCGCTCTGCGGTTTATAAAACATATGCGGTTTTTATGTACCTCGGAGACGTTCCATCATTTTTAGAATCAGAATCGTTTTGCTAATTTGAACCCCGGAGGGGTTTCATTATTAAACCAATTTCTTACTTTTGCCTACTGTTATCACATTTCGAAAGATGAAGATCTCATACAACTGGATTAAAGATTACCTGGACATAGATATTGATCCCCACAAGCTGTCAGTGATCCTTACAGGATTAGGGCTTGAAGTGGAGGCAATGGAGGAATGGGAATCCATAAAGGGCGGACTGAAAGGTATTGTAATAGGGGAAGTACTGACTTGTAAAAAACACCCCGATGCCGATAAGCTTACAGTAACAACGGTTAACATAGGCGCTGCAGAACCTCTGCATATAGTTTGCGGTGCCCCCAATGTTGCAGCCGGACAGAAAGTGCCTGTAGCTAAATCCGGCACAATGGTTTTTAAAGGAGATGAAAGCATTGAGATAAAGAAATCAAAAATAAGAGGTGAACTTTCCGAAGGTATGATCTGTGCCGAAGATGAGATGGGACTCGGATCACTCCACGAGGGCATTATGGTCCTTGACAAAGATGCTATTCCAGGAACTCCCGCAGCTGAGTATTTCAAGATAGTTAAGGATGTTGTTTATGAGATAGGGCTGACACCCAACCGCATAGACAGCGGTTCACACTACGGTGTTGCAAGAGACCTGGCAGCCTATTTCAACATCAATGAAGGAAAGAGCCTGAAGGCTGATCTTCCATCGGTTGCTGCATTCAGGCCTGATAATAATGACAATCCTTATGATGTTATTGTGGAAAACACAACAGACTGCCCAAGGTATACGGGTGTGACAATCAGCGGAGTGAAAACAGGAGAATCGCCTGAGTGGCTGAAGAATAAGCTTAAGGTTATTGGTCTTAATCCTGTCAATAATGTTGTCGATATCACCAATTTCGTTCAGCATGAGATCGGTCAGCCTCTCCATGCCTTTGACGCTGATAAAATTGAAGGAAAGAAAGTTATCATTAAAAATCTGCCCGATAAATCAAAATTCATTACACTCGATGAGGTCGAAAGAAGCCTTTCGTCAAAAGACCTGATGATATGCAACGCTAAGGAAGGAATGTGTATTGCCGGAGTATTCGGAGGTATAAAATCAGGAGTGACTGAATCGACAAAGAATATCTTTCTTGAAAGCGCTTATTTCAATCCTGTTTCGATACGTAAAACTGCCAGAAGGCACGGACTTAATACTGATGCATCTTTCAGGTTTGAAAGAGGAGCTGATCCTGAAATTACGCCATGGGCGCTTAAACGGGCCAGCATGCTGATCAGGGAAATTACCGGAGGCAAAATATCATCTGAAATCAAGGATGTTTATCCCGGAAAGACCAGCAGGATAAAAATTGAAGTGAGCTTTAAGAATATAGACAGGCTGGTGGGTAAAAAGATTGATCATCAGGTCATTAAAAAGATTCTTGCACTTCTTGATATAACCATAATCGAGGAGAAAGGAGATGTAATGACTCTTGAGATACCGCATTACCGGGTTGATGTTCACCGGGAAGCCGATGTGGTTGAGGAGGTCCTGCGGATCTATGGTTATAATAATGTTGAGATCAGCGGGCATGTGAATTCAACTATTACATACAAGGAAAAACCAGACAGGGAAAAAGTAGTCAATACTATCTCTGATATGCTTACTGCCAATGGTTTTGCAGAAATTATGTGCAACTCACTAAATCCTGCAGCTTTCTATGAAACCGAAGATTTCAGCAGGGAAGAGCTGGTTATGCTTGCCAATCCTCTGAGTTCCGATCTCAATGCCATGAGGCAGTCACTTCTTTTCGGGGGACTTAGCTCAGTAAGCAGGAATATTAACCGCCAGAATCCCGACATAAGGTTCTACGAATTCGGATATTGCTATTTTCTGAGAAAGTCGGACCAGTCATTCCCGGGTGTTGATAATTTTACCGAAACAAGATCTCTTGATCTTTTCATATCAGGAAATACCGGTCCACAGCGCTGGAACTACAAAACAAATCCAACAGGCTTTTATAATATCAAAGCTTCAGTTGAGATGATCCTGTCACGACTGGGTATTGAACCGGATAAACTCTCTTCAGGAGAAAGTGACAAAAAATATTTCTCTGAATCATTTACCTGGTCAGGCAACAGGAAGATGGTTGCCGAAACAGGCAGAATATCAAGAAAATACCTTGATATTTTTGACATCAGTCAGGATGTCTATTATGCTCACATCGATTGGGATCATGTAATGAAGCTTATAAAGGATCATTCAGTCTCTTATGCGGAATTGCCGAAATATCCATGGGTACGCCGTGATCTTGCCCTGCTGCTTGACAAGAGTATCAAGTTCGGACAGATAAGGGATATTGCTATGAGGACAGAAAGACATATTCTGCAGGCGATAGATCTTTTTGATGTATATGAAAGCGAAGCACTTGGTCAGAACAAGAAATCCTATGCTGTCAGCTTCATTCTTAGGGATGATCAGAGAACCCTGACAGACAAGGCAATAGATAAAACCATGAGCAGTCTGGCTTCCGCATTTGAGAAAGAAGCTGGTGCAATAATAAGGCGATGAAGAAAGAAAGGTTTGAACTGGTAAAGGGTGATATAACAAATCTGCAGGTTGATGCAATAGTAAACGCTGCCAACAATTCATTGCTCGGAGGTGGCGGAGTGGATGGAGCCATTCACAGAGCTGCCGGTCCGGATCTCTATAAAGAATGTGAAGAGCTTAACGGATGCGAAACAGGAAAAGCAAAAATAACCAGTGGATATAATCTTAAGGCAAAGCATGTGATCCATACGGTTGGTCCGGTTTGGTATGGTGGATATCGTAATGAACATGAGTCACTTGCATCATGTTATCAGACAAGTCTCGATCTTGCGAAAAAAAACAAGATCAGGACAATCGCGTTCCCCGGCATTTCCACGGGAGTGTACGGATTCCCCAAAGACCTGGCAGCGCTGATTGCAGTGAACGAATCGAAGAGATTCCTGAAAAAAAGCACCTTCCCTGAAAAAGTGATCTTCGTAGCTTACGACGATGAAAGCTACGAAACATACCGAAAGCTGCTTGATCAATGAGATCTATCCTGGCTTCAGTAAAGAAATACATTTCCCTGGTTAGGTTCAGCCATACTGTATTTGCGATGCCGTTCGCGCTTATCGGATTCTCACTTGCCATAGCGACCGATGAGCATCAGTTCAGCCTGCGGCTTCTCCTGCTGATAATCCTCTGTATGATATTTGCGCGTAATGCTGCAATGGGATTTAACAGAATTGCGGATTACAAATACGATGCCCTTAATCCGAGGACTAAATCCAGGGAGATCCCTTCAGGAATTGTCAGCATTAAGTCGGCAACAGTATTTGTCATTATCAATTCAATACTTTTTATCACAACGACCGCCTTCATAAACAAGCTGACCCTGTTCCTTTCGCCGGCAGCCCTTCTGGTAATACTTGGTTACAGTCTGACAAAACGGATTACATCATTGTGTCATTTCATACTCGGACTCGGTTTAAGCCTTGCCCCTGTCGGTGCATATATTTCTGTAACAGGATCCTTTGCTCCTCTTCCCGTAGTATACTCTGCCATCGTCCTTACCTGGGTGAGCGGATTTGATATAATATATGCCCTGCAGGATGATGAATTTGACAGGGAGAACCGCCTCCATTCGCTGCCCTCGGCTACCGGGAGGAAAAGAGCGCTGATCATTTCTGTGTCAGTACATTGCCTGACTTTCATCCTTGTCATGATCGCAGGATTCACCGGGAAAACAGGTCTTTTCTTCTGGATAGGAGCATCAATCTTTACCTTATTATTAATATATCAACATTTTCTCGTCAAACATGACGACCTGAGCAAAGTAACCCTTGCTTTCGGAACAACTAACGGAGTTGCAAGCATATTCTTCGCCGTTTTTGTGATAACAGACCTGTACCTCCGTTATCACTGAACAGTAAATAATAGTCACAAACTCGCTTCCCAAATGTTTTTTTTTGTTACTTGGCGATGATAAATAACCCCGTATGGGAAATATAGTCGTAAAAGAGGTAGTTACCCGCAAAGAACTCCGTAAATTCATTTATCTGCCTGAAAAAGTGCATGAAGGTGAGCCAAACTGGTTGCCGCCTATATATATGGATGAACATCTATTATTCAACAAAAAGAAGAATAAATCCTATAAATATGCCGATGCGATACTTCTTCTTGCATGGAAGGATGAAAAGCCTGCCGGAAGGATCATGGGTATCATAAACCGGAGGTACAATTCCATCAACAATGAACAGCACGGCCGGTTCTGCTTTATGGAATGCTATAATGATCCTGATGTATTCCATTTACTTATTGAGTATGTTGAGAAATGGGCAAAGCAGAACGGAATGGTCAAGCTTGTAGGACCTCTGGGGTTCTCTGACAAGGATCCCCAGGGATTTCAGACAGAGGGATTTGAGTATCCCCTGTTCATGACAGCTGCCAACAACTCTTCCTATATGCCGAAGCTTATTGAAGCTGAGGGATATGAAAAAAAGATTGACCTGGTGAATTACCTTGCTGATATGCCGAAGGAACTGCCGGAGATTTATACGAAAGTCATTTCAAGAGTTGAAAGAACTGAAGGGTACAGGATTGTAGAATTCAATTCGAAGAAAGAGCTAAAACCTTATATCCTTCCTGTGCTTGAGCTCATGAATGAAACATTTAATGAGATCTATGGTTTCGTTCCTCTTAATGATAATGAAAAACTTGAGTTTGCAAACAGATACCTTTCCATCCTCGATCCAAAATTCATCAAAGTAGCTGTAAAGGAAGATAACATTATAGGATTTGCCATAGGTATGCCTGATGTGAGCCCTGGAATACTGGCTTGCAATGGAAGGTTGCTTCCATTCGGGATATTCAAGGTTCTCAAGGAATCAAAAAGATCAAAGAAACTTCTAATGATGCTGGGTGGTGTGAAAAAGCCTTACCGCGGTAAAGGGATTGATGTGCTGATGGGTGTTAAGATACTTCAGTCGGGTATAAAGCACCATATGGAAGTAGTTGACAGCCACCTGGTACTGGAAGATAATACCCGGATGCGCGGTGAATATGAGCGCGTCGGCGGAAAGGTCGTGAAGAAATACCGCATTTACCAGAAAACACTCTAGTTATTACGGTTATAGGGCGTCAGAATCTGAATATAAAGGAGAATCCGAGCAACTCCTTGAACTGTATCCTGGCAGTTGTTTTCTGTTTGCCGTCAGGTCCGAGAACAGGTTGTTTTTCCTTGTCAAAAACCGGGGTTTTGGTATCATCATCAAAGATCAGGTGTGTATTGAACCTGACATCCGTGAACCAGTTCAATGCTGCCGTAACTATCATCTCCCAGTCCAGATCAATGTTTTGCGGATTGTTAATATAATTGGTAAAGAGCTGAAGCCTGTTGGTTATGGTTACTGAGCTTACAGGCTTGAATTCATTGGTGATCATAAAGCTCATCCCCGGTTCATTCTTTGAACGCTTATCTGCAGCAACGCCATACTTGGTCTGGTCAATATGAAGAGTATCAGGTACAAAAGTTCCTTTATAGGATAGAGGGGAAAAGTTGATTGATGTGTTCTTATTCGGCTTATAATCAAGGCCGAAGCCTGCAGTGATGATAGCCGGATTGAAAAACTTTGATACAAGTGTTGTATCGGTTTTCATATAACTAAATCCGTTTGCTGCCTGGGTTTTGAATAGAAGGATGCCGCTGAAATCGAATTTTCCAAATGCCTTGTGATTAAGCTTTGAGTTTGTTTCGAGAAGGTCAAGGTTCTTTCTGATGCCGTTATCGCCGCTCTTGATAAGCCCGAATTTGATCCTTCCAAAATTGTTCGAGGAGAGCTTGAGTTCCTTATTTGTATAGTCAGCATAGCCGGTAATATCAGTAGAGATTGAAATACTGCTTTCTCCTCCCTTAACCCAGTTTGAGACAGCACCCTGGTTAAGCGCAAATGATGCTTCAGACCTGAACTTCCAGAACTGTGACCTCACAGGAATTGTTTTGACATCAAGAAGAGTTGATTTATCGACTTCCCGTATCTCAATCCTGGCATCAGAATAATTTCCCTGTTTGACCGGACGCCTGAAATTGACTCCCTGTTCCAGGTATAATCCAAGCGTATTTCTTGAAGGGGCCCCTATCCAGACTGTAATTGAGTCCCCCATCTCATTCCTTAGCCAGTAGCGCTTCATCATTTCCGACCGGGAATTAAGCCAGATATGTGTCACCGTTTCTCCCAGACCTGTGATGTTTATTATGCTTGAATCGCGTGCTTCCACAAGATCGATGAGAGTTTTTACTGCCGCTTTTATGGAATCGCCCTGGTAAGGATAGTTATAGTATGCAAAGGGGAATGCAGGTCTTTCAGAATATACTTCACGAAGCGTATCTATTACTACAAGGATTGAAGTGTCTCTGGATTCTGTGACTATAACAGGCTGAGTTATTTGAATTATTGTTGTATCACCTGGAACAGGTGCGTGAACAGCAGGGATCTTCAACCTGAGAGGTTCCCATATATAGAATTTATCCCATGGTATATTAATGGAATCGAATGGGTATTTTTTGAGGAAAAATTCCGATGAATCAAATGGAGGATACGAAGCTTTATATATCAGTTGCCCGATAGCGAACCGCAACGGATCATGCGAATCCTTCCAGTACCGGGACTGGTATTTCTGCTGAAGGAATCCAAATGCCTGTTCAGCATTGAGCTTAATCACCGGCACCTCCTGCTGTTCATTCAGAATTACCCCGCTCCTTCTGAGAGAATCCAGAATGACTGATAACCGGTCACTGCTGCCTTTAATGTCCTGGGAAGTACCTGGCAGAGTGATAATTAAGAGTAAGATCAAAAAACAGTACCTGTGCAATATTCTTTTCATGACTGGCAGTTTTTCAGCATTAAATTCACTGATGAATATATAGTAAAATACTTTATTTTTACACAATTATTGCCTGCAAAACTATATTATCATGGAATTACCGGTATTTGAACCATTCAAGATAAAAATGGTTGAAACGATATACAAAAGCACACGGGAGCAACGGGAGCAGTGGATAAAAGAGGCATCATTCAACCTGTTCAATCTCAGATCGGAGCAGGTTGTCATTGACCTTCTGACAGATTCAGGTACAGGAGCAATGAGCGATAAGCAATGGTCGGCCATGATGACGGGAGATGAAAGCTATGCCGGCGCGTCATCATACTACAACCTTAAAAATGCTGTTTCTGAAATAACGGGATTCAGCTATTTTCTTCCGGCTCATCAGGGAAGAGCCGCTGAAAACGTGCTCTTTTCAACCCTGGTGAAGGAGGGCGATCTTGTTCCCGGGAACTCGCACTTTGATACTACAAAAGGGCATATCGAATTCAGAAAAGCCAAACCTGTTGATTGCACGGCTGATATTGCCAGGGACTTGTCTGCATGGCATCCTTTCAAGGGAAATGTTGATCTGAATAAGCTTGAGGATGTACTTAAGAATAATCCGCATGAAAAAATCCCATGTATCATTGTGACAGTAACCAATAATACCTGCGGAGGGCAGCCTGTAAGCCTGGAAAACATAAAGGGAGTCAGTCAGCTTGCCCGCAGGTATGGTGTCAGATTATTTCTCGATTCCGCAAGGTTTGCCGAAAACGCATGGTTTATAAAAACAAGGGAAGATGGTTACACGGATAAAAGCATAAGAGAGATCGCTCTCGAGATGTTCTCATATGCCGATGGTATGACAATGAGCTCAAAAAAAGATGCAATCGTTAATATGGGTGGCTTCACCGCCTGCAGGGACGAAGAACTTTTCAGGAAAGCATCTGCATACAATATTATATATGAAGGATTTATAACATACGGAGGCATGTCGGGCCGCGACATGAATGCGCTTGCGCAGGGTTTATTTGAAGGGACTGAAGAGGAGTATCTTGCTTCAAGGATCGGGCAGGTGGCTTACCTTGGCAGCAGGATAAAGGAATATGGCATCCCTGTTCTTGAACCATTCGGAGGCCACGCGGTTTTTATTGATGCAAAGAGATTCCTGCATAACATTCCTGATGAGCATTTTCCGGGGCAGGTACTTGCAGTGGAGCTTTATATTGAAGGAGGAATACGAAGTGCAGAGATAGGAGCCCTCATGGCAGACAGGGATCCTGTTACCAGAGAGAACAGGTTCAGCGGCGTTGAGCTGGTAAGGCTGGCTGTTCCCCGAAGGGTATATACTGACAACCATATGGAGTATGTTGCGGCGGTTGTGAGAGATGTTTTCGAAAGAAGATCCTCCGTAACCAAAGGATTAAGAATCAGGAAAGAGGCTCCCATACTCAGGCATTTCACCGTTGAACTTGAAAGGTGCTGAGACGGTTGTTAAATACAGCGGGAATGTGTAACTTTCAGCTTTATAGTCAACCTGAAAGAATATGATAAAGTCCATGACCGGCTATGGCAAGTCCCTGGCTGAAATACCCGGTAAAAAGATAACTATCGAAATAAAATCCCTGAACTCCAAATCACTCGATCTGAATCTGAGACTGCCCTGGCTTTACAAGGAGAAAGAAGCTGATATCAGGAATTTGCTAAGCCAGAAACTCGACAGGGGCAAGATAGATCTTTCAGTCAATTTTGATATTCTTGATTCCGAGATCATCCCCGTAATTAATAAAGCCGTCGTTAAAGACTATTTCGTTCAGCTTAAGGATATTGCCGGTGAACTGAATATCAAAACTGACGATCAGCTGCTTTCCGTAATTATGAGACTTCCCGACGCTCTTAAAACGGAAAAGCCTGAACTGAATGAAGATGAATGGATTAAAGTAAGGGAGAAGATCCTTGAATCAGCCGGTCAGCTTGACCTTTACCGTATTGAAGAGGGAAAATCACTGGAGGCAGACCTTAAAAGATGCATTGATAAAATCGAGAAATTACTTGAAGAAGCAGAGACTTTCGAAGGTGAAAGGATCACAAGAATCAGGGAACGGCTTAAAAACAGCCTGATGGAAAATGCAGGCACCGAAAACATCGACATGAACAGGTTTGAACAGGAACTCATTTTCTACCTCGAAAAGATGGATATCAATGAAGAGAAGGTAAGGCTGAAAAAACACTGTGAGTATTTTCTTGAAAAGACCGCCTCAGAACCACCGAACGGAAAGGTGCTGAGCTTCATTGCCCAGGAAATAGGACGTGAAATAAACACCATCGGCTCCAAAGCCAACGATGCATCAATTCAGAAGCTGGTGGTCATGATGAAGGATGAGCTTGAAAAGATCAAGGAACAGACTCTGAATGTTCTATGAAAATGAAAGGTAAACTGGTTATAATTTCCGCACCGTCCGGTGCCGGGAAGTCGACAATAATAAGGCATCTTCTTGAAAGCGGGCTGAACCTTGAATTTTCCGTATCAGCAACAACCAGACTGCCAAGGGGAAAGGAAAAGAACGGCAGGGAGTACTATTTTTTCTCTTTAGAGGAGTTCAGAAAAGGAATTGACGATGAGTGCTTTATTGAATGGGAAGAAGTCTATAAGGATCAGTTTTATGGTACGATGAAAAGCGAGATCAAAAGGATATGGGATAACGGTAACCATGTTCTTTTTGATGTGGATGTGAAGGGAGGCATTAACCTTAAGAACATTTTCAAACATGACGCTATTTCGATTTTCATCATGCCTCCTTCAATAAAGGAGCTTGAAAAAAGACTCCGAAACAGAGGGACAGACGATTCCCAAAAAATAAAAATGAGAGTGGCAAAAGCTGAACAGGAAATGAGACTGGCCGACCAGTTTGATAATATTATCATTAATGATAGCCTCGAACAGGCTGAAAATGAAGTTTATGAATTGGTAAATGGTTTTCTGAATATCTGACCATATATGTTAAAAGTCGGCTTATACTTCGGTTCCTTCAATCCCATTCATATCGGGCATATTGCAATCGCCGGATATATGCTTGAGTTCACGACACTCGAGGAGGTATGGTTTGTTGTCAGCCCTCATAATCCCCTGAAAAAGAAAGAGACTCTGCTCGACAATTACCAGCGCCTTCATATGGCAAACCTGGCTATCGGGAATAATGACAGGATCAGAGCCTCAGATATAGAATTCAAGCTTCCTGTACCCTCTTATACTATTGATACGATTGCATACCTTGAAGAGAAATACCCGGAATACAGGTTTTCCCTCGTGATGGGTGAAGATAACCTTTATACGCTGCACAAATGGAAAAATGCCGGTGAGCTGGTAAAAAAATGTCAGATCATTGTCTATCCGAGACCTGATGCAGTAAAGCCTTCAAATCCATTGCTCCATCAGCTTCTTTCTGAAGCAGACATCACTGTCGTGAAGGCGCCTCTGATGGATATTTCAGGCACCTTCATCCGCAACGGTATCAAAAAAAACAAGAACATGTCCTATTACCTGCCTGCTCCTGTGTGGAAATATATTGAGGAGATGCATTTCTACAAAAAATAATTGTCTTTAAGTCTGTCGTCCCGTTTACACGGGACTCCGTCTTTGTGTCTGTCGCTCCGCTCCGTCTTCTTTAAGACGGCGACCAGAGGGAGTCCAGACGTTCCGCAGAATCGGAATAGACAGCTCCGCGCCAGCGGGCAAGACTATCAGACTTTTTTTATGATTTCCAGTCCCCGTTTCAGTGCCTGTTCATTTATCGGGATAAGGTTATGATATCGTTCCGGAAGCGATTTCTTCAGTCCCTTAATTACATTCTCCATTTCTATTATGGGTTTGACCTTGAGAAATCCTCCAAGCACAATCATGTTAAAGATCCTGGGATTACCCATCTTTCCGGCTTCTTCTGCAGCATCGACCCGATACACTGTAATATCCTTCCTCTCCGGATGCCTGGTAATTCCGTTGCTGTCATAAATAAGTATGCCTCCCGGTTTGACACTGCTTTCGAATTTGTCAAGAGACTGCTGGTTGAGGATTATTGCAGTATCGAAATGCCTGACTATAGGAGAGCTTATTCTGTCACTGCTGAGGATCACGATGACGTTCGCTGTTCCGCCGCGCATTTCCGGTCCGTACGACGGCATCCAGCTTACCTCCATGTCCTGCATGATACCGGAATATGCCATTATTTTACCCATCGACAGGACGCCCTGTCCCCCGAATCCGGCTATTATTATTTCTTCATTCATAATTTCAGAGTTTCAATGTTATACTATGCAGGCTGTTCTTCGGGAGTCTTCAGATCACCAAGAGGATAGTACTTAAGCATATTCTCCTCAAGCCATTTATTTGACTGTGTCGGTGTCATTTTCCAGTTTGAGGGGCAGTTTGATACGATTTCGACGAAACAGGTTCCCTTGTTCAGCTTCTGGTACTGAACCGCCTTTTTCATGGCTTTTTTCGTTTTCCGCACATTTGCAGGAGTATGGACACTCTGCCTGGTGACATAATAAGTTCCCGGGAGTGTTGCAACTATATCGGTCATTTTCAGCGGATTACCCATTGTTGCTATATCTCTACCATACGGTGATGTTGATGATTTCATTCCCGGAAGTGTTGTCGGAGCCATCTGTCCGCCTGTCATCCCGTAGATCCCGTTGTTTATGAAAATTATCAGTATGTTTTCTCCCCTGTTGCACGAATGGATGGTCTCGGCGGTACCTATTGCAGCAAGGTCTCCGTCACCCTGGTACGTAAAAACGAACTTTTCCGGAAGCAGTCTCTTGATCCCTGTTGCAACAGCAGGAGCTCTGCCATGGGCAGCCTCCTGCCAGTCAATATCCAGGAAATTGTAAAGAAGAACTGAACATCCTACAGGGCATACCCCTATTGTTTCAGACTGAAGTCCCTCCTCCTCTATTATTTCAGCCAGAATGCGATGAGCTGTGCCATGACCGCAACCAGGACAATATGAAAGCACATTGTCGGTCATGATCTTCGTCTTTTTATAAACCAGGTTTTCCGGTTTTATGATTTCTTTAATTCCTGTAGCTTCAGCCATATCTTAACCTCCTGTGATTTTTGATTTCAGATTTTCCACAACCTCATCGGGCGCGGTGACAATACCTCCCATCCTTCCATAATGATAAACAGGCACTTTCCCATTAACCGCAAGCTGCACATCTTCGACCATCTGTCCTGCACTCATTTCAACTGACAGCATAAGCTTTACCCTGTCAGCCAGTTCATTCAGTCGTTTTGAAGGGAACGGGAAAAGCGTTATTGGCCTGAGCAGACCAACCTTAATACCCTGGGCGCGCGCCAGCTGAACTGATTTCTGGCATACACGAGCGCTGGTGCCGTATGCAACCAGGATATATTCAGCATCATCACACTGGAACTCCTCGTATCGCACCTCCTTTTCCCTTATCTCATTGTATTTGGCGACAAGCTTCTGGTTGAATACTTCCTGGGCATTGGGATCAAGGTCGAGCGAGGTAATAATATTGCGTTCCCTGGTTGGAGGTTTTCCTACTGTTGCCCATTCGGGAACAATTTTCGATCTCTCCTTCTGAGGGCTCAGCCATACTTTTTCCATCATCTGTCCGATAGCGCCGTCAGAAAGGATCATGGCCGGATTCCGGTATTTGAATGCCAGGTCAAAGGCAACCTCCACAAAGTCGGCCATTTCCTGTACAGAGGCTGGTGCAAGGACGATAAGGTGATAATCCCCGTGACCTCCTCCTTTTGTCGCCTGGAAATAATCAGATTGTGCCGGTTGAATTGTACCAAGTCCGGGGCCGCCTCTGACAACATTGACAATAAGGCAGGGCAGCTCAGCACCGGCTATATAGGTAATACCTTCCTGTTTCAGGCTTATTCCCGGCGAGGATGATGATGTCATAACTCTTTTCCCGCATGCTGCTCCGCCATAAACCATGTTTATTGCAGCAATTTCACTTTCGGCCTGAAGGACAACCATCCCTGTCGTTTTCATCGGATCAGCCGTCATGAGATACTCCAGTATTTCGCTCTGGGGAGTGATAGGATAACCGAAATAACCGTCAGTTCCTGCACGGATTGCAGCTTCTGCGATCGCTTCATTGCCTTTCATCAGTCTCAATTCCTTTTCCATCACCATGCTATATTTTTGTTTTATAAACAGTTATCACGCCATCGGGACAAACCATGGCACAATTTGCACAACCAATGCACAGATCAGGATTTGCCGGATATGCGTAGAAATATCCTTTATGGTTAACCTCTTTTGCCATGGCAATTGTCCCGGTAGGGCACGATACCATGCATACCTCGCATCCCTTGCATCTGTCAATGTTGACAACTATACTTCCTCTGATCTTTGCCATATCTGATGTTTTTCGTTTTAATCTGACGGATGGTCTTTTGAAAATTCCTTCAAACGCATTTCCATGTCGCCGAACTGCTTCCTGGGTATCATTGAAACGCAGGCCCTCAGGCCTTCTTTCCTGTCACTGCCGGTGATATCAAGTGATATTGCGCTTATACCATAATGAAGCAGATTCCCAAGCAATTCCCGGCCTGTCATACCCGGATAGGAAATGGTAAAGTAGAATCCGTCCGCGAGAGGCTCATCAAGATCCCTGTCATAAACTATCCTGAATCCGTTTGAAGTAAACATTTTTTTCATTAAAGCAGCTTTCTCCCCATATTCAATAACATCATCCCGGTACCTGTATTTTCCGTCGTTCACCGCTTTCAGCAGTGCTGCCAGTCCGAATTGTGCGGAGTGAGATACTCCTGCTGACAAACCGTACAATGCACCAAAGATAAGTGAATATCCGAACTTATCGGATGTATAATATCTCAGAAGATCAGGGTAGGAACGTTTGAAAAGATGGTCAGAAATAGCCATCATCCCAACACGCTGACCTGCATAGCTGAATATCTTGGAGCTTGATATCAGGAGGATATAATCTTCAGTATAGTGACCAACTGTCGGTTGAAACGGAAGTTTGCCGGGAACTGAATAATCTTTCCTGAAATCCATTCCGAAATATGCAAGGTCCTCAATGGCAATGACATCGTATCTACTGCACAGCTCACCGATTATTGCCAGTTCTTCCTCTGTGAGACAGATCCATGCCGGATTATTCGGATTTGAATAGAGCAGTGAGGAGATCTTTCCGGTCTTCATGAATGATTCCAGCTTCGCCTTTAACTTCTTCCCCCTGTAATTGTATACATCAAATGTATGATAATCATGTCCGAGCATTTTAACCTGTTGTTTCTGGACCGGGAAACCCGGGTCGATAAAGAGGGTTCCCTCCTTGGTCCTGTCATTACGGTTTGCCACCAGGAAGCTTGCCATACCGCCCATCATTGATCCGACTGTGGGGATGCATCCTTCAGGACTGACATCAATATTCAGGAAGAGTTTGATGAACCTTGAGGTTTCTTTCTTTAATGATGGTATTCCTGATATATCAGGATAGAGTGAAGCCACCCCGCTTTTGAGGGCAGCTATCTCTGCATCAACTCCGATTGAGGGCGCAGGCAGTCCCGGCACACCCATCTCCATTCTGATGAATCTAATACCGGTAGCCTTTTCTATCAGGTTCACCAGGAATGATATTTCACGTATTGAAGCGGATCCCGGAGCCGGGAGACCGTTTTTGTCAATCAGATCATTTATTAATTCAGCTGAAATTGGTATGTTATCCATTAATCACTTTAAATAGAAATTGTATTGCTACAATTTAAGTGTATAACTTACACTTAATCATTCTGTCTGTTTTTCAATTCTTATTCTTGCATCCACAACAGTTATTGCCTCGGGGCTCCCTATCAGCGGATTCAGATCCATTTCCTTGATCTCAGTAGCGAACCTGAGCAAGCTTGACAACCTGACGATAATCTCTGCGAACTTCTGTTCATTTATTCCCGGTTTACCCCGTGTACCCCTGATAATCCTGTAGCTTTTAAGGCTTCGTATCATAGAATTGGCTTCACTGAAAGTAAGCGGCGCAAGTCCTGATGATACATCGCCAAGCACCTCCACGAATATGCCGCCGAGCCCGCAGAGTATTATATGTCCGAACCTGGGTTCATATTTTGCTCCGATAAACAATTCTGTTCCGGTGATCATCTGCTGCATCAGAACTGCCTTCACGCCTTTTATCTTCATCATCCTGTTGAATTCAGCCATAAGGTGTGTAAGTGACTTAATGTTAAGTGTCACCCCTCCGACGTCAGACTTATGGACAGGTCCCACGACCTTAAGAGCAAGCGGATAGCCTGTCTTCTCTGCCTTTGATGCAAGGTCCCTCCTGCTGCTTATCACTTCTTCACTGACAATCGGGATGCGTGCAGCACCAAGAAGCTGCTGAATAATATCAGGTCCAAGGTAACCGTTTGGCGCGCTGTCAATTATCCTGCGGATCAGCGGCACATCAATGTCCTTAAGAAAGATCTTTTCTTCTGCGGGATATGGTGTATTCGATATCCTTGTCAATGCACGCCCGAGAACCACTTCATCAGGAAAATTGACATGTCCTTTGTCAAGGAAATAGGCAAGTTCAGTCTGAGAGCTTGCCACAGAAGGCAGGATCGGGAACAGAGGTTTTACACACTCCTGGATCTTGCGGTGCATAAGCTCATATATCCCGGTCATGTCATTAAGTCCGTTGCTTCCGAAGATCACGGTCATGCCGTCAATATTCAGCATCTGCTTATCGACATATTCTATCACCTTATCAAGCTGTTCATTTGTTGCTGTGGCAATAAGATCGATAGGATTGTCCGCCGATGCGCCCGGATTCATCATTGCCAGCAGTCTGTCATGATGTTCTCCTGATATTCTCGGTATATTCATGCCCCCTGCTGCAAGTGCATCGGTCAGCATGACTGCAGGTCCGCCTGCATGTGTTATTATGGCTATATTCCTGCCTTTCAAATGCTTATGGAAGAATACCGATGCCACTGTTGTAAGCTCTTCACGCCCGGAGCATCTCACTATTCCGGCTTTGCGGAAAAGAGCTTCTACTGCCGAATCGGAAGATGCAATCGCTCCGGTATGCGATGATGCCGCCCTGATGCCAGCCTCAGTAGTGCCTGCCTTGATGGCTGCGATCCTGCATCCTTTCCTGATGAGTGAAGATGCATGGTGGAGAAGCTTGTCAGGATTCTGAATGGTCTCAACATATATCAGCTTAACCAGAGAGCTTACTTCGGGATCAAAGGTGTTATCCCAGTATTCAAGGACCTCCTCCACTCCTGTCTGTGCACTGTTTCCGACAGAATATACGCTTGCGAAGTTGACTCCCTTTGGTATTGCTGATTCAAAAATAAAGACGGCTGTGGCTCCTGAACCGGAGACAAAATCGCATCCTCTGCTGTTCAGTCTTGGAACAGGTGTTGTGAAGATCCCGCTGTATGCCTGTGTTATGACTCCTATACAATTCGGACCAATCAGACAGCCTCCTGAGTCATCAACCATGCGGGCAATTTCCTTTTCAAGCTTTCTGCCTTCCTCGCCTGCTTCGCTGAATCCGGCTGAAATAATAATAAAAGCCCTGGTATTCTTCTCCCTGATAAGCACCTCAACAACCGGCAGGCAGTACTTTGCCTGTATCGCAAGTATAGCCAGATCAGCCGGCGGGATATCTTTTATGTCACGATACGATTTGCAGCCCTGAACGGAATCCTGTTTCGGATTAACCACGTACAGATCTCCGGCGAACTTCCCGTCAATAATATTTTTCAGGATTTTCCCGCCAGGCTTGAAAAGATCTTCAGATCCCCCGACAACTACAATACTGCCCGGATTTATAAGCTTATCGTTCAACATTTTAGGAGAAACATACCCAGAATTAACAGCAAAGCAATATAATAAAAATTAATAGTACAAAACAGGATAGCATATATATAAAATAAACATCTTTATAACTACACAAGCTTTATAAAAAAGTACTCCTTTGTGTCCCTTCGTATAAACCTTTGAGCCCTTTGTGGTCAAAAAGAACATATATAGGCCTCATTTATTATATTTGCAGACCGATGGAAGGCAATATGAATAATTCTATTAGAGAGTTACTGACAAAGGAGAATTTTTCAGGAAATGATCTAGTAAGGCTTCTACAGGCTGAAGGTGAAGAGCGGACTCTTCTGTTTAAAAAGTCGGCGGAAATTAAAGAAGAATTTATTGGCAGGAAAGTCTGGTTCAGGGGATTGATTGAATTCTCAAATGTATGCGGAAAAGACTGCCTTTACTGCGGCATCAGGAAAGGCAATAAAAATCTTGTCCGTTATAACTTAACTGATGATGAGATACTTGCAGCTGCAAGGTTTGCATATGAAAATCG
>CAZGGZ010000019.1:41850-43432 GCA_964525415.1 uncultured Rikenellaceae bacterium | reverse complement strand
TTAAGAAATGGTGGAAATACATGGCTGATATCATGGAAACAAATCCGGATAATTCGCCGGTATCAATACCGCTTGAACAGGTATTTTTTATGGAATAAGAAACAAAATATAGGTAATATGAAAAAAGATGCAATAGAAAAAGCTTATCAACTGGCAAGACAGCAATATGCTGAATTAGGTGTTGATACCGGAAAGGTGCTCAGGGAAATGGATAATATCGTAATCAGCCTGCACTGCTGGCAGACTGATGATGTTGGAGGATTTGAGAAAGAAGGAGCTGAACTTGGCGGAGGAGGGATACAGGCTACAGGCAACTTCCCGGGCAAGGCAAAGACAATCACCCAGATGAGAGCCGATCTTGATAAAGTCATGTCACTTCTTCCGGGAAGACAGAGACTTAACCTTCATGCAATCTACGGTGAGTTCGGGGGCAAGCTTGTCGACCGCGACCAGATTGAGGTCAAACATTTCCAGGGATGGATCAACTGGGCCAGGAAAAGGAAGATCGGTCTGGACTTTAACTGTACCTGCTTCTCGCATCCTCTTGCCGATGACGGGTTTACACTTTCAAGCAAGAACCCGAAGACCAGGAAGTTCTGGGTTGAACATACGAAGCGTTGCCGCAAGATAGCTGCTGAAATGGGTAAACAGCTCGGGGTGCCGGCAGTCCATAATATATGGATACCAGACGGTTCTAAAGATACTCCCGTTGACAGGTATACACTGAGAAAACTTCTTAAAAAATCGCTTGATGAAATATTCGCAGTTAAATACCCGAAGAAATATCTTAAGGATTCAATTGAAAGCAAACTATTCGGGATCGGATCTGAATCAATGGTTGTAGGATCACATGACTTCTACCTTGGTTATGCGATAAAGAATAATACAATGATCACCCTTGATAACGGCCATTTTCATCCTACTGAACAGGTAGGAGACAAGATATCTTCAATCCTGCTGTATATTGATGAACTGCTGCTGCACCTTACAAGAGGGGTTCGCTGGGATAGTGACCATGTCCTTACTTTCAATGATGAGCTTCTTCTCATTGCCCAGGAGATTGTACGCGCGAATGCCCTTGGAAGGGTTAATATAGGTCTCGATTTTTTCGACGCCAGTCTTAACAGGTTAGGTGCCTACGTGATAGGTACACGAGCTGCCCAGATGGCATTTATGTATGCCCTTCTTGAACCTCATGAGACTCTGCTGAAGTATGAAGAAAAAGGAAAGAGCTTTGAAAGGCTATCCCTTATGGAACTCATGAAATCAAAGCCATTCGGAGCTGTTTGGGACTACTACTGCCTGAAGAATAATGTTCCGGTAGGACATGATTATATAAATGAAATAATAAAATACGAAAAAGAGGTTCTCAGCAAAAGATGAAAGAAAAGGTCATTGCAGTATTTGATGTCGGCAAAACAAACAAGAAGGTAATCCTTTTCAACTTTGATCTGAAACTCATTTCAGAGACAGAGGAGAAATTCGCGGAGACTATTGATGATGACGGTTTCCCGTGCGATGACATTCAACATATTGAAAGCTGGATCATTGAATCAGTTGCACGGCTGGTCAGGTCCGATAA
>CAZGGZ010000019.1:6183-41750 GCA_964525415.1 uncultured Rikenellaceae bacterium | reverse complement strand
AACATATTGAAAGCTGGATCATTGAATCAGTTGCACGGCTGGTCAGGTCCGATAAGTATGACCTTGCTGCCATAAACTTTGCCACATATGGCGCCACGCTGGCTTATCTTGACAATCAGGGCAAAAGGCTGACACCGGTTTATAACTATCTTAAACCGATTGATGACAGGATACCGGAAAAGGTATATAAAAAATCAGGAGGTCAGGATGAATTCTGCAGGAGAACTGCATCTCCTGCTCTTGGCATGCTCAACTCGGGGATGCAGGCATTATGGCTTAAATACACAAAGCCGGAACTGTTTTCTAAAGTAAGGCATATACTCCATTTTCCTCAATACCTTTCATACCTGCTTACCGGAAAAGTCTGTTCCGAACACACCTCAATAGGATGCCATACAGCACTATGGGATTTTGACAATATGACATACCACCGCTGGGTATATGAGGAAGGTTTGAAGCTTCCTGATCCGGCTGATATCAGTACTCTGAATGATGTTATCATTGAAGGGAAGAATATTAAAATCGGAATTGGCATTCATGACAGCTCATCCTCGCTTGCTCCGTACTTTGCTGTGAACAAGGGAAAGTTCCTTCTTATCTCAACCGGTACATGGTGTATCAATATGAATCCATTCAATTCGGAGATACTGACCGCGGAACAGCTTGACCATGACTGCCTGTGCTATATGAGCATTAACAGGCAGCCTGTTAAATCATCACGGCTCTTCCTGGGGCATCTTCACGAGGTTGCAGTAAACAGCCTGAGCGAACATTTTAATACATCACCAGACCATTACAAAAGCATCAGGATTGATAATGAGCTTCTTGAAATCAGTAAACGGAAATGCGCTGAAAACAGATTCTTCTTCGATAACCTGCCATATTCGAGAGAGCTGAAGGAAAATCTGGATTTTTTTGCTTTTAAAACCTTCGCAGAAGGATATCATCAGCTGATGGTCGAACTGTCGCTGCTTGCGGTTGAGGCAATTGATCTTATAATCCCTGCAGATGGTGACATTGAGAACATTTATATCACCGGAGGTTTCTCAGGTAATCCGCTATTCACAAAAATATTATCAGAGGCTTATTCCATGAAGAACGTCTTTACTTCAGAGATTTCCAATGCTACAGCACTTGGTGCAGCTCTTGTAATCCTGCCTTCGCTTAATCCGTTGAATGCCACTGTTCCGGACCTTGGTCTCAATCAATGCTGAAGATCTGAAGGTAACTCATCAGTTTGTGAAGAATACTATCATCAGCGAAGCCGCTGCTGTGATAAATAAGCCAATCGGAATTGACTGTATGAGCAGTTTCCTGTTATTTGCTTTTTCGTGATTCCATGTCCTTGTTATATCTCTGAGGCTGAGATAATATCCGGTCAGTATCACTAAAGCCTGAAGCCATGGAACCAGTCGCGGCATCATCTGATGCCAGGGTATATTTGCCGTCCCGAAGAAATCCCATCCCCATCCGAATGGATCTGAAACAGATTGCATAATGAATGTAGTATTATTGAAAAACATGGGAATGACAAATGCAATCCATATCATCATCCCGAGAGGAAGGAGAGAGCCTGCATAATCCAGAAATAATTTACTGGTTCTTTGAATTGCTCCGGATAACATTGAACCCGAATATGCCGTGAAATAAATGATTCCGGGAACGATTACCAGGGAAATTGTCCAGAGCACAAGTGAATAGATTGCGAAGAGATCCCAGTTTTTCTTATCCAGGATGTTCACATAATCACGTACTTCCGGCCAATGCCCGAGGTAAAGAATGCTGTATACAATAGAAACTGTAAATATTGCTATTGTCATCCATGCCTCACTGATATTCCTTGTACCTGTTTCAGCTGCAAACGGTCTCCCGTAAACGGTTATGTTGTTATAAGAGCATGTCCTTATACATTCCAGGCATAATCCGCAATCGGAATTCTCATTCAGCCTTCCCACGTTTATTCCGTATGGACAAGCCCATCCGTTGATATTCCCCTTTTCACAAAAGTTCTGGCTGCACTGATCACATGTCTGTTGATCCTTCTTCCTCAGGGCAACCGGACTCATCCTTGAAAAAGGACCGACAAATACGCTTACAGGACATACGTACCTGCAGAAGGATCTCAGTCCCCATATCACCGACATGACAGTTGGAACGATCAGCAGCATCAGCACCGTGATCCCTGAAATCCTGGGAGTTGCAACCAGTGTTGTGGAAAATGTAGCCAGGATCATGAAGATAATCAGCCGCAACCAGTTGTTGTTCAGTGATTCCGGCCACTTAAGGAATCTGCCAAAAAACTTATTATTATAACTATGTGAACTGCCTTTGACCGGATTTAAGAAGGACCTTCTCTGCAGAAGATCACCAAAAAACGGTAAGGGGCAGACAGTGCACCATAGTCTTCCGAAAAAAGGAGTCATTATTGCAACCAGGAGAAACAACCAGACCGCCCACATAAGGAGGACACCAAGATTCCTCCCTGACATTTTTGTACCAAATACCGAGGTCAGTATTACTATATATATAAGGACCATCGCAAAGAGCATAATAATCATCTGTGGCCAGCGGGATTTCAGAATCTTTTTTGCAGACGGGCTTTTCAGAAGATCCCGATATTGAGGTTCTTTATTCCCATTTGAATTCATCTCAGGATCTCTCCTCAGAATTTTAAGTATCCAGACAATAAGAATTCCAATTATGCCACCAAGGCTTGATGCGAGAAGAGTATTAGGCTTAATGATCAGTTTGCCCTGCTCAAATGCGTGCATAGGGCCACACCACACATGACACCTGTAATTGCTCTTTGAGACAAGATAATTCAGAATCCCCGGATGCTTTGCTATCAGCATAACCTCTCTTGTAAACACAGGTCTGGCTGTAGGGTCTACAATGCTGAAAACAGCAACATCATCAGTTGCAGGACTAACCTTCACATCCATATCAAATTCCTCAAGAAAAAAAGAATGTCCTGTATCTTCTGAGGAGAATGTAAGGTAAAGAGTATCTCCGCGATTGCATCTGATGACCGACGGTTCCTTTCCGTAACGGAAGCTTGAAATATGAATTTGCCTGCTGACCGGTTTCCCGAGGAAATACTGGCATACGAGTCCAGGTGCCAGAACTGAAAAAAGTATGATTAACAGATATATCCTTTCTCCTCTATAAACTCTCATGCAGAAGCATAATGAAAAAATCGTATAATGATAAAGAAACTTTTTTAAAGAAACAGTGACTAAAGGTACATTTTGATTAGTTTTGCCGGAAGTATTTTTTTAACTGTATTCAAGCTTATGTCAAACGAGAACAGAAGTCGCAGAGATCACAAAAGAAGGTTAACAAACATATCTCTGACAGCAGTTGTTGTTATACTTTTGCTTGGGATACCTGCTCTGTTGATCAATTATCAGGCAAAACGGAGTGGAATGTCAGCAAAAGAAGCAGTGCAGAGAATCATCAGAAAAAATGAGAAGGGACATAAGCAGTCTTCAGAAAATCTCAATCCCGGACAAAAGATCAGGTTGTTTGATCCTGTAGCCGTGGGAGACGGATTTATTGAGCCTCCGTTCATTTCTCATATCTCCCCTTGTGATTTTGACAAAGATGGATTGCTTGATATTTTAGTTTGCGACAGCAGGAACAATAACATCAGCCTGATCAGGCAGTCTCCTGCAGATGTATATTCGGAAGTTGTTCTTGCTGCCGATGTCCTTGCACCTGCTCATGCCGAGGTATTTGATTTTGACATGGACGGTGATAATGATATCCTGGTTGCTGTGATGGGAATGATCTTTCCGAACAATGATAAGATAGGATCAGTTGTAATACTTGAAAATGACGGAAGCAATAATTTCACGAGGAGAACGATAGTGGAAAAGATTGCCAGGGTTACAGATGTAAGAGCAGGAGACCTTGATAATGATGGTGACAATGACCTTGCTGTCGCCCAGTTCGGGTACGATGATGGGGAGACACGATGGATTGAAAACCTTGGAGGGTGGAATTTCGAGAATCATATACTCCAGAATCTATCAGGACCCATCAATGTGATAATCATTGATATAGACAAGGACAATGACCTTGATATAATATCCCTTGTAAGCCAGGAATGGGAAGAGGTATATTGCTGGCTTAATGACGGGAAAGGAAATTTCCAGCCTAAGCTTCTATTTGGCTCCGATAACCAGGATTTTGGCTCCAGCAATATTTTTATTGCTGATCCTGATAAAGACGGCGACGACGACATACTCTACACAAATGGTGATGCCTTTGACTATATACCTCCACAGGGAAGACCATGGCACGGTGTTGAATGGCTTGAAAACAAAGGGGATCTGAATTTTGAATTCCATCAGATCTGCAATTTTATTGGCGCTTATAATGCCCGTCCTTATGATATTGACAATGACGGCGACATCGACCTGTTTGCAGTAAGTTGTTTTAACAAGTGGGAGGATCCTGAAGCACAGAGTCTTGTCTGGATGGAAAATACAGGGGATATGCAATTCACAATTCATGGTCTGGCGAGTAATCCAACTCATCTTCTGACACTTGAAACGGGAGATTTCAATAATGACGGTCTTATGGATCTTGTCACGGGAGGGATGCATGTATATCCTCCATACGACAGGATGGGAAGGATAACCCTATGGATAAACAACGGAAAAGTACAGGGGAAAAGTAAGTGATTTTTCCCGTGTCTGCCTTAGGGTAAGCGACAGGGTAAAATGTCATTAATCTGTATAATGTTCAGGACATCAGGAAATATGAATTTAAAAATGATTATCATGAAAAAGCTGAAACCGGTCTTGTGGATCCTTTTGTTCACTGTCTTTTGTCTGGCAGGTGAAGGGCAGAAGAAACCCGATTCAAAACCCAGGGTAAAAAGCCTCATTGTGCTTGAAGAAAAGTACGACCAGCTTGTAAGAAAACAGTACAAGGAGTCTGAGACGTATTACGATGAACGCGGAAACATACTTGAAGAAATAACCTATAAGCAGGGAAAAATTAACAAGCATTTCAAGTATCAGTACGACGCTGATGACAATAAGATCAGGGAGGAGGAGTATGATCCTTCCGGAAAGCTCGTTGAATATTCAGATTATAAGATTGAAAACGGCCTCAGGGTTGAGAAGATCGTATATGAACCAAATAAGAAACCGAAAACCCGTAAAGTCTATCAATACACAACATTCTAGATGACCCAGCTTACGCCGATATCAGAAGCACTGACTTCGTTTTCGCATATCAGCCTGGATGAAATGGATAATGTCAGGCTGATGAACCGCACTGACACCAAATATGTGGTATCAGTAAACCGGCTTCCCGGTTTGCTGGCAAAAATGAACGGAGACTACAGGATTCTTGAGATCAATGGCAACAGGGTATTTTCATATCTTACAACATATCTTGATACGGGTGACTATCTGTTCTTCAATCATCACATTACCGGAAAACTGTCAAGAAATAAGGTCAGGTTCAGAAGATATGAGGCTACGGGCATAACATTCCTGGAGGTGAAGAAGAGGACCAACAAGAACAGGACCGTAAAATGGAGGATTGAAAACAATCTTCCGTCTGACGGCATATTCGATGCTGCAGCCTGTGAATTTATAAACCGGCATGTACCACAGAGACCTCTGGTTCTTCAACCTGTTCTGACAAACACTTTCAGGAGAATAACTTTTGTCGGGGCAGAAGTCAAAGAACGCATTACTCTTGATTATAATATCTCATTTACGAATCCCGAAGGCAGGAATGCGGCATTGCAAAAAATAGCTGTTGTAGAGGTAAAAAAGGACATGTTCACCGACAGATCCTTCATCACTGCAATTCTTAAAGAATCTGCGGTTTATCCCACAGGATTCAGCAAATACTGTATCGGAAGCGCAGTTCTCAATGAACATCTCAGAAAAAATATACTGAAACCAAAGCTCTTAATGATTAATAAACTGGAATATGAATATGACAGACTTGTTCTTGCCTGATAATGTTAACATTGCTGGGATACAAATTATAGATGTGACAAATTTTCTTGAGCTGCTCCTCCGATTTGTCCTTAATACCGGAGTGATAGTGATCCTTATCAGATGGTTGTATTATTCAACCACCAAACGAAAGGATTATCTCTTTACCTATATCCTTATTTCTACAATTGTATTTCTTCTTTGCTTCCTGCTTGAGAGTGTCAAGCTGCAGATTGGATTTGCTCTCGGATTATTTGCGATTTTCGGTATAATAAGGTATCGTACAAATGCAATGCCCATCAAGGAGATGACTTATCTTTTCCTCATTATTGGTGTTTCAGTAATAAATGCTCTTACCAGTACAGATACAAGTCTGATCGATCTTCTGTTTTCAAATATTGTAATAATCGTAATCACATTCGGACTGGAAAAACTATGGCTGCTCAAGCATGAGTCTTCCAAGACGATAATCTACGAAAAGATTAATCTTATCAGACCGGGAAAGCGCACCGAGCTTCTCTCTGATTTACAGGAAAGGACAGGGATAAGCAAGATCAACAGGGTGGAAACCGGCAAAATAGATTTCCTGAGAGATACCTGTGAACTGACCATATATTATTATGTAACGGAGCCGGAAATCAAATCAGAAGAGACAAACGGCAGTGACAAAAATGATGATGATGACGATGAATAAGAGAAGTTCGCTTCTGTTTGTCTTTTGTCTGTTTGCTTTAAATGCTTTCCCGCAGGAAAAGGATTTTGGGATATGGTACAATGCTTCAGCAGCGTACGAAGTATTTAACAATCTCGATATCGGCCTGTCAACGTCATTCCGTACATTTGATAACGCCGGAAAGCTCGAAGAAGCTTTCCTTGAAGGAGAGATATCATACAAATTCAATAATTACCTGGCTGCTGCAGCATCATACAGAATAAGTGAAAACATTGAAGATGATGACTCATACCATATAAGGCATAAATGGTTTGCTGATGTGAAGGGAACTCTTCCTCTTGGCAATCTCAGGTTATCAGGACGTGCAATGTTCCAGCAGCGGTATAAGACATATATTGAGGATGAGAATGATAAACTGCCGACATCCCATGGACGGTTCCGTCTTAAGGCACTTTATAATTTCTCCACATCACCTGCAGATCCGTATATATATGCAGAGATATTCTGCCCGTTATTCAAGGATTCTGACCGGGTAATTGATAAGAAACGAATCGGAGCCGGAGTTGAACTTGATATCACAGCACATCATTCTTTTGATGTCGAATATATTTTCCAGAGGGATTATTTCCCGGATCTTAGCGACGATAATATTTTATCATTCGGTTACTCATTGAGGTTTTAAACATTATACTATTTTAGTTACCTGAACTATTTGCCATGAAGACAAGAATAGCAGCATTGTTACTCCTGATTATGATTTTCATTTCCGGAAATGCATTCGCTCAAATGCTTCCTGAGCGACAATGGCCCGGCTACCGTGGTTATTTTGCCTCAGGAGTGCTTGATGGAGCAAACCTTCCGCTGACCTTCAGCTTTAAGGAAAACACCAATATAAAATGGAAAGCTAAAATACCCGGCATGGGGATATCCAGTCCTGCAATCTGGGGAGATAAGCTGTTCATAACAACTGCCATCAGTGAAGGTGACAAAGCCGGATTCAAGCCGGGACTCTATGGAGATGTTACGCCTGTCAACGATACATCGGTTCATGAGTGGAAAGTTTATTGCATTAACAAGAATACCGGAAAGATCTTATGGGAGAAAACTGCATGCATAGGTGTTCCGAAAATAAAGCGTCATCCTAAATCAACACACGCAAATACAACTGTGGCAGTTGATGGCGAACATGTTGTGGCATTTTTCGGATCAGAGGGGCTGTATTGTTATGATTTCAACGGAAACCTGAAGTGGCAGAAGAGTTTTGGCGTGCTGAAATCAATATGGGCAGTGATGAAAAACGCTGAGTGGGAATTTGCCAGTTCTCCGATCATTCATAACGGAGCTGTTGTCGTACAATGCGACGTTCTTGAAAATTCATTTGTAGCTGCTCTCGATGTAAAAACAGGTAACGAGCTCTGGAAGAAAGACAGGGACGAAATTCCGGGCTGGTGCACTCCGAATATCTATACTCATAACGGGAAAGCATATGTTGTTGTCAACGGCTATAATCACCGTGGCGCTTATGATTTTATTACGGGAGAAGAGGTATGGAAAATGTCAGGCGGCGGTGATATCCAGATACCTGCACCCGTAATTGGTGATGGACTGATATACTTCAACAGCGCCCATGGGAAATATTCTCCCATAATTGCTGTTAAAATGAATGCAACCGGGAACATTACCCTTAAAGAAGGAGAAACCTCAAACCAGGGCGTACTCTGGAGCCTTCCGCGAGGCGGCTCCTATATGCATACACTGCTGCTTTACCGCAACCGGCTTTATAACATGAACTGGAACGGAACAATTAATTGTCTTGATCCGCTTACCGGAAAAGATATCTATAATGCCAAGCTCGGAAAAGCTGAAAGTTTTATTGCCTCACCCGTAGCCTCTGATGGCAAAATATACATTGTCAGTGAAGAAGGAACCATCTACATAATTCAGGATGGAGATACATTCAATCTGATAGGGGAGATCCCGATGAATGACATCTGCATGACCGCCCCAGCCATAACTGACAGCATGATATTCTTCAGAACTCAGAATTACCTGTATGCGGTGGGCAGGAAATAATGTTACTCCCTCCGGAGCTGAACGATCAGAGATTCACTTCTGACTCTCCTGACTGACAGGAATATAGCTATTATTCCTGAAGCAATAATCAGAACGATCATTGCAGCAATGATATTCCATGGCATTTCTGATCCGCTTTTAAGAGATTGAAGTGTTGCTGTCATTCCTGCAAGTGTTCCTGTAATCACTCCCCAGAAAAGTATAATCACCTGGTCTGTTGATATCATATTCCTTATCTGTCTGGTCGTATAGCCAGTTGCCATCATTAGTGCAAATTCTCTTTTCCTCTGGTTGAAATTCCTGATCAGGATAAATCCCAGACCAGCTATGCCAAGGATCATGCCCAGTACACCCAGTATTATAAACACATCGAGGTATGTATTGGTTACCACGAAGAACGAAGCAAGTTTTTCGGATGCCGGAATCACCGATATACCGTATCCTGAAAACCTGCCGGTCAGAATATCCCTGTAATAACCGGATGAATCAGAGCTGCCGTCTGCAAGAAAAACAGAACTGCCAGCCACCGTTGGAAAATATTCTTCAAAATGGCTTTTGCTGATTAAAAGATATCCCTGGAATACTGATGATTTCAGGCCTGCACAGATTACAATATTCAGAGGCTGACCATTTTCTGCCCTGTATACAAGTGTATCTCCGGTTTTGATCTTCAGTCCCCACTCGAGAACAGTCTGATCAGCTATTCCATAGATAACATCACCTGCAGGCTTTTCTTTGAGAAGTTGCCATAAATTTTTAATCCCTGTCCGTTTCATCCCTGAAGCAAAAGAAAAAGATCCCCGTTCAATGAATGGTTCCGGATCAATTCCAAGAATCGATGGTGCAGTAACATGGTTCAGATTCAGGCAGCTGGCGTCATCACCAGCAAGTCTTCTTGCCTGGACAAATTCAAGATGCTTAAGTTCAGTCTCCTCCAGTCCAAATTCTTCCCGTCCTTCAGCAGTGTTAAGGTTTTCCTTTACCGGAACAGCTGACTCTGCCCATAACAAATAACCCCCTGTTCCTCCCGTATTCAACAGCATTTTGTCGCTTATCACCTGTCTGTTTGCACCTGTAATTACCACAGCAAAAATACCGGCTGCAATGAAGATCGCCGGGGTTACCGCGTGAGCCGGATTGAAGGTATAGAACAGCCTTGAAAGATTGCGTCTTGCCGATTCAGGGCTGTCATTTATGAGGCTCTTCCTCAAATAATAGTATCTGAGTACCAGGATAAGCGCACAGAAAATAAGACCTCCGGCAAAAAATGTCATTACAGTCGCATGCCCTGTTGAAACAGATGACAGAAGTAAAAGACATGCGGCTGCAGCCAGGCATATCATCAGAGCGAGGAGGTTCTTCCCGGTGGAATGTTCAGGAGGTTCACCACTTACCTTCTGACTGAGGTTTTTCAGATATTTCCCCGATTTAAGCAGCAGGAGCAGTGATGCAATAATAATAGTTGCCAGGAATCCTGTAAGTACTGACATCAAACTGAAATCAGTTGATAGAGTATTTGTCTGAACAGCTCCTATCCACACAGAATTCAACGCCTTAATGATCATTATATTAAGGAGATACCCAAGGAATACTCCGAATAAAGCTCCAGTTGCACTTATAATAAGAGTTTCCGATAAAAGCAGATTCTTTATCTGCCTGTTTCTGAACCCAAGCGCGAAATATGTTGCGACCTGGTTTCTTCTGGAATCAAAGAACAGAGAAACAGCCAGTGACAACAGTATCAGGCATGACACTATAATAAAGATTGACAGACCGAGAAAGAGTGTGCTGAAGTCAACTCCGTTCGCTGCAGCATTTCTGCTTTCCGTTTTTATGTCAGAAATTGTGAATCCATTTAAATGCGGATCCAGTGATCCTGAGAGACTGGATATTATACTATCCTTATTTTCTGTTTCGGGGAACCTCAGTGAAGTGGCATTGCCAAAATTACTTCCCCATATTTTCCTGCCGGCTTCGTAACTTATAAAGGCCTTTGGTGTTCCCTTGTATTTGTTCCAGTACTCTTCATCCTTATTCCTGATTTTTTCCATGATTACCGGTATGCCTGCATCCCATCCGGAGCAGGTAGTGCTTCCTGATATACCCGGGAAATCAGGCATCAATGAAGGATCGGAATAAAAGTGTTCATCAGAAACCACATCACTGATAATAAAACTCCTGCTTCTTTCCTCAAGACGACGGCTGCTGTATGCGGGATCGTACCAGGTTAGTTTGAGTGTATCCCCGGCATCTGCATCCAGGTCGTCGGCGAGCCACCTGTTTATCAGAATATCATCTTCCTCCAGGTCCTTGTACCCTGATGCTGTAATAAAAGAATAAGGTGTTGATTTGCTGCCTGCCTGCAGGTCGTTCCCCAGATATGTTATTACCGGTGTTGCCGAAGGGATTAGCTCCCTTATTTGTGAAACTGTTGTACTGTCAATAAAGATCCTGTCGGAAATAATTTCCGGTTCTCCTGTTTTTACTGATCGTCTTACTGTTAAGCCTATATCTGATATGACAAGTTTATTTGCAAGGACTTCTGCAAAATAGTTTGCAGGCTGGTGCTTACTGTTCTGAATAAGAATCCTGTTGGCACGCTGATAGTGATTCTTGTTTTCAATGAGATCGGAAATATTCATAAATATGTTCATAGGAACAAGCTGACTTACGCCCAGGGAGAAATTACCCAACTGATCCGGCGTGATCACTTTTTCCACCTTCATCACTTTCGAACCGTCAGTCTCTTTGGAGGGTGCGAAGGGAGCATTATCCGGAACAGGATCAGTATCCCTGAACTTCATGATTATTTCATCTCCTTCGCTTATTCCGAGGTGTTCAGCAAGCTTTGAATTTACTGCGACAGTTCCTGTATTGATGGTTACTTTGTCAATACCATGAAACGACCAGAAATCCTCTGTGATTCCGTATATTTTTGTATTTAAAGCTGTTACGCCTGTTGAAAAATTCTGGCAATATCCTTCTGTCTCGAGAACCGGAACGGCCTTTTCACCTGTTTGTGCTGAAATCCTTTCTGACAATGAAGCATCATGGTACCTGAGTCCTGTGCTGATAAGAATTTCAGTGTTTCCAAGTTTCTCAGCTGCACTTTTTCTCAGGCTTTCCCTTACTGAATGTCCGGTGAAAAGCGAGCCTGAAATGATCGCTGAAAGCAGGGCAACTATGATAAGCTGGTAAACAGCATCCTTTTTGTAAAACAGAAGTGAACGTTTGATGGTTTCTGCCAGGGACTTCATCTAAATACTCATTTTATCGTTCAGGGAATTAGTCTGCCGTTTTCGAGATGCAGATGCGCTTTCATTTTTGCTGCCAGATCGGCTGAGTGGGTGGCAACAATCATAGCAGTGCCGGTTTCATTGTTCAGCAATGTCAGCAGTTCGCCGAGAAGAGCGGCATTTTTTGCGTCAAGTGACCCCGTCGGTTCATCTGCAAGAAGGAGGGAAGGCTTGTTAATCAGCGCCCTCACAAGTGTCACACGCTGCGCCTCACCACCTGATATCTGAAAAGGGTACTTGCCTGATAATCCCTGAATTCCGGTTTTATCCATCAGCGTGCCTGCATAATTCTTCTTCTCTTCATATTCGTCATGGGATATATGTCGTGCAAAAAGGGGCAGGAGGATGTTCTCTTCCACGGTGAGATGGGGCAGAAGCAGGTGATCCTGAAAAACGAAACCTATATTTCTGTTCCGGTATTGAGCTGATTCATCAGGTGTAAAATCCAGGATTGATTTATCCTGAAACATAACAATACCTGAATCGGGTCTGTCAAGAGAACCTATAATGTTCATCAGCGTAGTTTTTCCTGATCCGGAGGGTCCTGTAACTGCAATGGAATCACCTTCCTTAACAGAAAGATCAAGCTTGTCAAGCACGATGCCCCGTTGGAGAAATGACTTGGTAATACCTTCTGCTCTCAGCATATGCAATTATTTCATGTTTGATAATTTATTATAAACCACTGATAAGCCATCTGACATTTTGCCAAGTGACAGGAGATACCTTACATTTTTACTTCCTGTTTTTCCAAGACTGCTTCTCATTTCATTGTCAGTAAGCATCTTAAGCAAACCTGCTGCAAGCCCGTCTATAGTGTCAGGAGAATAGATTATTCCTCCGCCAGTCATCTCTACGATTTCAGGAAAAGCTCCTGTCGGGGGTTGAACAACGGGGATCCCCGCACTGTTAGCCTCCAGTATATAAAGCCCGTACCCGTCATATTTACGTACAGGAACACTGATAACATCCACATCATTAAAGAATTCAGTCTTTTTCTCTCCTATGAATTCGGGATATATCCTTATGCTTTTCTGAAATCCTTTTTCCCTGATCTTCTTTATCTGGGTTGATATAAAAGCTTTATCATCACCTGTATATCCGCCGCAGACGTTTAATGTGAGTCCGGGAATAACGTTCCTGGCCTTCAGGTCGAGGAAGGCATCAACAAGCTTGTCAAATCCATTATGGTAACTTACACGGCAGAAATAGCCTATTGCCGGAGGTCTCGCCGGATCCTCAGGTTTTTTGTAATCCGGAGCATCAAAGCCAAGCGGAACGATATGGATGTTTTCACCCTTTAAGCCTGTTTTTCTGATGAACAGCTCTTTATAATACCTGCTGGGTGTAATGAAACTGTCAACATAATCTGCTTCGGCAGCAATCATACTCCATGCTTTGCTCCGGTAGGGCTCCGCCATATCATCAATCCAGTCATCCTCATTTAGCAGCGAACATACAATCCTGGTATCCATCCTTTTTTTCAGCTGCCTCGCCAATCCGAGTATAAGTGCATTTGAAAGGTGGATAATATCAGGCTTCCCATCTTTCATGAGGTAGCTTACCAGCCTGTTCATTTCATTTGGACGAAAAGCATTGTCGCCTTCAATCATATTGAGCGTCAGATCCTCAAGTCCTTCGGTGCGGGTTGTACCGGCCATGTGAGCGGCAAGCTTGAGAAATGGTCTGGAATCAAAGAATTTCTCCAGAAAGTCAGGCATATTCCTGAATATTCTCATCTTTTCTCTCAAGTACAATGAGATTGCACCAAAGAATACCTGCTTGTCAAATATATCTTCTTTATTTATGTCGCTGTCAGGCGGAAGATACAGGGGTACAGCTTTTGCTGTTGTTCCCGGAACTTTTCTGATAGCTCTGAAATAGAGCATATCCCTGTAGCAGTTTGCACAATAAAATGATCCTCCCGATCCGGTTATGAGATATACTATTTTCATCTCCTTTATTTTCTTTTTAACTACTTCACACCGAAAGCAAGCAGTCGTCCGTCTTCTGTCAGAAAATAGAATCTTCCCTGCGAAACTGCAGGAGAGCTGCTTATGGGTGCACCTGCATTAAAGCCCCACTGCTTCTTCCCGTTTGCGAGTCCGAGAATATATATATTCCCATCCATGCTTCCGAACAAAACCTTTGTCGGAGTCACCACTGCTGATCCGGTTATGCGTCCGTTGGTCCTGTATTTCCACACTGACCTGCCATCAGTCGCATTATAACAATATAGGTACTTATCCTCGTTCCCGATAACTACGGAGTTGCTGATTACTGCAGGTATACCAAGTATTGCTCCGGATGTCTCTCCGGGCTTTATCATCCAGTCAATTCTGCCTTCCTGCATGTTGACGCAGTAAAAAGTCCCGTCATAATCTCCGAAGTATGCTTTTTCATTAACCACAGCTGGAGAGGCTGCAATATAAACGCCTATTTCATAATTATCCCTTTCTGTTCCTGTTCTTGGATCGGCAACCCGGATAATGCCATCGCATCCGCCAAAAATAATCTTGTTGTTTGAAACCGAAGGAGTACCGTTCACATAATTCATTGTTTCCAGCCTCCACAATGGCTTGCCTGAATCAGGATCAGCACAATGCAGGTAATAATCATAGCTTCCGAAAATGATCCCTGCCTGTTTTCCTGATATCCAGACGTTTGCCGATCCAACAATCTGGTTTTCCGTGTAATATGACCATTCCAGTTTACCTGTTAATTTATTAACAGCACGGAGGACTCCGTCAGAGGAACCGGCAAAAACCTTATCGCCAAACACAAGGGGAGGGGCTTCAATCGGGCTGCCGGTCTCAAATTTCCATTTGACTTTCCCTTCAGAACTCACGGCATAAAGAGTTCCCTTGTCATTTCCGAAATAGACTATACCATCGCTGATAACGGGTGATGATTTGGTTCGCACATCTGATGTCACTTTCCATAACAGCACTGGCGAGTCAGGCAATTCGGCGCGGGTACTTCCCGACAGATCGCTTTTCCCCCGGAATACCGTCCAGTTATCATCCGTGACCTGTGCAACAGACAGCCTGCAGGTGAACAGAAGGAGCAATATTATAAACATGTATTTCATTAATTGCTACTATTTAAACTTACCAAGGGCACCTGTCGGACATACTTTAATACAAATATCTGTTTTTGTCTTCAGAATATCATCAAACTCTTCCGTTAACGGCTCTGAGATTATGGAAACAAATCCCCTGTGAATGAAGCAGAGGGGAGGTTCATCCTTGTTATCCTCACAAACCCTTACACAGAGTCCGCATTTGATACATTTTGCATTCTCAAAAATCAGGCCGGTATTCTTGTTGATCTTTTTTTCAATCGGTGCATAGACAAGTTTCCCTGAAGGATCCTTCACTGAAAACTCTTCCGCTGTCTTTCTCAGGATACAGTCATCAGAACTTCTGCAGTCACAGTGCATGCAGTTTTCAGCTTCAGTTCCAGCCGATCTGAAATCCGGTATCTCTCTTATCCTTGTTCCGTTTCCGGTACTTTCCTTAAGCCATTCCTTAAATTCTTTATCATCAAGCTTTCCGATCCTTGAAGAGAAACGCTTTCTCAGGGGATTGATATTTTTTATCTTCTTCTGTTCCACGGACTCATTACCGCCCTGATTTTCAACTTCTTTGTGTAATTTATGTTTATTAATACTTTGTGAAACAAACAATTGTATATTGCGGATCGAAATCGGCAGGTCTGCCTTCTTTCTTCTGCAGGCATTTTCACAATAACCAGGACAGTCAATACACAATATCGCAGGAGTAGTTACTTCAGTTCTGGCAAGTTCAATTGCCTTTTCGGTTTCTCCCGACATCAAAAGCCTGTTCATCAGGGGAATATTATATCCGGCCGGGCAAACAACCCTGCAGGGTGCTTCACATTCAGCCCTGTGTTCCGAAAGAAGCAGTTCAACAGCCTGCTTCCTTATTGCCTTTACATTCTCCCCGGAAGCATCAATATCCATCCCGTCCTGTGCCAGAGCTGAACATGATGGCTTGTAACCATTTGTATTATTGTCCTTTACCATGCAAACCATGCATGATGAATAGTGCTCAATCCCGTCTTTGTGACACAGTGTGGGTATATGTATTCCTGCCCCGTATGCAGCATCCAGGATAGTCTGACCTTCATCAGCTTCAATGTCTATATTATCGATTCTTATCCTGATCATGTATATTAACAATTTCTACAGCGTTATCAGGGCAGACAACCCTGCAGTTATCGCATTTAGTACAGAGCTTCTGGTCTATTTCATGTTTTTCATAAGGTTTAAATCCTATTGCAGCTACCGGGCATTCCTGGAAGCACTTCGTACAGCCTGTGCAGTTATCATTTATGACATAACTGACAAGATCTCTGCATCTTTTAGCCGGGCAATACCCTTTTGCGTGTGCCTCATATTCCTCCCTGAAATACATTAATCCGGTAAGAACAGGATTGGGAGCTGTCTTTCCAAGTCCGCAGAGACTTCCGTCCTTAACGGAATGACACAGCTTTTCAAGCTCGTCAATTTCATTTATTGAAGCTTTCCCCTCGCTCAGCCTTGTAATTATATCAAGCATGTGTTTTGTGCCTATGCGACAGAAAGTACACTTCCCGCATGATTGCTTATGGGTGAACGTCAGGAAGTATTTTGCTATATCCACCATGCAGTCAGTATCGTCAAGAACAACCATCCCTCCTGAACCCATCATGGCGCCCATCCTGGTAAGCTCCTCAAAATCAATTGGCGTATCAGCCATGCTTGCAGGGATACATCCTCCGGAGGGACCTCCGATCTGTACTGCCTTGAATGTTCTCCCTTCACCCATACCGTCACCGATCTTCTCAACTATATCTCTGATTGTAATGCCCATAGGAACCTCAATAAGTCCGCCTTTTGATATCTTTCCTGCCAGTGCGAAAACTTTGGTTCCCTTGCTTTTCTCAGTTCCAATTGAGCTGAATGCTGTATCTCCGTTATTTACAATCCATGGTACAAGTGCCAGCGTTTCTACATTGTTTACCAGCGTTGGCTGATTCCTGAAACCTTTTACGGCAGGGTAGGGAGGTCGCAGATGAGGTGTCCCTCTTTTACCCTCCAGTGAGGCTATCAGGGCAGTCTCCTCGCCGCAGACAAAAGCTCCGGCTCCTTCAAATATTCTTATATCGAATGAAAAGCCTGACTTGTAAATATCCTCTCCGAGAATTCCCTTTTCATAACAGGTCTCAAGTGCATGTCTGACTCTTGAGACGGCCAGCGGGTATTCAGCCCTTATATAAAAGATGCCTTCTCTTGCTCCTGTTGCAAAACCGGCAATCAGCATTCCCTCAATTATCCTGAAAGGAAATGACTCCAGCAGCATCCTGTCCATGAATGCTCCCGGATCACCTTCATCACCGTTGCAGACGACAAATTTCGTATTGCCGGATGTTCCGGCAAAAATCTCCCATTTTCTGCCGGTAAGAAATCCTGCTCCTCCGCGTCCTCTTAATCCGCTCCTGGTGATTGTCTGTATGATATCAGAAGGATCAGACAGATGAACACATTTCCTCAGAGCTTCAAAACCTCCCAGCATCAAGTATTCATCATACGAATCAGGAGAAGCGATCCCGCTGTTCATTGTGGCCATGTGAACCTGGAGATGCAGGAAGTTGTTCAGGTATTTTTCCCTCAGATCACCAGGAATGTTCACAGGACTTACAAGCTTTTCATCTGAGAGGAATGTATCAGCAAGGTCATTTATCCTGAATTTCAGTTTTTTATTCAACGACCCGGGGGCAATATGCTTGAGAAGTATTTCCTCTACCTGGTCCTTTTTTACATTTGTATACCGCGAATGACTATTATCTTTAGTAATGATCTCAAGAAGAGGTGTCTGGTTGCAGACACCCACGCAGCCGACCGGCTTTACCTTTATATTTAGATCATATCCTTCTTTGACCTCAATCAGCCGCGACAGGATTTCCCTGCTGCCTCCTGCAACACAGCATGAACCCAGTCCGATCCTTACCTCTGCATCATGTTCATCCTCATCAGTTTCCCTTCGGAGAACAGTATCTTTTGTATGCGATGCAAGAAAATTTTTAATTATTTCCTCTGCCTGAGTAGGCTTGACATGTCCATAAGTCTTACTATCTATCTGAACCACCGGAGCTAATGTACAGCATCCGAGACAGGCAACTTCTTCAATTGAAAAGAGGTTGTCAGGTGAGGTGCTGTGATCTTCATCTATTTTGAGTTCTCTCTGAAATGCTTCCGAGATGAGCTGGGATCCTTTCACATGGCATGCAGTTCCGGCACATATTCTGACAGTGTGTTTCCCTACAGGCATATGCCTGAATTGTGAATAGAAAGTAGATACTCCGGACAGCTGACCAGGAGTGATATCGCTTATCTCACAGATATGTTTAAGCGCTTCAGAAGGAAGATAGTTCAGACGCTTCTGAACTTCCTGCAGAATGAGTATTACTTTTTCCTTTTCACGCCCGGTTAATCCAATAACTTCCTCAACAACCGATTTGATCTCGTTTATATCAACCGGTTTGCAGTTACACCCGGCAGTTTCAATATTTCTCTCTTTCCTGCTCAATTCTGTGATATGCAATAAAGGTTATACCTGCTTCTTATATATATATTACTGTCGGAAAATGCCGGAGTGCAATCTGCAGGTTCTCCCAGAGGTGATTCGGCGATCAGTTCGAATTGCCTGCCTGCTTTTACAACATGCATTGTTCCTCCCCGGTCAAGAAGGTATATCTTATTGTCAGCTATAACCGGAGATGCGTAAAACTGCTCCATGAAATAGTGTGTCCAGAGGGTGTCGCCTTCCATGGCATTGTAGCATGCGACATCACCATAGCCAGTGGCGATGACAAGTATCTCATTATTTGCTACAGGGCTTGAGACGTCCGAAGTGTATGTATTGTCCTCCCACACTACAGAGGCGCCGGTTCCGGGTTTTATTGCTGCAAGCTTTTGATAATCCGTCACCGCAAAGACCATTTTCCCGTTCATGGCCAGTGAAGGAGCTACATCGCCGCTGAGAACGTCAACAGACCATAGTTCTTTTCCGTCTGCAGGATCAAAAGCAGTTACAGCGGGATTTCCGTTTATTATAACCTGCGGCTTGCCATCAAAAGTGCCAACAACAGGAGATGACCATACAGGGCGGCCCCTTCGCGGAGTCTCCCAGATCATTTTTCCGGTGTTTATGTCAAAGCCCATCATTGAGAGCCTCTGATCGGAGTCATGCTGAATAACAAGTGTATTCTCATGAATAATAAGTGAACATGAATATCCGTATACATTATTCAGCGAGCCGACATTAAGAGCCCACTTTCTGTTTCCATCATGGTCCAGACAAATTAAGTTGCCACTGGCAAAAATTGCGCACACGGCATCATTATTCACTGCTGCTGATGATACTGCAAGTCCTGCTTCAGCATCCATTTCCGGCAACACGGAAGGTTCTCCTGTTATCCCCGAAGCAGATGCAGTCCATAAGATATTGCCTGTGTTTTTATCAATACAATAGACTTCAGCCTGTGTGCCTTCTGCACCTGTCACAAAAAGCCTGTCACCCCATATGACTGGTGAGCTCTTCCCATATTTAGGAACCTGTATTTTCCATTTTATGTTGGTTCCTGATTCACCGTTCCAGTCTGTAGGGTAACCTGAGCCTCCGGCTATTCCCCGGCTATCCTGTCCCCTGAAGAAAGGGTAATTTGTTGCGTCAGGCTGAAAATCATCCTTTGCAATGATTTCTTCACTCTCTCTTTTAGCTTTTCTTCCGGCTTTTTCATTGTCTGCGGATGCCTGCATTTCCGGATCATTGGCTGCTGCCCTGGAAGGTCTGAGATCTGGCAGGTTGCTTCTTAAGATAAACGATGTAATTATGGCACCAGTGGTGATAACTGAGGCTGTAACCAGAACATATTTCCGGTACCTGTTCTGTCCGGTTGCGTGATCAGGTTTTTCACCGGGGATATTCGGAAAAACCTTTTCATTTCCGGCTATCAGCCGCTGGCACAGTACAAATACTATTGCTCCCGCCAGGAGAATGTACGACCCTGTTTCCACCTGCCTTCTTGAAGCGAAGTATGCTTTTCTTGCCATCAGGTCCATTGCCCTTACCTGTTCAGCCTTACCTGCATTTTCAGGATCCTTGTCATATTGATCCTTTACCGATATAAGCGCCGGATTATCAAGCGGATTGATCGTTTTTAACTGTACCAGGCTGAAGATCATGGTCAGAGCCACGACTATGGTGAAGATCCCGGCTATCTGGCTGATAACCTTCAGAATACCTGTTTCTTTCTCTGTCAGCTTTATCATTTAACTAATTTTTTTCACTTCAACAGGGCAGTATTTGAAACACCTCCCGCAGCTGTAGCATCTTCCCTGGTGTGGTTTATATTCTGTTCTTGTCCTCCTGGTTGTCAGGGAAACCAGCCCTATTCCAAGTGACAATCCCAGAAAAACGCCTGACCATGGTGCAGCTTTCCTGAACCTGGCAATAATTATCATCTCATTTGCAAACAGCTCATCTTCAGTCTGGCCTGTCTCTTTATATGCGATTGCAGCCTTTGAAACAGCTTCAATACCAGCCTCTTTTTCAATCCTTATCTCCTGAGCAAGCCTCACATCCCTGTGTACTTTGGAGAGTCCCGGGGCCATATTATAGAAAAGAAATCCTCCCGCAGCAGCAAATACAGGTATAAGCAGAAAATATGCAATGAACCTTTTCCTTGATTTGACCGGATCTTCCTTCACCTGGTCAGTATTTGAGGGAAGAATAGCGTTATAAGGACACGCATCTTCCTCGCACAGCCTGCAGTTTGTGCATTCAGCAGGAGTAATTGTAAGATGCTTCCCGGCAAACCTTGAAAACAGGTTCAGAATCACTCCGTACGGGCACAGGTACCTGCAGTACGGACGGTTAATAAATACACCTGCAATCAGAAGGAGCACCCCGAAAACTATCATCGTATATGAAGCATCCAGACGGAAAATACCTACAAAAGGATCATACCTGCAGATGATAAACCCGCTCTGCATGGCAGAAAAGAGAACTGCAAGCGCCAGGTAAACAAATGGTATTGCAGTCATGACTGATTCAACCGTCTTTGGCAGCTTGACCGGCCTGATGCCGGTTAGCTCCTGTATTGCACCAAGAGGACAGACTCCTGCGCAAAAAACCCGTCCGAACAACAGGGCAAAGATAAGGGGGATGAGAAAGAATAGTAAAGCTGTCAGGGGAATTGTGTAACTACCGTTAAAGAGAGCAAGAGATACATTCTGAACTGATCCCACGGCACATATGCATCCTTCACGGAAGAATCCAAAATATGCCAGTGAAAAAACCGACATCCATATCAATCCCTGCCTTGATCTTTTCTTAAGCGCCAGCCACGATGTTAATGAAAGAGCAAATACCAGTACAGCTACATCAATGTATTCCCATGTTACTGACCTTTGTAAAGGCATCTGATGCTCAGGATAAGTATATCCCGACTCAAATTCAGGGCGGGGAAACCTCTCCTGGGCAAACAGAACCGCATGCCACAGAAGCATTATGAACAACAGGATATATGGAATTGAGTGGTTTTTCATTTATTCTCAGCTATTGTTTTCTAATTCATTCCCCCTTTGGAGGGGATCTTTTAGCCTGGTACTTTATCTTTTGGTATGTATTGTAAATCATCTGGTACTCTTGAGATGGCATGTGACGGGCAGTTTCGTGCAATCGCACAATCATTGCAGTTGACACACAGATCCTGTTTGATCTGCATATAAAGAGAACCATTCCCAAAGTCTTTGCATCCTTTTACGCACTTTGCACATCCATCGCAGATATCTTCATTTATTGTATATTCAAAAAAAGGCTCTTCAATGAACTTTCTTGTAATTGCACCTGTCGGGCACAGCTGGCTTTCAGCAGCTGTGCTGATTTTCATTACACCCTCGCGCTGGTAACCTCCGCACAGATCGCAGTAGCCGCAAAGAGCATACGCATGCACGCATTTTGACGCTGAGGGAGTCTGGACGCAGCTGGTCTTGCAATTCCCGCATGTGGTGCATTTGAATGGATCGATCTGCCAGACGTATCCTGAGGCAGATGTTTTCTTAACCAATATCAGCGGCAGCGCAACAACCGGAGCCGCAACCAGTATCCTGCCTGCTTTCCTTACAAAATCCCTTCTCGACTGATATTTGTTTCTGCCTTCATTCATTTCTTGTCAGCTAAGAACTTATTGCAATCAGTTTCGCCTTTACAAATTCCATTTCCCGGGCATCCATCACAATTACTACCTGAGACTACCCGGCTCCCCAGGGCAAGAGTGATCACGCCTAAAATAAAAAACAATAGAGTCCTGATCAATTTTTGTATAAACTCAATTCTGTTAATATCCATGCTATCAATACTTTATAAATTAACTCCACTTAGCCCCCCTTCAGGCCTGCACTGAGCGAAGCGAAGTGGGGATTTGGGGGTTATTTCCTTATAAACACATACAACTTTGAATCCGCCGGATTTGCTCCGTAAATCGTCTTCCCGTCAGCCGAAGCAATATCAAGCGGAACGGAAGCTATGAAGTCATTTTCTGATGAAACATACTCAACGAATCCGCCTTCAGGGCTAAGTATTTTTATCCTGTTTATTCCTTTCTCCGCTGTTACAAATCCCTGGGGAACAACAGTAAAATGAGCAGGGTTGCAGCAACCGCAGAACTTTTCCCGGGCAGTTCCGGATTCACCGAAAAATGATAATAATCTGCCTTCAATGGTTCTTTTTTCAATCCTGAAGCTGCCTGTATGAGCAAGGAACAGTGTATTATCATCTGTCAGATAAACATCAAAATAGGGACTTGGGATTAGAAACTTCTCTTCAAACTGACCAGCCATTGAAAATACTTCTCCATTCCTTTTCAGGATGAGAACCCTCTTGTTACCGGCATCAGCAACCGCCAGGTAATTTGTATTTGCAGATAATGATGTTATAATACAATTGGATTCATATGGACCCCATTCACCAATCAGCTTTCCATCGGTGCCTATCAGGTAAACCAATTCTACGGTTGAAGCAAAAACCGTATCGCCGTATGATGAAACAGCTGTTATCGGTTCAGATGTGCCAATATCCCAGACTTCTTTTAAATCCTTATCATAACAGGCTACGAATGAATCTCCGCCAAGGTATAAATAACCATCGGCAGAAACAGTGACTGCTTTAAGCCCTTCTCTGATAAACAGTTCCTGTGATATCCTCCATTGATCAGGAATAACAGTCTCCCCGGGCTCACTGGTTTTATCCTCAGTTTCAATGGGAGACCTGGCTGTATCATATATTATATACCCGATAAATGCCAGGATGATCAGGAGAGAAAACAAAGCCAGAAATTTCTTATTGTTCATTATTGATCATTTTTACCGATAAAAAGTGAAACCATATTCCGCGCATCCCTCATTATGAGGTAATTACCAGCCAGAGCCATTGGCCCCCATGCTTCAATGCCATCAAGGATCTTATATTTTGACAACAGGGAAGCTCCCATTATTCCAAGCCTGAAAACATAGAGGTTTGCATCATCATCAAGAAGGAACATCCTGTCGCCGCTGATCAAATATGGACCGAGGCCACGACCGTATCTGTTCTCCTTGCCGCTTGTCCAGACAGGAGTTCTGAGATCGGAGATATTATAACATACCAGTTGTTTCTTAAGGGCACCTGCATTTTCAGGCATCACCGTCCACATCAGATCACCCGTTATCACAGGAGTATGCTGGTCGCTTGATGCTCCCTCCATGGCTTTATGCATTTCAATTAAAGTTGCAGAAAAGGATGATCCGTCATAATCTATCCTTAATCTTGCACCGCCGGCTCCATAGCTTCCGAAAACTGCTATCTCATTATTCTTAAGAAGCAGGGGAGAAGCAGCAGTCGTTGACGGACTCCATTCCCTTGTTTTCCACAGTAACCTCCCTTTATCTTCACCTTCGGCTGATACTCCGCACACTCCTCCGATAGCATTATAAACGTACATTTTCTTTCCATGTATGACCATCGGCATTATTGATCCGTGCGACATCCTCAGTGTATCAGGATTGGGAGTCCTCCATAATTCCTTTCCTGTAGCGCAATCTATACCTATCATAAGTGCTTTCCCTCCGGGAGCAAGCACTGCAATATCACCATCTATCAGCGGGCACTGCCCTGTATACCAGTCAGGAGTAATTTTCCCTTTTGTTCTCTCGGGTATGCCGAACTCCTTTTCCATGTCGAGTGTCCACAGAAGGTCGCCTGAAACAGGATCGAGACACATAACATGAGACCTGGGCCCGATTGAAACAAGAAATTTGTCTGTTACTGCGGGAATAGTCCTTGAATAACCATGATTCCTCTTCAGTTCAACATAATACCATCTTCTCCAGAGCTCAATACCCGACTTGAGCGAGAAGCATCTTAGCATGTCTGCCTTTCGCCGTTCATCATAATCCATCACATATAACCTGCCGTTATATACCGATGGTCCGGCATAACCCTCACCGAGAGTTTTTTTCCACACAACGGGAGGACCTGCAGAATCCCATGATTCTGCAAGAACTGTCGTATCATGATTGATATTATCGAAATATGCACCCCTGAACCTTGGCCAGTTTCCGGGAACAAATTCATCAGGCATGTTCAGGGTATCAAAAAACTCACCTATTATTACTGTATCTGGTCTGGGCTTAATATTTGGTCTGTTATCCATTCCAGGCACCCTGGCAACGACATCTGCAGGGTAATGATCATCAGCAAACCACCAGACCAGAACAGCTGCTGCAACCATAACAGCTATTCCGTAGATTATTACCTTATTTATCCTTCCCCTCAACAATCAGCGAATAATTAATATATAAAGAATAGTGTATCTATTTCTTAATGTTGTATGCCATCAGGGCTTCTCCGTGCCTCAGATAGAGGGTCCCGTTGTTTATCGCCGGATGTGCCCAGTATGGACCCGATCCCGCCTTGAACCTGAAGCTGCTGATAAGATCAAATTTTTCAGGATTCGGTTTTACCAGTCCCACATTTCCGCTGCGCTCGTCATATATATAAAGGAGTCCTTCAGCTGATATTATCGATCCCTTATTGCTCCAGCGTTCTTCCCACATCTTCTTCCCTGTTTTCCATTCAATGCAGCACCAGTTTCCGTTGCCGTTATCAATCCAGTTTGCACCATAAAGATACCCGTCAACCAGGACAATCCCTCCATGATGGACATCCAGGACATTATCTGACCATTCGACCGTTACATTGTTTCCACCTTCAGCAAGACTCAGCAGTGCTGCCCCTGTATTGTATCCTCCGGTCACATATATTTTACCGTCATGATAAAGAGGAGTTACACATTTGATGAAATCCAGACCGGGCCAGGTGGTAGTAAAATAAGTATGGGATACGGAAGCCTCATGGCTTATTTTCCAGAGGATTGAACCATCTGATGCATCAACCGCATAAATATATTCAAGTGAGATATTTACAATCATTTTCTTCCCGCCATAGTCAATTAAGATCGGGGAAACATATCCCGGTTTGGAATCAATGCTTTCAGATTTCCAGATAAGTTCACCTGTCGATTTATTAAGTGCGACTGTCATGGTCTCAGGTCCCCCGGGGGAGAAGTATAGTTTCTCGCCGTCAATCAACAGTGATTCAGCAATACCCCATTCTCCATAGGTTCCTTTATATATTTCGCTGGCCTTCAGGCTCCAGATTATTTCACCTGAAGTGCCATCAATGCATGCAAGGTCCCCGGAACCACTTGAAACATATACCCTGTTCCCTTCTACAGTAGGAGTACACCGGCTTTCAGGATTTGAAGGATTCCATGGCCGGCCATATGGAGCCTGCCATTTTATCGTTCCGTTACCGTCAATCGCAACAAGCACGTCATTTGTTCCATCGAATCCGGTCATGTATATTGAGTTATTTCCAAAAGCAGGCGATGAATAGCCTTTCGGTAATTTTGTGTTGGACCACACAAGTTCAGGTCCGCCTTCCGGCCATGATTCCATCAATCCTGTCTCGGACGACACACCTGTTCTGCTCTCCTCCCTCCACTCACTTATCTGCTGGTTGTTATCCAGCTGAACTGAACCTCCGGAAGAGGGTGAGGGAGAAGTAACAGGATCCGAAACTATGACATAAAAAACAACATAGCCTATCACACCAATTATTACAAGTGACAGTGCAATCAGCAGTATTTTCTTCATTGGATACCAGTTTTTTTCAGTGAAACAGCAAATTTATTTCATTTCAATGAATATACAGCCAGATAATCACCATGTCTGACAAACAATCTTCCTTTGTCTATAACAGGATGTGCCCAATACGGACCTGTTCCTTTTTTTACCTGGAATTCGCTTACAATCTCAAGCTTCTGTCCGTTTGGTTTTGCCAGGCCAACATGTCCCCATCTCTCCTCATACAGATAAAGCATGTCATCAGAGGATATTATTGATCCTTTATTGTACCAGGTTGTCGTCCACATGGTCTTTCCTGTTGTCCAGTCAACACATATCCATCTTCCCAGTGAATTATTGTCATGGGTGGAACTGTATAAATAATTACCTATAAGCACCATTCCTCCGACATGAGGATTGATCTCCGGGTTTTTCCAGACCAGCTCCGGATCCCGGCCGTCATCGTTGAGCCTGATCTTTGCTGCTGTCTGGCCATATCCGTTGGCGGCAAATAAATAACCATCTTTGTAAACCGGTGTTTGAATGTAATTCCGGCCGCTTCCCGGATCATTATTTACTGACTTGAAATTGAATTTCCAGAGAATTTTGCCATCTGCTGCATTTACTCCGATTATCCAGGTTGGAGTATGTGTAATTATCACCTTCCTGCCGTTTCTCTCTATAAGCAGGGGATTTACATACTGTGATCCCTCATTCAGCGGTTCAGTTTCCCATACGACGTTTCCGTTTTCAACATTGAATGCCACCATCGCTGCTATATTGCCGCCCGGTGTAACCATTACCTTATTATCAACAACAACAGGTGATTCAGATATTCCAAAACGAGGTACCGTTGCCTTGTATTTCGAATAATAATCAACTTTCCAGATTATCCTGCCATTCGCGGAGACACAGGATAGCTCACCTGAACCGCTTACTACAAAGACTTTCCCGTTTGAAAAGGTCGGGGTACAACGACTTTCCGGATAATTCTGAACCTGCAGAACAGTCCCGTATTCCACATCCCACATTTTTTGTCCCGCATGAGTAAAGGCAGTAAGCACATCTTTATCACCCCTGACACCTGTAATATAAACAGCGTCATTTGTGACAGTAGCACTGGAGTACCCCAATCCGATACCTTCAGCCTCCCACATAAGTTCAGGGCCGTCTGCCGGCCATTCCTTCATCAATCCTGTTTCATCGTAAATTCCTGTTCTGTCTGCTCCGCGCCATCCGTACTGAGCCTGACCGGCAGCAGGGCTGAAGGCAGGTAAGAACAATAGAATTGCAGGAATAAATCTAAATGATATTCTTTTCATGACTTGTCCGTTTTTAAATGAGCCGCAATATAAAAAAACCATTTATTAAACAGTTTATTATATGCGCATTCTCATTACGGAAATGCAAATTTTAATAATTTTTAACAACGACCATGCTTATAGAGCTTTAAGCCGAAAAATCAGACTCTCAAAGCGAATAAACATGATATTTATCATATTAATATCTATTACAATATATTAATTTTATATTTAATATATTTGTTTAATTTGCTTATTTGCTTAATATATTTTACTATATTTGCATCTTTTACTAATGTTTATAAATTCATTATGTGTGGTATTGTTGGAGTATTTGATCTGAAATCCAATTATCTGGAACTGAAAGCAGATGTTCTTAAGATGTCGAAAAAAGTCAGGCATCGCGGACCTGACTGGTCAGGGATTTTTTGTTGTGAAAAGGCAATTCTGGCTCATGAACGTCTTTCAATAGTCGATCCCCGGTCGGGACGCCAGCCGCTGAAGAGCAAGGATGGGAACCTGATTCTTGCAGTAAACGGTGAAATATACAATCATCAGGATATCCGGAGCAGGTATAAGAACTCATGGGAGTTCCTTACTCATTCCGACTGCGAGGTCATCCTTCCACTCTATAAGGAAAAAGGACCGGCTTTCATTGAGGAGATGAACGGCATTTTCGCTTTTGCCCTGTATGACGTGGAGAACGACTGCTACATGATCGCAAGGGATCATATTGGTATAATACCTCTCTATACCGGATGGGATAAATCAGGCAATTTCTATGTGGCTTCCGAATTAAAAGCACTCGAGGGTGTCTGCAATAAAATTGAGGAGTTCCTTCCGGGTCATTACTTCTGGAGTAAGGATGGTGTCATGAAGAAATGGTATCATCGCGACTGGATGGAATTTGGGGCTGTTGAGACAAACGAAACTTCTCTGCCGGATCTCAGGAATGCCCTGGAATCCGCTGTTCACCGACAGCTCATGTCGGATGTGCCATACGGAGTTCTGCTGTCCGGCGGACTTGATTCATCAGTAGTATCAGCCGTTGCCAAGAAGTTCGCACCCATGCGTATTGAATCGGACGACAAGGCTGAAGCCTGGTGGCCGCAGCTGCACTCATTCGCCATTGGACTGAACAACTCGCCCGACCTTGCTGCTGCCAGAATAGTAGCAGCTCATATCGGAACAGTCCACCATGAGATTAACTTCACCCTTGAGGAGGGGCTGGATGCAATACGTGATGTTATTTACCACATTGAAACCTATGATGTCACCACTGTCAGGGCTTCGACTCCGATGTACCTCATGGCGAGAGTGATCAAATCAATGGGAGTGAAGATGGTCCTGTCCGGTGAAGGCGCTGATGAGATATTCGGCGGGTACCTGTACTTCCATAAAGCTCCGGATCCCCGAGCATTTCATGAAGAAACAGTAAGAAAACTAAGCAAACTTCATTTGTATGACTGCCTTAGAGCAAACAAATCACTTGCAGCCTGGGGGGTTGAAGGCCGGGTTCCGTTCCTTGACAAGGAATTCATGGATGTGGCTATGCGACTCAATCCCGCCGATAAAATGATCACAAAGGACCGGATTGAAAAATGGGTTGTCAGGAAAGCATTTGAGGATTACCTTCCGGCATCGGTAGCCTGGAGACAGAAGGAACAGTTTTCTGATGGCGTGGGCTACAGCTGGATCGACACGCTCAGGGCTCTTGCCTCTAAAGAAATAAGTGACGAGCAGCTGGCAAATGCAAAATACAGATTCCCCATTAATCCGCCGATGTCAAAGGAGGAGTACCTTTACAGGTCAATCTTTTCTGAACACTTTCCTTCCGACTCTGCAGCATCATGTGTGCCATCAGTGCCATCTGTTGCATGCAGCACCGCTGAAGCCCTCGCATGGGATGCATCTTTTAAAAACATGATCGATCCTTCGGGCAGGGCGGTTAAAAACGTGCACGTGGATTCATATAAATAGATTAATTTTATGGCAGTACAATAAATATTGCCATTCATGGAAGAGAAATACGACAACTTTAAAATCATCCTCTGGCTCATCCTTTTCCTGGTCTTCGGGATAATAATCGTTGCATGCAAAAAGCTGCCTGCCGAATACATAATGACCGTGAACGGACCCATTCAGCCTTCGGAAATGGGACCAACACTAACACATGAGCACGTGCTTGTCGATTTTATCGGAGCCGACAGCATAAGCTTTTCACACTGGAACAGGGATTCAGTGATTTCCAAACTTATGCCTGTCCTGCTGCAGGCGAAAGAATCGGGAGTTACTACGTTTTTTGAATGTACACCGAAATACCTTGGACGTGATCCTCTGATACTGAAGCAGCTTTCTCAGAAGACAGGTCTCAATTTTATTACCAACACCGGTTATTACGGTGCTTATAACAGGTATCTGCCTGAAAGTATGTATACGGTCGATGCAATGATACTGGCTGATGAATGGATCGCTGAATTTCATAATGGCATTGAGGATACAGGGATAAAACCGGGATTCATCAAGATAGCAGTAAATCCTGATGATACACTGTCACCTGCTGATAAAAAGCTGATTACTGCCGCTGCATTCACTCATCTTGCAACAGGACTGACGATCGCTTCGCATACAGGACCTGAAAAGCCTGCCTTTGCTCAGATCGATATCCTCAGGGAAATGAATGTCGATCCTTCAGCATTTATATGGGTGCATGCGCAGAGAGGTACTGTTGAGGCAAATATTGAAGCTGCAGCAAAAGGATCATGGGTATCACTTGACAATGTTCGTTACCGGCCGGATGCTGAGCCAGGTTCTGATTATACTGTTGAATGGTATGCCGACAGAATAGTTGAACTAAAGAAAAAAGGACTTCTTCATAAAGTGCTGCTTTCGCACGATTCGGGATGGTACGATCCTTCCAAACCTGGTGGCGGCCAGATAAACGGATACACAGATATTTTTGAATACCTTATACCTGTCCTTAAGGAAAAAGGAATCACTCAGGAGGACATAGATCAGATACTGTCCCTCAATCCTGCAGAAGCCTTTAAGATACGGATAAGGAAATTATAACGATGAAAAACCATATCCGTCTGGGAATATGCGCTTCCCTTGCCCTTGTGTCTTGCGGAGGAAATACTGACAGGGAGAAGACTCCGCCTAATATAATTTATATCCTGGCTGATGATCTTGGGTACGGCGACCTCAGCTGCTACGGACAAAAGAAATTCTCAACCCCGAATATTGACAGGCTCGCCTGCGAAGGAATGCTTTTTACACAGCATTACACAGGCTGTACGGTTTCAGCTCCTTCCAGATCATGCCTGCTGACAGGGCTCCACACAGGACATACACCTGTCCGCGGAAACAAGGGATGGGAGCCTGAAGGTCAATGGCCGCTTCCTTCAGGATCATTGACCATTGCTGAAATTCTCAAATCAAGAGGTTACGTTACAGGAGCTTTCGGTAAATGGGGTCTTGGCTATATTGATACTGAAGGCGATCCGAATTCACAGGGTTTTAATGAATTTTATGGATATAACTGCCAGAGCCTGGCACATAACTATTATCCTGACCATCTGTGGCATAATCATGAGAAAATTATGCTTCCTGAAAATGACAGCGGTAATACAGGAGCATACAGCTGTGATCTTATCCATAAAGCTGCACTTGCTTTCATTGAAGTCAATAAAGGCAGGCCATTCTTCATGTTTTATCCAGCCACAATCCCGCATGCAGAACTTGTTGCCAGGGAAGAGTACATGAAGCTTTTCCGCGGAAAATTTAATCCGGAGAAATCATATAAGGGAGTTGATGAAGGATCATCATACAGGAAAGGACCGTATGGTTCGCAACCGGAATCTCACGCTGCCTTTGCAGCAATGATAAAACAGTTAGATGATTATGTGGGGCAAATTCTTGAAAAGATATCCGAATCAGGCCTTGAAGAAAATACGATAGTGCTCTTCGCATCAGATAACGGTCCGCATCTTGAAGGCGGTGCCGATCCTGATTACTTCGACAGCAACGGACCATTCAGAGGCTATAAGCGCGATTTGTACGAAGGAGGCATTCGCACACCGATGCTTGTAAAATGGCCGGGGAGGATCAAAGCCGGGTCAACTTCTGACCATATTTCAGCATTCTGGGATATTCTGCCAACATTTGCTGAAATAACCGGAGCAAAAATACCGGAAAATACTGATGGTATATCCTTTCTGCCTGAGCTGCTTGGTAAAAAACAAAAGAATCACGAATACCTCTATTGGGAGTTTCATGAACAGGGAGGCAAAGCAGCAGTGAGAATGGGCAGCTGGAAAGCTGTAAAACGTGATATAAATAAGGATCTTCAGGGTAAAACCGAATTATATGATCTTTCAAAGGATATCAGCGAAACTACCGATGTAGCTTCATCTCATGAAGATGTAGTACAAAAGGTGGAAGAGATAATGAAAAAGGCACATACGGCTTCAGAAGTATTCCCATTCTCATATGAAGTAAAACATTAACTCCGTGTTATTCGTGGTAAAAAAATGAAAACGATAACTATAAAATCTGCATTGACCATTAGCGCAGCATCAATTCTGACGTTGCATGCCACAGCACAAAAAGCAGTTCCTGCTGATCAGTCAAAACCCAATATCATAATTATCCTTGCTGACGACCTTGGCTATGGAGATGTAAGCTGTTACGGTGCAACAGGTGTAAGGACACCAAACATTGACAAACTGGCAAAACAGGGAATGCGATTCACAAATGCTCATTGCACATCGGCGACCAGCACTCCTTCACGGTATTCCTTGCTGACAGGTGAATATGCCTGGCGTAGGAAGGGTACCGGCGTACTGCCCGGAGATGCTTCGGCTATCATCCTTCCTGGTAAAACAACCATAGCCTCAGTACTCCAGAATGCAGGTTACGTTACAGGAGCTGTTGGCAAATGGCATCTTGGTCTTGGTCCTGAAGGAGGACCAGACTGGAATGGCGAAATCACACCGGGTCCACTTGATATCGGATTTGACTACTGTTTTATAATCCCTGCAACAGGCGACAGGGTGCCATGTGTATACGTGGAGAACAGGAGAGTTGCAGGACTTGATCCCAGCGATCCGATATCTGTCAGCTATAAGGAGAAAATCGGAACATGGCCTGCCGGCAATGAAAATCCTGAACTGCTGAAAATGCATCCAAGCCATGGCCACGATATGACCATCGTGAATGGTGTGAGCCGCATCGGTTATATGACCGGTGGTAAATCAGCTCTGTGGGTGGACGAGGATATGGCTGATGTTATTACCGGAAAGGCAGTGAAATTCATTGAAGATAACAAGGACAATCCGTTCTTTCTTTACTTCGCTACTCACGATATTCATGTTCCGCGGATGCCGAATGCCCGGTTTGAAGGGAAGACCAGAATGGGTCCCAGGGGCGATGCCATAGCGGAATTCGACTGGTCAGTCGGAGAGATCCTGAATACTCTTGAAAAACTCAATCTCACAACTGAAACACTGATAATCGTTACAAGTGATAATGGTCCTGTTGTAGATGATGGATATAAAGATCAGGCTGTTGAACTTCTGGGAAATCATAAACCTGCCGGCCCTCTGAGAGGCGGAAAATACAGTGCATTTGAAGGCGGAACACGGGTTGTGTTTATTACCGGATGGGAAGGTACGATCAAACCAGGCACGTCAGAGGCGCTTTTCATCCAGGTTGATCTGTTGGCAACACTGGCTGCTCTTGCCGGAGAAACTCCGCCATCCGATGCAGGACCAGACAGCCGGAACCATCTGAATGACCTCCTTGGAAAATCAAAAGCCGGCCGGAGTTGGATTATTGAACAAGCTTCTGGCAACAAGTTGTCCATAACCAGAGGTTACTGGAAATTTATAGAACCGGGCCCCGGCCCGGAAATTCAGATCAATACTAATACGGAAACCGGAAATGATCCTTTGCCACAACTTTATTACCTTGAAACCGATATTGGAGAGAAAAAGAATGTAGCACCTCTTCATACGCTTATTGTTAAGGAATTAACAGAACTTCTTCAGGAGATACGAAACGGAAATGAAGAATATGAATAGAATAAATCCGGTAATCGGGCTTGGTGCAGCTGCGTTTTTATCATTGAACTCTTCAGCCCAGCAGCCTCAAAAACAGCCGAACATCATTTACATCATGAGCGACGATCATGCATACCAGGCGATCAGCGCTTATGGAGGGATGCTGAAAGATTATGCACCATAAAGCGCCTCACAGGGAATGGCAGCCCGGACCTGATGAGCTGACCACATACAAAAACACAACTTTCCCGGAACCTTCAACCCTCTTCGATGATTATACAGACAGGGGAACAGCGGAGAAGACTCAGGATATGACCATATCCAAAACAATGCGTATTGAAGAGGACCTTAAACTTTATAAAAACAGGGCTAAGATGGCAATCACCGGCCTTACTCGTCTTACACCTGAACAAATGGCTGCGTGGGATTCGGTTTATAATCCCGTCATAAAGGATTTTTACAGGTCGGGGCTGACTGGTGATGATCTGGTAAGGTATAAGTACCAGAGATATCTTCAGGACTACCTGGCCTGCATCGCAGCTGTTGACAAGAGTGTGGGAGAGGTGCTTGATTTCCTTGAAAAGAACGGACTGGATAAGAATACTGTTGTGATCTATGCATCTGATCAGGGCTTCTATCTTGGCGAGCATGGCTGGTTCGACAAGCGGTTCATGTTCGAGGAATCATACAGAACGCCTCTTCTTGTCCGGTGGCCGGGAATTGTAAAACCAGGAAGTGTTAATAATGATATGGTTTCAAACATCGATCTTGCCGAAACTTTCCTTGAAATTGCCGGAGTTGAAGTTCCCTCCGATATGCAGGGGAGGAGCATGGTTCCTGTTCTGAAGGGTAAAACACCGTCAAACTGGAGGAAGGAACACTATTATCACTATTATGAATATCCGGGTCCCCACATGGTTAAACGCCATTACGGGATGAGCACCGAACGCTACAAGCTGATTCATTACTATTATGATATTGATGAATGGGAACTATACGACCGTAAGGCAGATCCCCTGGAATTAAAGAACGTTTATGAGGAACCCTCATACAAATCAGTCAGAAAGAAGCTACATAAGCGTCTTGAAAAGCTGATGGATCAATTCGGCGACAGCGAGGAACTCGCCAGAACATATCTTCCTGCGCCCTGAGCCCTTCGCCCTGTGCCCTGTGCCCTGTGCCCTATGCCCTGCGCATCAGTTAACTCCGCATATCATGGCGCTCTCCCATGCAGCTGCTATCCCGTCTGATGTTATGAAGGTTATTTGATCAAATAATCCGGCAAATACAGGCTTCTTTCTTTTCAAATAATGCTCTTTCAGACAAAACGGGCAACAGTCAGTCTTTTTAAAATGAATAGCCGCTTCTTTCATGGCTTCCTCCGGCGAGTTAAAAATTCCGAGGAAAGTCGTTTTCCCCCTGCCGGGCAAAAGAGGGCAGCCGTCAGTATGAACAATGTTGGCTCCGTTTGCCTGATGTCCCGGGCTGATATGATATAATGCCTTCATATAACTTAAATTTAGATTTGTTAATTCGTTTTATCTGATACCTCTCACGATACAGGATTTATTCAAATCTTGTAACACTGATCACATTTGACGGTTTTATCGGTTTTCTTTATAAATTGTTACCGGGTATTTTACATTTTTCAGGTCCCGGCGGGAAATATTCTGAAAATAATGCCTGAAAAATCAATTTAATTATTTTCGTAACAATTTGTTTTATAATGCTTTATGTCATTACAAGGTGTTATCCTGAAATATTTCTGTTTTTCTTCGGGTAACATTTTGGCACCTATAACTATAAAACGGCAAATTATAAACTTAAACTTTAAAAAAATGGAAAGATCAGTAAAATCAAAAATGGCAAAAAGAGACCTTGAAGAGTTAATCGGCAAATTAACTGAAAATGAAATACTAAATCCCGATGCAATGAGATGTGTCAGGGGCGGCGATGGAGACGG
>CAZGGZ010000019.1:0-6083 GCA_964525415.1 uncultured Rikenellaceae bacterium | reverse complement strand
ATCTCCAGAGCTTACCTGAATCTTGGAATAGTACATTATGAATCAGGTGATTATCAAAAGGCCCTGGAAAATCTTGAAGAGAGTTTGCAAATGAAAGTAAAATATCATTTACCTGAGATCGAACTGACATATCTGAACCTGGCCAAAACTTATGCAAAAACCGGAGACTATCTGCAAGCTGAAGACTTCTTCCTGAAGAGTATTAAAAGCATGAAAAGTCAATTTGGAGAGGATTATTACAGGATACCTGAAGTTTATTTTGGCTATGGCACATTTTTAAATGAAACAGGTAATGCTCAGGAAGCGGTAAATGCTCATAATGAAGCATTGAGAATATGTTTAGAGAATTATGGCGAAAAACATACCCTCGTTTCTCTGGCATATAAACAAATTGCAGATTTCTACATGTCTCATTCAGAATATTTACAATCACTGGAAAATTATCAGAAAGCTCTTATCTCAATCAGCAATGATTTTGATAATCCTGATATTTACTCAAATCCTTCAATAGAATCTGCCCTCTTTAATATTCGTTTGCTTGAAGTCCTTAAAAGCAAAGCAATTACCCTTGAGCGCTATTCCTCTGTGCAGGACGATTCTTCTTCGAAATTCAAAACACTGGAAAAAAGCCTTGAAACAATAGAGCTTGCAATTAATCTGATAGACAGGATACGAAATGAATATCTTACTGAGGAGAACCGTATCTACCTTGCCGGGAACGAGAAAGAGACTTATTTTAATGCTGTTAATATTGCGAAAGCTCTTTATGACATAACAGGAGACAAAGCCTTTATCAGAAGGATGTATCTCGTCGCTGCAAATGCAAAAGCCGTGGTGCTCAGGAATGAAATCAGCGGGAATGAACTTCTATGGTCCGCGGGAATCCCTGACTCCCTTAATAAAAAACAAACAAGCCTCTCACTTAACATAGCTGCATATAATAACCTTCTTCTTGAAGAATCACAGAAAACAGAACCCGACAGCAACAGGACAGCCCTGTGGAAAGATGCCCTTTTCGAAATGAACCGTGAGAAGGAGAGAATTAACACTCTCATTAACGATCAGTATCCTCAGCTGAGGGAGCTTCTTCAAAAAACCGAACCCCTGCCATTGACAGAAATACAGGGAAATCTGCGCAGGAACGAAACGATCATCGATTATCTGCTCTCAAATGATTATAATAAAGAACAAAGGAGCCTGTATGCTTTCATAATTACAAGGGATAGTATTGAATTCTTTCAGAGCGGCCTCGATTCTCTCTTTGTACAAAATGCCATGATCATCCGTGCTCACTGCGAAGGCGCCAGGAGCTCTGATTTCTCCGGATATACGCAAGCGCTGAGCTATATGTACGATAACCTGGTGAAACCTGTCGAAGGATTGTTTTCCGGTGACGGGCTGATGATTGTCCCCGACGAGGAGATTGCCTGGCTGCCGTTTGATGCATTTCTGATGAACCGGCCTGAGTTTATCCGGTCAGATTATGAGGATCTTTTTTTTCTGATCCGTAAATATAATATCTCATACGCGTTTTCATCATCACTGGTATCTGACAGCAGGGGAAAACCCGGGAAAGGGGGGAAGGTGTTCGTCTTTGCACCGGATTACGGAAGGGATACTTCCGATGCAGCGGGACCCGGCCGGCTTTATGGAGCGGGAAGAGAGATAGAATCTGTCCGTAAATGGTTCAAAGGTGCTGACTTTTCGGGAGCCCGGGCAACTGAACACAATTTCAGAGCTGCAATCCGGGAAACGGCAGTATTTCACCTGGCCATGCATTCAGTGACCGACACATTGAATTCGAAGTATTCCTGGCTTGCTTTTGACGCCGGATCTGATACTGTGGAAGACGGCAGACTCCATAATTATGAGATCAGCCTGATGAGAATAAGATCCCCGATGGTGGTGCTGAGCGCCTGCAACTCGGGTACCGGTACTTTATATCATGGCGAGGGACTGATGAGCATGGCAAGAAGTTTTATCCTTGCAGGTGCATCATCTGTAGTCAGGACATCCTGGGAGGTAAACGACGAGACAAGCGCCGGAATCATCATTAGCTTCTATCGTTATCTGTCAGCAGGGTTGAAGAAAAATGAGGCGCTGCGGAAAGCCAAGCTTGATTTTCTTGAGAGATCCATACCTGCACTCTCTGATCCTTATTACTGGGCTGCCTACGAGGTGCTTGGCGACAATTCACCAATAAGAGGTAAAAACTCTGAAATGCTTTTTATGGTTATGGGCGGAGTTTTGCTGGCAGGAGCAGGGTTGCTCTATTTAAGACGCCGGAGGATTTTCTCCGTCCGTTCCGAATAATAACCTGATGAATTTGCAAGAAGTTTAAAGCACTCCGCGGCTTTGTCTTTATCACCTTCATGCAGATACACCAGTCCGAGGTACCATCGCGCCTCCCTGGAATACTCAGCCTGCTTATCAGCCACTTCTTTCAGAAGGTTTATTGCCCCACTGTAATTACCGAGAGAAAGATGTGTCATCCCCAGGAAAAAACGGGGCGGAACCAGAGAGGGATCCGCAGATATCAGTCCGGAAAATCCTGCCAGGGCGGTATGGTAATCGCCTTTATTATAGCTGCTGACGGCTGAAGACCACATACCTGTTATATTCCCGTTCATGCTTCGTGTTACCGGGGAGACTGCAGTAATTGATTCGTAATATTTTTCAAACAGCTTACCGGGATCATCAGAAGGTAAAAGAACATTCACTGCAAATATGACTCCGGCCAGAACTGCAGCTGAAGCTGAAATATACCTTATGATAAGCGCCCTGTTCAGAACTGTTTTCCTGTTGTGATCCGGCTGCAGCCTCAGCCTTTTCTCACCTTCCGCAAATGAACTTGTTATGTATTCCCTTATCTCTCTGGTTCCGTTACCGTTCGTCTGTTTCTTAATATGCCACTCCCTGATCCATTCAGATGATATCTCATCCAGCCCTTTACTTTTGATCTCCTGTCTTATCTCCCTGATCTCATCATTCATCGTTTCTTTATTACTTATCCCGGACATACTCTCCCTGATATACTTCTCAATATCCGTATTCCGTATATTCGCCTGGTAATCAGATATCATCACTTGCACCGCTTTGCCAGTCTCATCATACCCGGGATCACTTTTAACCTCCATAATATCCATCTCCGCCCTGAAAAACTCATCTATTCTGCGGCTCAGAGCAGCATCATCCACGGACATTATGTTGTCATCCCGCATCCCTGCTCCATTTCTTTTATTTTCGTTCTGTTCGTTCATTTTCTTCCTGTCACTTCTCCTTACATCAGTTGCCTTTTGTCTTTTACCCTTCGCTCTTCGCTCTTCGCCCTCTGCCCTGCGCCCTGAGCCCTGAGCCCTGTGCTCTCCGCCTCCATAATCTTCTTATAGTCGGGATGTTGCTTTACTCTCTCTATAAGTTGTGCCTGCACCTCGCATTTTTTCTTTCTCACATATCCGTAGGTATATCCCAGCTTTTCTGCAATCTCCGCAGGCGAGTACTCCTCCCAGTAAAGTTTCAGGATAGATTTCCCGGCAGGGTCAAGTGTATCGAAGGCATTCCGGAATATATCCCTGTACAGCTTATTATCCATTACCTCCGTAAAATCATTTTCCGCATCAGATTCCACTTTCCTGATCAGGTAATTTGCTGCCCTCTGATGTTGTCTCATCACTGATTTCCACAGGTTTTCGCAGATGCAGTAAAGGAATGTTTTGAACTTGCATGTAAGGGCAAACTCCCTGTTATCGATTTTCTCCAGCATGATCATGAGGCCTTCCTGGAAGATATCCCGTGCATCTTCCGAAGAGCCTCCGAGGTTTGTAACCATTAGCCGGATCATCGGGAGGTACCTTTCCGACAAATAGTGAACAACGTAACTTTGCCGGTTACGCAGGCACTCAATTATTTCACTGTCGGTGAATTCTTTCACTGATGCTGAAATTCTTTGCGGGGGCAAAAAATCGCACTTCAAATTTATGTATTTTTTATATACATGCAAAATATTTTTCATTCCGGGGTAACAATTTAATGCTTGCAGCGATTAAACATTGTTTTACCCGGGAATCTTATCTTAAGAGAGGGTTCTTATCTGATTGCTATGAGGATTTTAAAGTCTCAATACAATCATATTTATCATTTCATCAGGGGCAGAAAGGCTCAGATCCCTGATGCGGAAGGCTTTTATGATCAGGTCGTTACAGGTACTGGCAGAGTCGCTTTTCAGTTAATCTTCGGGTTGCAGGTAGGAGAAGGAATATATCTCAATACGGGGGCTGGGATAACGCAGCTTCTCGGGATCTCACCCGAAGATTTTACTGAAACCCGGTTCCAGGGTATGATTGAAGAGATTATACCTCTTTCAGATGAAATACCTTCTGATCCTGTGACATGCCGGAGGAAGTTCCTGAACGGAGAGATAAAGAGCTACATGGCGGAGCTTCTGGTGAAGATGCCGGAAGGTGACAGGAAATGGATACTTGACACTTCGGTGCCCCTGTATGATGATGAAACGGGCAGGGTTATCGGCTCCCGGGGTGTGCTTTATGATGACAGCCACAGGAAGAAGATTCTGGATACACTGACAGAGGTCAGGCAGAGGGCTGATGAGACAGATAAGCTGAAAGCGGCTTTCCTTCACAATATTTCGCATGAGATACGGACGCCCCTGAATGCGATAGTGGGATTCTCCACACTGCTTGAAGAATACCTTGACAGTCCGGAGAAGTGCAGGGAGTACCTTGATATCATTTCACGGAGTTCTGACCACCTGCTTGCGATCATTGACGACATCGTGGAGATCTCGAAGATTGAAGCCAGGAGTGTAAAGATCATCAGGGAGAGGGTGGATCTCGATCTGGTGCTGTGGAAGATATATGAGCAGTTCCGCCGCATGGCTTCAGGGAAGGGCATTGTGCTGAATTATGTGGTTATGCCGGACAGGGGTAGTCCTGAAGTCATTACTGATGGTTACAAGGTCATGCAGGTTCTCAGTAATCTTGTAAGCAACGGGTTGAAATTCACGCGTGAAGGCAGGGTGGAGTACGGGTACAGGCATAAAGAGGGGATGATTGAGTTTCATGTTTCCGACACCGGCATTGGCATTCCCGCTGATCAGCATCCGTTCATCTTCAGCCGGTTTTACCAGGGTGATGCTACTTCAAAGCGGAGTTACGGGGGAACAGGTCTGGGGCTCTCAATCTCCAGGGCATATGTTAAGCTTCTGGGTGGAGAGATCTGGTTCACCTCAATAGAAGGAGAGGGATCAGAGTTCTGGTTTACCATACCGGAAGAGGGGGTGGGGTGAGGTGAGGTGAGGTGAGGAATACTTTGATTAGATTGGATTTTTACCATTGCACCTAAAATAAGCGTGTGATAGAGTTATTAATAGTACATATATAAAATAGCATGCTGGGACCGTTTTAGGGGACAGATTCATTACAATCAGACCAATTCGTAACAATTGAAAAATGCACGAATGCTAACGATTAAAAATCGAGCTATGATTTAAACCAATCTTAAGAAATAATGGATATAAAAATCAGAGAAAAATTGGATATAATTAGAGGAGAAATTATTTCATCTGCTACGAGAATTGATTTCGTACTTGGTTATCGCTTAAGAAGATATTTCTTCCCTAAAACTAACACCAAGGCGACTATTCTTTTTTGGAATGTTTTGAATACCCCTTACCTCACTTTTGATAATAAAATTAGTATTTATGAATCAATACCCTACTTTAAGAAATTGAAAGGATATTCCAACATTAAGAAGTCATTGAGATCTGTCCAGCAAATGAGAAATACAATGGCTCATTGGACTTTAAATGAAAAACAAAGTGACATCAATAATATTGTTATGTCTACATTAGTTGGGAAATATAGGAAAATTGTTATTACTGATAGCGAGGTTAATAATTACAGAAAACAAATTAGTTTCCTCCTAAAAAAATTTGGATACAGTAATTGAATTCTTTTGGGAGATACCTTCGACTAGACACTATGCATGAACCTATATTTAAATTTAAAATTTGCACAAATGCTAACACGGATGGTAAAATTAATAGGCTTGTCATGGTATTTGCA
>CAZGGZ010000018.1:0-43457 GCA_964525415.1 uncultured Rikenellaceae bacterium | reverse complement strand
TAATCAATATAGTATTAAGATGTGTATAAAGGGTAGTGCTAAAGCAAAGAGGGGGCTTAACGTATTATATATGTGATTATTCCTGTACTAAAGAAAAGTTAAATAACATAAAGGAAGAGAGTTCAGGTAAGAGAATCCGCGGAGGCCTTGCCCCGATCTATCGGGGGGATCCATAAATACCAATAATGGAACCACTCCGTGGTTCTAAATTCAAAAAAATGCAAATATTTCTATAATAAATGAAACCGCTCAGCGGTTTTATCACAGATAGGAATTCTTGATTTCCGTGTCTTTCACAAATGGCGTTATCGCCCTTTGATAGATTCCTTGTACATAGGCAATGGCCATTCCGTAGTTGGTTATCGGTACACCGGCCCTGACTGCAGCCTGGAGCCTGTTATGAAGCTGCTTCCGGGTTATCATACATCCGCCACACTGGATGACAAGTGAATAATTTTCTATCGGCCGGGGAAGAATATCGAGTCCTGCAACTACATCAAAATCAAGGTTTTTACCGGTAAAGTTTGAAATCCAGCGCGGAATTTTTGTCCTTCCTATATCATCGCAGGCAACATGATGTGTGCATGATTCAAGGATCAGCACCCTGTCGCCATCCTTAAGATCAGATATTTTCGGGGTTCCTTTCAGGTAATTTTCAAAATCGCCCTTGAACCTTGCAAGCATAATGCTGAAGCTGGTTAGCGGAACATCCTTTGGTATTGAAGCATCTGCCTTTACAAAAACCTGGGAGTCGGTTATAGCCAGTGCAGGTTTGATCCCGGTCTTTTTCAGAAATGCATCAACCTCTCTTTCTTTCAGAACTACTGCAACAGCATCATTGTCAAGTATATCCCTTATAGCCTGAACCTGGGGAAGGATCAGTCTTCCGGCCGGCGCCTCAACATCAATGGGAGTGATGAGGATCACAATATCTCCATATTTTATAAGGTCACCGAGAAGAGCATGAGTCTTATATGAATGTTCAGGAATTGTTTCCCTTATAAGACTTATCAGTTCCTCATAATTGCGTTTATCCAGGGCTGAAAACTCAAAAAGATCGAAGCCTGTTTTCATATTCACCTCTTCCCTGAACCTGGCCGAAGGCTGATGAATATCCGATTTATTGTGAATTATAATGAACGGAATATCCTGTTGGTTGAACCTGGCTATCAGGTCATCTTCAGATTCTCCCCAGGTGTTTTCCGTAACAACCAGGAGAGCAAGATCAATAATATTAAGTGTCCTGATTGTCCTCTCGACTCTTTTTTCTCCAAGTTCCCCGGTATCATCAATCCCTCCTGTATCAACAAGAACGACTGGTCCGAAGCCGGTTATCTCAAATGATTTCTTCACAGGATCGGTTGTAGTTCCGGCATGATCTGACACAATAGCTATGTCCTGTCCGGCAAGGCAGTTGATAAGGCTGCTTTTGCCGTAGTTTCTTCGACCATAGATACCGATATGCGGTTTGGAATCTTTGCCTTTTGACATATTCGGGTTATTTCGTTTCCAGGTCATCAAGAGAAAAACCAAGTTTCAGAAGGTTACCGGGCTGAAGGATTGTTTTCAGCTTTGATTCGTCCAGGTATTTAAGGATAATATTGGCCTCGAAAATATTAATCTTCTTCTCTTTCATCAGCTTAGCCAGATCACCTGCCTTATGATACCCGATATGCGGACTGAGAGCAGTTGTGACGGAAGGACTATGCATAAGCGCATCATAACCGGCTGTTTCATTCACTTTAAGTCCTTCAAACAGATTGCATAACAGTGTCTTATTGCATGACACCAGCAGCTTAAGACTCTCAATTACTGAAGAGCCTATGACGGGCAGGTAGGCATTTAGTTCAAGCGCTCCCTGTCCGCTGAGTGAACTGACAAGAAGATCGTTTGAATATACACGGTGGGCAGCGGAGATCACAAATTCGGGTATTACAGGATTAATCTTCCCGGGCATAATCGAGCTTCCAACCTGTTTCTCAGGTATCGTGATGGTTTTCAGTCCTGCAATATCGCAGGCAAGCAGTCTCAGGTCGGCTGACATCTTTTCGAGATTAACTGCGTGTGCTTTGAGCGTTGAATGTATCTCAACCCATTTATCGAGGTTGGATGTGGTATCTGCAAGATTCTCGCCATGAGATAACTGTAGTCCTGTCAGTGTTCTCAGTTCAGGTATCACCTCCATTATAAAGAAGCGCGGAATGGCAACACCTGTTCCGATCGCACCCCCTCCGAGGTTTACCTGCTTGATCCTTTCAAAGCATTTTGATACTCTCCACCAGTCGCGCGAAAGTGCATCGTTATATGTGCTGAACAGTATTCCGAATGATGAAGGAACTGCCTCCTGCAATTGTGTATAACCGGGACGAAGTTTATCACGGTTTTCCCTTTCAAGCTTCTCAATCTTCTGCCTGAGCTCGTTGATTGAATCCTCAAGCGGCTGCAGTAGCCTCATTACGGCTACCGTTAGAGCAGTGGGAATCACATCGTTAGTTGACTGGTATATGTTTGCATGCTCGGTCGGATCAATATAAGTGTAATTTCCACACTTATTTTCCGTTCTGATCAATGAAAGATTGGTAATTATTTCATTGATATTCATGTTGATGCTTGTTCCTGCTCCTCCCTGGACAGCCGGAACAATGAACTGATCAAAATGGGTTCCTTCAGCAACTTCCTGTGATGAGGAAATAAGCGCATCCAGGATTTTGTCATCAATTGTTTTAAAGGGAAGATCCTTCCCTTTTTTCTGTATCGCTGCATCGCGGAACTTCCTGTAAGTGTTGTAGCACGAAAGCTTGGTGATACCCACAGCCTTATACCACTCAACAGGAAATGGAGAAGTATCAGGGAAATTCTCCTTTGCCCTCAGTGCATGGATCCCATAAAGAGCATCAGCAGGGATCTGCTTTTCTCCAAGTGAATCTTTTTCTGTACGGAACATTATAATAAGTTGGACCCTGAGACAGGCCGTGCATAAGAAACGACATCTGCCCCGGTTATTTCATCCCTGCACAATATTATCAGCCTTTCAAGCACGTTCCGGAATTCCCTTATATTACCTGTCCATTCAATCTTCTGGAGCTCCCTGATGGCATCAGGCTTGAATATCTTTTTACTCATCCCGTATTCCTTGCAGATCGTTGAATTAAAGTGCTCAGCAAGCAAGGGGATATCCTCTGTACGTTCATTCAGGGTTGGAACATGAATGAGAATAACGCTCAGACGGTGATAAAGGTCCTCCCTGAACCCATTCTTTTCAATCTCATGCTTGATATTCTTATTTGTGGCAGTTATAATTCTTACGTTCACCTGGATATCCTTGTCGGACCCAACCCTGGTGATCCTGTTCTCCTGCAGGGCTCTCAGCACTTTTGCCTGCGCCGAAAGGCTCATATCGCCGATCTCGTCCAGAAAAAGAGTTCCTCCGTCTGCCTGCTCAAATTTCCCGATCCGCTGCTTGATAGCAGAGGTGAAAGATCCTTTTTCGTGTCCGAAAAGTTCACTTTCTATAAGTTCAGAGGGTATGGCAGCGCAATTGACCTCAACAAACGGGCCCTTAGCCCTGGAGCTCTTCTCATGTATCTGGTGCGCCACAAGCTCCTTCCCTGTTCCGTTTGCCCCGGTGATCAGCACCCTTGCTTCGGTGGGAGCGACCCTGTCGATCATCTCCTTGACCTTTTTAATGGACTCGGATTCACCCACAATCTCATACATCTTGCTGACCTTGGTCTTAAGGACCTGCGTCTGGGTTATCAATGTTGATTTGTCCCTGGCATTGCGGATAGTGATCAGAAGCCTGTTGAGGTCAAGTGGTTTTTCCAGGAAATCGTAAGCTCCTTTTTTTATTGTTTCAACTGCCGTATCAATATTACCATGACCGGAGATCATCACAACGGGAGTGACTGTTGAAATATCCATTATCTTCTCGAGGACCTCAATTCCATCCATTTTCTGCATCTTGATATCGCAAAGGACAATATCATAGCTATTGGAAGAGAAAAGTTCGATACCCGCAGGTCCGTCTTCAGCAAGATCAACCTCATGCTTCTCGTATTCCAGAACCTCTTTCAGAGTATTCCGGATAGCCTTTTCATCATCTATTACAAGAATCTTTGACATTCTGTATTTTTATTAGTTCTTTTTCTCGCCCTCTCGCCCTCTCGCCCTCTTTCTTTTGCCTATCCGCTGTAGCGCAGCCATTTCCACATTTCCTTCCAGGAAGTCTTTTTACCATACATAAGGATACCGGTTCTGTAGACTTTTGCTGCCATCCACACACAGCCGATAAAAGTTACCACCATCAGGAACATTGAAAGTGCAAGCTGCCAGAAGGGAACGCCGAATGGAATCCTTGCCATCATGACGATGGGGGAGGTGAAGGGAATTATTGAGAACCAGAAGGCAACGGAGCTTTCCGGATTCTGCATGGTTCCCATAGCAACCATAAGGGCGAGAATAATAGGTATTGTAACGGGCAGCATAAACTGCTGTGTTTCAGTTTCATTGTCAACTGCCGATCCGATTGCGGCAAATATTGAGGCATACAGAAGGTACCCGGTAATGAAATAAAATATGAATGACAGTATAATCAGCACCCAGTCCTGGTTCATAGCATTGTCAAAAAGTTTTGCGAATTCCTGGAGGTCTGCCGACATCTCTTCTGTCTGGGCTGCAGACATTGTGGCCTGGTTTTCCTCCATTATGTTCTGCGGAATTGTCTGGGCAATTTCATTAATACCTTTATCCTTAAGGATGGTGCCCTGGACAACTGCCACGATTCCCATAGTAAGCACAACCCAGATGAGAAACTGGGTGAGCCCGACCAGAGCTATGCCGATTATCTTACCCATCATCAGCTGGACAGGTTTCACCGAAGACACGATAACTTCAACGACCCTGCTAGTCTTTTCTTCAATGACTCCTCTCATTACCATTGATCCGAACATGAAAACAAGCATATACATCAGGAAGCCTCCGATATAGGCAAGCGCCATTGAAATTCCTGTACTTGTATTTTTCTGTTGTCCCGAATCATCAATCCTGATCGTCTGAATAGAAACGTTTGTTTTAACATCCTTCAGGATATTATCAAGATCCTTGATATCGTACGCAAGAAGCTTCTGCTTTTCGATCTCCTTCTCAAGCGAACCTGAAATATGTTCCAGCAGTGCAATGGGAGGCTGTTTTTTGGATACAAGCTTAATGGCGTTAGGTGTATTTATTACCTCCGGGGAGATCCATAAAATCCCATAATAACCAGCCGTGTCATAAACTTTGATAAGGTCATCATATTTTACACCAGGTAAATATTCGTAATCAGTATCTTTAGTATCAGGTATAACATTTGTGAAAAGATCGGAACCTTCTTCAATAACGGCGATCTTCTTGAAATCCTTATCCCCGTTGAGCATCAGGAGGGTGGGCACCACGATGAGTGCTGCCATCAGTACAGGCGCCAGGATCGTCATTATTATGAATGATTTCTTCCTGACCCTGGTCATGTATTCCCTGTTTATAATTACAGATATCTTATTCATAGTACGGAGCTTCAGGTTTAGTTACGTGATTCAACAACTCTGATGAATATTTCATTCATCGACGGAAGGGCAGGATTGAACGATATAATTTCGCCTGCTTTCAAAGCTGTTTTCAGGATATCGTTTGCTGCCATATCCTTTTCAGTCCTGATCCTTACTGTGCTTCTGTCATTCTCGAACTGGTTGTTCAGTACTTTGAACTGACCGTTTCCTTCGAATTTAACTTCACCGGTAAATATCAGTTCATATTCGCTGGCAGCCCATTGCCTGCGTATATCATTAACGCTTCCCTCAAGGATTGTTTTTGCTTTGTTGATAAGGGTTATATTGTCACACAATTCCTCAACTGAACCCATATTATGTGTTGAGAATATGATAGTTGCACCTCTTTCCCTCAGGAACAGTATCTCATTCTTGATTATGTTGGCATTTACTGGGTCAAATCCAGTGAATGGTTCGTCAAAGATGATAAGCTTTGGTTCATGCAGGACAGTGGTAATGAACTGCACTTTCTGCTGCATGCCTTTTGAAAGCTCCTCAACCTTTTTACCCCACCAGTCGACGATATCGAGCTTTTTAAACCAGTATTTCAGCCTTCTCATCGCCTCTGTCTTGCTGAGACCTTTTAGCCGGGCGAAATAGAGTGCCTGCTCGCCCACTTTCATTTTCTTGTAAAGACCGCGCTCCTCGGGAAGGTATCCGATAACCTGGACATCCTCCGGAACAAGCTTACGGCCGTTCATGAATAGCTCCCCCGAATCAGGACCTGTAATCTGGTTTATGATCCTGATAAGCGTCGTTTTTCCGGCGCCGTTTGGACCAAGAAGTCCGTAGATGCATTGTTCAGGCACTGAAATGCTCACATTATCCAGTGCCGTGAAGCTGCCGAACTGCTTGGTAATGTTCTTTGCTTCGAATAATGACATAGAAAAATGGTTAGTTGTTAAATTAGTGTTAAATGAGTGTCAAATATATGAAATCTCCTATTCAAAATAGCCTCTCATTCTATCAAAGAAGCCTTTATCATTCTTGTCAGGCTTGGGTACAAAAGTCCCGGATTCCCTGAATTTTTCAATGATCCTGGCTTCTTCCCTGGTCAGGCTCTTTGGTATCCACACGTTGACATTTACCAGCAGGTCGCCTCTTCCATATCCGTTGACCTCAGGCAGACCTTTTCCCCTGAGACGCAGTATCTTGCCCGGCTGGGTTCCGGGTTCGATCTTTATTTTGACATTGTTATCAATGGTGGGCACTTCAACATGAGAACCGAGTACTGCATCCGGAACACTGATGAACAGATTGTAGATCAGGTCGTTGCCTTCTCTGATTAAATCAGGATGACTCTCCTCATCGATCACTACCAGAAGGTCTCCGTGGACGCCTCCTCTTCTTGCAGCATTGCCTTTCCCCGAAACTGTCATCTGCATTCCCTTGCCGACTCCGGCAGGTATATTGATCTTGATTATATCTTCCTTCTCAAATATGCCTTCGCCATAGCAAACATGACATTTCTTCGTTATTGTTTTTCCTTCACCACCGCATGAAGGACAGACTGATGTAGTCTGCATCTGACCCAGCATTGTATTTGTAACCCGGGTTACATGTCCTGAACCGCGGCATGTTGAACAGGTTGACATGCTGTTTGAGTCGGCAGCTCCTGATCCTCCGCAGGTTGTGCACGTATCATACCTTGAGACCTTTATTTTCTTCTCTGCGCCGTTAGCTATTTCCTGCAATGAAAGCTTGACTTTTACCCTGAGGTTGGTTCCCTTGTTTACTCTCCTGCCTCCCCGCCTGCTGGTGCTGCTGAATCCTCCGAATCCGCCAAAGGCATCACCGAAGATATCCCCGAATGACGAGAAGATATCCTCCATTGTCATACCGCCTCCTGAGAATCCTCCGCCGGCGCCGCTCATGCCGGCATGACCATAACGGTCGTACCTGGATTTCTTCTCATCATTGCTCAGGACCTCATAGGCTTCAGCAGCCTCTTTAAAAAGCTCTTCTGCCTTTTTATCACCGGGATTTTTATCAGGATGATTTTTCAGGGCTTGTTTCCTGTAAGCCTTCTTGATCTCCTCTTTGGTCGCATTTTTTGATACGCCGAGTACTTCGTAATAATCTCTTTTACCCATCAGCTTGTAAATTGATGCTACTCTCCGACAACCACTTTTGCATGCCTTATTACCTTATCCTGAAGATAATAGCCCTTCTGCACCACCTCAACTATTTTACCTTTCTTTTCCTCTTCCTGAACCTGTATTTTGGCGACTGCATGATGAAGGTCGACATTAAACGGACAATTCAGCGATTCAATCTCCCGGACTCCGTTTTGTTTCAAAAAATCAGCGAATTTCCCATAGATGAGATCTATACCCTCTTTTATTGCAGTGCAGTCAGCACCTGTTCCCATATGTGAAAGCGCTCTTTCAAAATCATCCATCAGGGGAAGGATATTCATAAAAAAGTTCTCAGTTGCATATTTTGAAAGCTCCATTTTCTCACGCAGAGTTCTTCTCCTGTAATTATCAAATTCAGCTGAGACACGCAGATACCTGTCCTGCATTTCTGCCAGTTTTTCCTCAGGGGATTTTTCTTCGGGAACCGTTTTGTCTTGTTCAGGCTGAACCCCTGCAGCTGATTCTTTCGTCTTGTCATCCGGAGATGCGGTTTTCCCGGATGTGCTATTATCTTTATTATCAGCTGATCCGGCATGATCTTTTGGTCTGGCCTCGTGCTGATCAGATGCTTTCTTTTTTACCATCACCTGTATTTTTTCGATTTAATATATCCTGATCAAGCAAATTGCTTGCCATGGGGGAATAATTGACATTTTGACAGAGTGAATCAAACTCTTTGAATATCGGCCCCCAGTGCATTGAGTCTGGTATCTATATCCTGGTATCCGCGGTCGATCTGTTCGATATTATGAATAACGCTTTTCCCTTCAGCGGAGAGGGCAGCGATAAGGAGAGCCACGCCGGCTCTTATGTCGGGTGTAGACATAACAGTTCCGCGAAGCCTTATTTTCCTGTCGTGGCCTATCACTGTTGCCCGGTGGGGATCACACAGTATTATCTGTGCTCCCATATCTATAAGTTTGTCAACAAAAAAGAGACGGCTTTCAAACATTTTCTGATGGATAAGCACAGCCCCCTTAGCCTGGGTTGCTGTAACAAGAAATACACTGAGCAGGTCAGGAGTAAGTCCGGGCCAGACAGCATCGGCAATTGTCATTATTGATCCGTCGATGAATGTTTCTATCTCATAATGCTCCTGCCGGGGGATACAGATATCATCACCCGATCTTTCCAGTCTGATTCCCAGGCGCCGGAAGGAATCCGGGATAATTCCCAGATTTTCATATGAGACGTTTTTAATAGTAATCTCCGATTCCGTCATGATTGCCATGCCTATGAATGAACCTATTTCAATCATGTCGGGTAGTATTGTATGTGAGCAGCCTTTAAGCTCAGTGACGCCGTCGATATACAGAAGGTTAGAACCTATTCCGTCTATTCTTGCACCCATTGAAACGAGCATTTTACACAGCTGCTGTACATAAGGTTCGCAGGCAGCGTTGTAGATTGTTGTGCGTCCCCTGGCAAGAATGGAAGCCATGATTATATTGGCAGTTCCTGTAACTGAGGCCTCATCGAGGTGAATAAAAGCTCCTTTCAGGGCAGGTGCCTCAATTTTGAAGAAAGGCTCAGATGCATCAAAATCAAAATCTGCTCCAAGTTTCCGGAAACCAATCAGATGCGTGTCAACACGGCGGCGTCCTATCTTGTCGCCGCCAGGTTTTGGGACGTATGCCTTGCCAAATCTGGCAAGGAGAGGTCCGACAACCATGATTGATCCTCTGATGCTATTACTCTGCAACCTGTAATCGTTTGTCAGGAGATAATCAAGGTTAATCTTTTCAGCTTTGAAGCTAATTGTTGATTTTGATTTCCTCTCAACCATTACGCCAAGAGATTCAACAAGTTCAATAAGTTTATTGACATCACTGATTGAAGGGATGTTGTTTATAGTTACTGTTTCGGAAGTAAGAAGGGTTGCGCAGATTACCTGCAGAGCTTCATTTTTAGCACCTTGCGGGATTATTTCACCATTCAGGGATTTCCCGCCATGAACGATAAATGTCCCCATTAATGCCGGGTATATCCTTTTTTCCTGTTGAATTGCTTATTCTGTTGTTTACCGTGAGGTCTTCCCTGGGGTTTCTTTTTTACCTGCGGTATCAGTTCCCTGACTTCCAGGATCTTTACGCCATCTGTTATTTTAAGCTTTCCGCCGGACAGCATCTTCATGTCGCTGATGATCACTTCATCAGCCACCTGGCTCCTGTTCCATGTTATGTATGATTTCTTCATCTGGTTCAGGATAAGGGAGGTGAGATATTCCTTATCCTCACCTTCTTTCATTTCACTTGCGGCATCGATCATGATTTCAACAATGCGTCCGTAATGAAGAAATCTTATATTACCCTGCTGGTAAGGGATCTGTTTTGGCTTTTCATTGAATTTTGCAGGTTCCGGCACCTGGTATGGTGAATCAATATCCAGCTCAAAATTTGCAATCAGTGCAAGATGGTCCCAAAGCTTGTGCTTGAAATCCCCTTCATCGCGCAGGTGCGGATTGAGGTTACCCATTATCTGGATGATCGTCCTGGCAGCACGGTTCCTCTCCACCCTGTCTTCAATAGTTTTTATGTGATCGACCATCTTCTGCACATTCCTGCCATATTCAGGCAATGCCATTCTCTTTCGCTGGGTATTGTAGTCGTAAGCCATAACTTCTTTTTTGCAAAGCTAATAATTTAAAGCCAATTCGCGCCTGGAAGATTCTTTTCAGAGTCCAAGAAACTGTATTGCCATTCCGGACAGAAAAATCATTGTGCCGGCTATCAGGTTATTGTACTTTTCGACAGGTTTAAGATCAACCCTGCTGAAGCCAAGCTTAAAAACCATAACAACTGACATCATTGTAGCAATTGTGACAGCTGAAAAAAGCAGAGAAACAAACACAGCTCCCTGTATATTGTTTTGAGCTGCAGGATACATCAGGATAGGGATAAGGGGCTCACAGGGCCCGAAAACAAATATCAGGAACAAAACCCAGGGAGTTGTCTTAACAACATCATTTTCATGAACATGTGTATGTTCTACCTTATGTGCGTGTTCATGATCATGGCTCTCACCGCCGATGTGAAAATGTGCATGACTGTGTTTCCTGTTCTTTATCAGGTTTCGGATGCTTATTACCATGTAGACAAGACCGAAAGCGATGAAAAGCCATGCTGCAATATTGCCGCGGAATGATTCAATAGTGACAAGCTTATTTACCGAAATTCCTACTGCGATACCAACAAGACCGAGGACCACAGAACTGAGAACATGACCGAGCCCGCAAAGAAATGTGATGAACATGGTCTTCCTGAGGGTCCATTTTTTTGCCTCGCTGAGAACAATGAAAGGGAGGTAATGATCAGGCCCGAGAATTGTATGCACAAATCCAATCGAAACAGCAGTTGCTGACAGCAATGCAATTGAATCACTCATGTGAACAGGTCAATAATATGCAATTATATTGATTAAATCTGAATATTGTAAATATTGAAGTGGAAATTATAAAATGGTACAACGGTGCAACGGATAAATACTTTACTGTTAATTATTTAACAGCCATTTGCCTTCTTTCAGAATGTACTCGTGTACATTTATGTTTTGTTTGTAAAGAAATGATCTTGAGTCATTTATGAATTTCATCATCTGGAAGTAGTCAGCCCTGGCAGGAAAAAACTCAGGTTTCTTCTCAAATTCGGAGCAGGGAAGGATATAGAATTTTTTATCGTAATTTATGACGGGAGTATATACCCATGTAAGATAATACCCGGCGCCGGAGACAGATACTGAATTGCCTGATTTTATCAGGTTGATTCGTACCATTGATCCGCCATCAGTCTTCGGCTTTCTCTGATTGGAAACAAAGTTACCGAGGGAATAGGCAACAACCCTGTCGTTCCGGGATGAATCACTCCTGAACCAAACCATTTTCTGAAGCACATGCGGATGAGAGCCAATGACAAGACTTACTCCCTGTGAAAAGAAATAATCTGCCAGCTCTGTCTGGGTTTTTGACGGGATGGTGTCATATTCGTTACCCCAGTGCAGAAAAAGTATTATCAGATCAGGATTTTTACTTCTGGCTTTTTCGATATCACTGGTGATCAGTGTTTTATCGAGTATGTTTATTTTTAGCGGATCAGGAACTTTTATACCGTTTGTTCCGTAAGTATAATTTAGTAATGCTATCGAAAATCCAGATTTTCTGATCATTAAAGGACTTAGACTGTCCCTCGCAGCCTGGTTCAGGAAAGTTCCGGTATGAGGTATTCCGAGGCTGTCGAGTCGGTTTATTGTACCTGTCATTCCCGGTTTACCACGGTCGACAGCGTGGTTATTTGCGGTGACCAGGTAATCAATTCCGGCATTCCGGCAGGCATCAGCCAGAGCAGCCGGTGAACTGAACTGCGGATATCCTTTGTAGGGAGGGCCGGCAAGTGATACTTCAAAGTTGGCTATTGCAATATCAGCTCCGGAAATCACCGGTTTGATGTACATGAAGACATCATTGTAATCATACATTCCTGTACTCAGGTTCTCAGCCGACCATATCTGTGAATCATGGCCCATGATATCTCCAGCAAACAGAAGGGAAAGCTTCTCTTCCTTTTGTACAGAAACCTGGCTATATCCTTTAAACTGGAAACAAATGAAAATCACGAATATCAGTCCGGCTCTGGGCATCCTGACAGGCTTTTATTGCTGTTAATTCGGTCACAAAGATAATTTATTTATAACTTTGGCATCTTTGAAGGCCTGTAGTCAATAATACTGCAGGTAATAACATGGGAAAAACTGAAATCCATCAGGACTTTAAAAGGCTCTCCCTGGCCGGAGTAATAATTACGCTTGGAATAGTATTCGGCGATCTCGGTACAAGCCCTCTCTATACCATGAGAGCGATAATTACGGGAGGTGCGGAAAACTTCAATGAGTTGCTTATTTATGGTGGTCTCTCCTGTATTTTCTGGACGCTGACACTTACCACCACTATAAAATACATCCTGATAACACTGCGGTTTGATAACAACGGCGAAGGAGGTATTTTTGCCCTTATAGCGCTTTTCAGGGAAAAACCGATATGGGCTGCCATACTTACAATGGTTGGAGGCGCCGCTCTTCTTGCTGACGGTGTTCTTACTCCTGCCATCTCTGTAACCTCGTCAGTTGAAGGACTGCGGTTATTTAATCCTGGATTTCCTGTTGTTCCGATCGTGCTGATCATCCTGGCAATCATGTTTTTCGTTCAGCAGTTAGGCACCAATTATGCTGAAAGATTCCTTGGTCCTATAATGCTGGTCTGGTTTTCAATGCTGGGGATCCTTGGTATTTCCCAGCTGGTAACAAATCCTGATATCCTGAGAGCTCTGAATCCTGTATATGCTTACAGGTTCCTGGCGGAATATCCGGGCGGTTTTATTCTTCTTGGAGCCGTATTTCTGTGTACGACGGGGGCGGAAGCCCTTTATGCCAACCTTGGCCAGTGCGGTAAAGCGAATATCAGGCTTTCATGGTCGTTTGCCAAGTTTGCTCTTCTTCTGAATTACTTCGGACAGGGTGCGTGGCTTGTTATGAACATTGACTCAGGGTCAGATGTAAATCCGTTCTTTGCAATAATGCCGCACTGGTTCCTGGCTCCCGGTATTATTCTTGCAATTGCTGCTGCTGTCATTGCCAGCCAGGCCATAATCAGCGGATCATTTACACTTCTGAGTGAAGCTATTTCGCTTAACTTCTGGCCGAAAATAAGAGTGGCGCATCCAAACTGGGCGAGCCAGCAGGTTTACCTGCCCTTCATAAACTGGTTCATGTGGATTGCCTGCAGCGTGACAGTCATTATCTTCAAGGAATCAATGAACATGGGCGCTGCTTACGGACTCGCAATAAACATAACGGAAATAATGACCACATTCCTTCTGTCTTATTATCTGTTTCAGAAAGGATTAAATCACAGGATTGTGCTTATATTTTTCCTTGTGTATATAGCTATTGAGGGAAGCTTCCTCGCAGCAAACCTCCACAAATTCGCTTATGGCGGATGGTTTACAATTTTACTTGCTTCCGTATTCTTCCTGGTAATGTTTGGATGGTATTTTGGCAGGAAACTGAAGAACAGATATATTTCATTTGCGGATCTTGATAAGTATCTCGAAATGTTCAGAGATCTCAGCAGAGATGAGTCTGTCCCCCGGTTTGCCACCAACCTGGTTTATATTATCAGGGCAAACAAGCACAACCAGGTTGAATCAAAAGTGATCTATTCCATATTCCACAAGCAGCCTAAAAGGGCAGACACATACTGGTTTCTTCACGTTGACAGGATGAACGAACCCAATAAGTTCAATTACGAAGTTACACATATCATACCCGGAACGCTTATCAGGATAGATTTCTATATCGGATTCAAAGTATCGCCCAAGATTAACCTCTACTTCAAGGAAGTTCTTGAAGACCTTGTAAAATCAGGCGAAACAAAGCTCGACAGCAGCTATGATTCGATGAAAAAGCATAATATAGGAAGCGATTTCAGGTTTATCCTTATTGACAGGATAATGTCAAGAGATATATCACTCTCAACATGGGAAAACTTCATACTGACTCTTCACAACATTGTCAGGAAGCTCGCTGTTTCGGATATAAGGGCTCTAAATCTCGATCCAACCAATACTATTGAAGAACAGGTGCCGATACATATTGATCAGCCAATAGCCAAAAGAATCAGAAGGATCTGACCTGTCTTTTTCTGAGAATATTGTAAGCACACAAATACCCTCCGATTATAGCGCCTGAAAAACCTCCTCCGGTTCGACCCCATGCAGATGCAAAGTGCAGGTTATCAATCTTTTTGAATGATTCAAATATTTTCCTGGCCGGTGTTTGCGCAAAACCATAAACAGCACCCCCGGGATTAAGCGTATACCGTTTGACAGTAGCTGAGGTTCCTGCTTCAGAATAATCTATAGTGTTCTTAATTCCGGGAATTATTTTTTCAAGTCTATCGATGAAGAGCAATACAACATTATCTTTTCTGGTTTTATATTCATTCCTGGTAATGTTTTCCCAGTCTTTCAGGTAATCAACAGTGCAAACAGCACCAACACTCTTTCCCTCCGGAGCCAGACCGGAATCAATCTGTCCGTAATCGACAAAAATAAAGCTGCGTTTCGAAAAATCACCGGTATTATTCTTATAAATATCTGACATTGATTTTATTGAACTGTCAAATACAGCTGTTGAATAATACTCATGCCCCAGCTCTTTAAGGTTTTTTCTGAATCCCAGGTAGACTGTCAGGAGCGATGCTCCCGGCCTCAGGCTGCTGATCTCTCTTTTCAGCTCGGAACCAGGGTTTGACGGAAGAAGTCCGGCAACAGCTGTCACCGAATTATTAGCAACAATCTCATCAGCCATAGCTTCTGTCAGCGAAGAAGAAGGCTCACTTTTCTTCCTGTATGATATTCCCGATGCTTTATCACCGCTTATCGTTATTCCCGTAACAATGTGGTTTAGCAGCACTTCGCCTCCTTTATTTCTGATAAAACCTGCAAGGTAATCCGATAGTTTCTGAGAACCTCCCTTTATATAGCTGGCTCCTCCCGAGTAATAGCTTGACTGGGCTGCGGTGTAGTATGCCAGAGAAAGTGAATACGGATCATCGTGGAAATATCCCAGGTTTCCGAGAAGTATAAGCTTCAGATCGTCATTATGGATAATTGAATCAAGGAACTCTCCAACGCTTTTATCCTGAGGTAATCCGTCAGGAGGTTTCTTCGCTGGATTTAGGAGCTGCTCGAAATAGGTATTGATACCGCTTGTATCTCCTGGGAACACTTCTGATAACCTTTTAACAGCAAGCTCCGGTTCATGGGGTACTGTCACTGCATACCGGTCATTTATAAATCTGTAAAACTCCGGTACTTTAATAAATTCAACATTATTGAAAACATCAAGATCGTTGAATATCCTTGTTTTCATATCACGCGGAGAAGGTCCATCCATTTCATGCAATCCGACTTCAAGAATATAATCACCGCGTTTAAATGTTGTCGCGCAGCCGCCCGGCTTACTGTGTTGCTCTATGAGGAGAACTTTCTTCCCTTCTTTTGAAAGCTTGGCGCCTGCAGCTAGTCCTCCGAGGCCTGCCCCGATAATAATTATATCATATTTCATTGAAAATTCTTCCTATATATTTTTTATATCAGGAATTGGATATCTCCTGTATTCCTTTGTCCTGTCGAACAGATATCTGTAAGTAATATAGTTTTTTACAGGAACGCTTCCTACGGAAATAAATATCTTTCTCATTTTGGGATTAAAGTCCCCGACCCATGAAAATTCAATTTCAGTATAATGAGGTTTCTTTTTAAAGACACTGATCAGGTTAAGGATAAATGCTGATTCAATGCCAAGCTTCTGGAACTGCGGAATGACTCCCATCAGCATTCCTCTCGCCCGTGTCATTGTTTTCCTCCGCTTCAGCCAGATAAACTTCAGCATATTAATAAGATGAAGTTTCCCGTTAAGATGTTTGGCGATCTGGTTCAGATCAGGGAACATCAGATATATTGCTATTGGCTTCCCTTCAAAATATGCCAGCCATATCATCTCTTCATCAAGTACAGGCCTGGCTTTTTTCAGAGTCTGCCTTATATATTCGGGCTCCAGAGGTTCAAAATTCACTTTAAAGGAAGCCCATGCCTGATTGAATACTTCAGCAAAATCAAGTGTAAGCTGCTTTTGATCCTTCCATGCAAAATGCCTGAATTCATATCCCGGTTTGTTATAAACCCATTCCGCTATTTTGGCAATTCTTTCAGGCAACGGTTTTGTGATATCGAGATGAAATCCTTCCATTTTATAATAAACCTGAAAACCATAGGATTCAAACAGGCTCTGATAGTAAGGGTGATTATATACCACATCAAATGACGGGTGAGTGAATCCATTCACGAGCAGTCCCCAGTATTTATCTGTTTCCCCGAAGTTTACAGGTCCGTCCATCGCTTCCATTCCTTTTTCCAGAAGCCAGTTTTTTGCCGTATCAAATAAAAGAAATGCAGCTTCCTTATCATCGGTACACTCAAAAAAGCCTATTCCACCGGTAGGCTGGTCATATGTATTTGCCAGGTTAAAATCAACAAAAGCCGCAATTCTTCCTATAAGCTTTTTCCTGTCATCTGTAAGGATCCATCTTTCAACCACTCCGTGTTTATGATATGGATTTCTCTTCGGATCAAAAACGGCTTTTATGTCATTGTCAAGAGGACAAACCCATGTATTGTCATTCTTATAAATGACACGCGCCGTATCCAGAAACATTTTTTCTGTTTTCCGGTCGCAGACTTTAATCAGATTCATTGGATTCGATTCGTTGAATTATTTCATATAGATCTGGGAGATCAGTTCGCTGTATTTCTCATTAATGAATTTCCGCCTCAGTTTTAATGTTGGCGACAATTCACCCGAAGTGGGGGTCCATTCATCCTGTACCAGCCTGAACCTGGCGATCTTTTCAGGAGGACTAAGCTTCTGGTTGAGCTTTTCAATTTCTGAGGAGAAAAATGACTGTACCTCAAGGTGTTTAATCAGCTCCTCATTATTTGAAAATGAGATCTTATTCAGAGCCTTCCAGTCATCAAAATATTTGAAATTTGGGGAGATAAGTGCACTGGCGAATTTTTCATGTTCGCCCAGAACCATAATCTGGTCAATGATAGGTGATTCCTTGAATATGTTTTCAATTACCTGGGGAGCGATGAATTTCCCGTTTGATAGTTTGAATATCTCTTTTTTCCGGTCGGTTACCATGAGGAATTTCCCATCCTCAATATGGCCGATGTCACCTGTACGGAACCAGCCTTCGTCATCAAATGCAGCCTTCGTAAGTTCGGGATCCTTATAATAACCTGGCGTCACATTGGGACCTTTGCACAATATCTCTCCGTCCTCTGCTATTTTTACTTCAACATCCTCAATCGTCATTCCTACAGAACCCAGCTTTACCATCCCTTTTTCTGTCCGGTTTATTGTTATTATCGGTGAAGTTTCAGTAAGGCCGTACATATTGATTATTTTAATGCCTGCCGCCCAGAATATTCTTTCAAGCCTCGACTGCAGGCTTGCTCCGCCGCATCCGACGATCCTTACTTTTCCGCCTAGTGCTTCACGCCACTTGCTGAAAACAAGCTTATCCGCGATTTTCAGCTTTCTTTCATAGAACCAGCCGTTTTCTCCGAAAGGCTTGTATTTAAGTCCGAGATCAACAGCCCAGAAGAAGATCTTATGCTTCATTCCTGTCAGCTTGTTGCCTTTTGAAATTATGACACTGTAGAATTTTTCCAGAACCCTGGGAACAGCATCAAAGCCGTCGGCTTTTATTTCTGAAAGGTTTACAGCTATAGTACCCATGTTCTCTGCATAATAAATACTGGCACCACTGTACTGGGTCTGGTAATTTCCCAGTCTTCCTCCAACATGGCAGAGAGGAAGAATGCTGAGATATTTATCTTCAGGGCTCAGCTTGAAAACATCTGCTGCTGAAAGAAGGTTGCTAACCATATTCCTGTGGGTAAGCATTACTCCTTTTGCCTTACCGGTAGTGCCGGATGTATATATTAGCGAAGCGAAATCATCAGGCAGAATTGAATCCATTATTGATTTGACAGTCTCTTTATGTTTGGTTTCATTAGCTTTTCCCAGCTCGATAATCTCTTGCCAGTTTCTAACTCCATCAATCTGGTCGAATGAGTAAAGCCTCAGGGAATTACCTGATCCTTCAACGGCCGGAAAGACTACTTTCAGAAGTTTCTTATCGGAAACAAATAATATTTTCGCTTCACTATGGTCGATAATATAACGGTAATCATCGGTGCTGAGCGATGTGAACACCGGAACATGAATTACTCCTATCATTGCCATACCGAGGTCGGCGAAATTCCATTCAGGACGGTTATTTGTTACGGTGATGATCTTGTCGCCTTTTTTCAGACCCATCTCAAGAAGTCCGTAACTGAAGTTATAGGAACAGTCAATATAATCCCGGGAGCTGTACCTCACCCATTCGTCATCCTGTTTCGCGCACAGTGCGTCTTCTTTATTGCCAAAGAGCTTGCAATACCTGACCAGCAAATCAAATGTTCTTTCTGTTTTCATAGCATTACTTATTAGTCTATAGCTGAAGGATTTACTTTAGTCTTATCCATCTGAGAAAATACAATATAAAAATAGGCAACATAAAAATATTATGATTAAGTATAAAGACTTATAATATAAATCCGGCTTCCCGGATCATTTTGGTTTAATCTGAATTGCAATGGTGACGGGAAATGTTAATTTTGTCATATTCTAGCATGTCCGGAACAGACGATCGTATATGAATGCGATGCCTTTTGTGATAGGGACGGTTGTCCTTTTTGCATTAGCGTACAGGCTCTATTTCAGCTTTGTTGCTGCAAAAGTCGCAGTCAGGAATGACCTGGCACAGACACCGGCATACAGGTTATACGATGGTCAGAATTATTATCCTATCAACAAATGGGTTTTGTTTGGTCATCATTTTGCAGCTATTGCAGGCGCAGGTCCGCTGGTAGGTCCGGTTCTTGCAGCCCAGTTCGGATTTATGCCGGGATTTCTATGGATGCTGATCGGTGCTGTAATGGCAGGTGCGGTTCATGATTTTGTGATCCTTACAGCCTCAGTGCAGCACGACGGAAAATCGCTTGCAGAAATAGCGAAAGCTGAGATAAATAAAGTAAGCGGCATAACAACGACATTTGCGATCCTGCTCATTATAGTAATTGCACTTGCAGGACTCGGTCTTGTTGTAGTCAATGCACTTGCAGAGAGTCCCTGGGGAACATTCACTATAGCCTCAACTATTCCAATTGCAATATTAATGGGGATATGGATGTTCAAAGTCAGGAAAGGTAAAACCGCTGAAGCTACAGTTTTCGGAGTAATTCTCCTCATACTTGCCGTTGTGCTCGGACGGTATGTTCCGGATTCACAATTTGCAGGATGGTTTACATTCAACCACAGGACATTCACTATCCTGATCGCCGCATATGGTTTCCTTGCATCGGTTCTTCCTGTATGGCTCCTGCTTTCGCCCCGCGACTACCTGAGTTCAATAATGAAAATTTCGGTAATTGCGCTGCTTGCAATAGGACTTATCATTGTTGCACCGGAAATCAAGATGCCGTCATTCACTGAATTTGGCAAAGGCGGCGGGCCTATAATACCAGGGAAGCTCTTTCCGTATCTCTTTATAACAATAGCCTGCGGAGCCATTTCAGGATTTCATTCCCTTGTGAGCTCGGGAACCACGCCAAAAATGATAATGAAAGAGGCTGATATAAAGCCAATCGCAGTCGGATCAATGCTTACAGAGGGTGCCATAAGCATTATGGCCCTGATCGCGGCTACCAGCCTTCTCCCGCTTGATTATTTCACGATAAATGTTCCTGTTGAGAAACTGCAGGCCATACTTCCAAGGCTTCACGAGATGGGATTTACAGAGTCAAATATCGATCAGCTTTCAGCCAGCGTAGGTGAAAAAATTGCCGGACGCACAGGCGGTGCTGTATCGCTTGGTGTGGGCATGGCCTATGTTTTCTCATCAATACCGGGCATGAAGCACCTGATGTCATACTGGTACCATTTTGCAATAATGTTTGAGGCTTTGTTCATCCTTACTACCATTGATGCCGGAACAAGAATAGGACGATTTCTGCTTCAGGAGGCAATGGGGAAAGTCTATAAGCCTTTCCTCAAAACAGACTGGCTGCCGGGTAACCTGATCGCCAGCGGACTAATAGTATTTGCCTGGGCTTATTTCATTTATACAGGGACAGTGTCAACGATCTGGCCGATGTTCGGAGCAGCCAATCAGCTGCTGGCGACTATCGCACTGGCAATCGGGACATCATTCATAATTAACCGCGGCAGAGGCAGATATGCATGGGTGACTATCGTGCCAATGACATTTGTCGGCATAACAACCATGGCTGCTGCGGTTCTGAACATAAAGAATATCTACATCCCGCAGGTAATGAATAAGACAACCGTAGTTCCCGGTTTGATCAACCTTATCCTGACGATCAGCATAATTGTATCAGTTGTGATTATCTTTGTAAATGCTGTCCCCAAATGGATTAGACCAAAACAACCTTAAATAAATTGCACCATGAAAAGATCTTTGCCAGCCTGTATTATCCTGATGATATTTTCAGGAATAACCATAGCTCAGAATGCCAGGATTAAAACAGTATGGGCGGAAAAAGTTGATCCGCTTAATCCATTGCCTGAATACCCGCGTCCCCAGATGGTGCGAAGCGAATGGAAAAACCTTAACGGATTATGGGATTATGCAGTAACACCTGCATCCGATAAGATCCCTCAGACACTCCAGGGAAAGATACTTGTGCCGTTTGCTCCTGAATCAGCATTGTCAGGTGTGAATAAACCTGTAGGACCGGGAAATGTATTATGGTACAGGACTAAATTCACAATTCCGTCAACCTTTAAAAAGAAGACCATACTTTTACATTTTGGAGCAGTTGACTGGCTGTCAGATATATATATCAATGGAGTAAAGGTCGGATCTCATCAGGGAGGGTATGATCCCTTTTATTTCGATATAACCGGCTTTCTGAAAGGCAGCGGTTTGCAGATACTTGAACTTCGGGTTGCAGATCCTGTTGATAATGGTCCGCAGCCTCGTGGTAAGCAGGTGCTTAAACCCGGCGGCATATGGTACACATCAGTAACAGGAATCTGGCAGACAGTATGGCTCGAAGCTGTTCCTTCAACTTATATCTCTTCAACAAAGCAGGTGCCTGATATAGATAAGCAGCTCCTTTCAATAAGCGTTGATATTGAAAACCAGCAGCCTGGAGATATTATAAAGATCTCTGCCTGGGACGGAACAACCATGATATCCGAAAAAGAATCCTCAAACGGACTCGGAATAATCCTTCCTGTAAGCAATCCCAGATTATGGTCGCCTGATGATCCTTTCCTTTATGACCTGAAGATATCAGTCATCCGCAAAGGAAAAACAGTTGACGAGGTTAAAAGCTATTTTGCCATGCGCAAGAGCTCGTTAATGGCTGATGAAAATGGGGTACTCAGGATGATGCTCAATAACAGGTTCGTGTTTCAGTATGGTCCGCTTGACCAGGGCTGGTGGCCTGACGGATTATATACAGCTCCGTCTGATGAAGCGCTCCTGTTCGATATCGTCAAGACAAAGGAGATGGGATTCAATGCAATCAGGAAGCATGTCAAGGCTGAACCTGCACGCTGGTATTATCACTGCGACAGGACCGGAATGCTTGTCTGGCAGGATATGCCCAGCGGCGACCTTGGCGGGGGACAATGGAATACGAGACCCGGAATGGAAGGAGGATCAGATAAGATACGTTCTGAAGAGTCAGAGAAAATCTATCGGACGGAATGGAACGCAATTATCGATTACCTGCATAATTTTCCATGCATTGTGGTGTGGGTGCCCTTTAACGAATCGTGGGGTCAGTTCAGGACTGCCGAAATAACAAAGTGGACAATGGAAAAAGATCCTTCGAGACTTGTAAACAGTGCCAGCGGAGGTAATTTCCACGAGGTCGGTCATATTCTTGACCTGCATAATTATCCGAATCCGGTCATGGCCAGGCCTGAAGTATTCGGCTCAAAGCAGGCATTGGTCCTGGGTGAGTTCGGCGGACTGGGCCTTCCTATCGATGGGCATACCTGGATGGATAAGAATAACTGGGGTTACAGGACATTTGAGAATGCCGATACGCTTTTTACAACCTATTCGGGTTATCTTGATCAGATAGTTCCTTTTATTAAAAGAGGCTTATCGGCTGCCATCTATACCCAGACCACTGATGTGGAAATCGAATGTAACGGGCTCATGACGTACGACAGGAAAGTGATAAAAGTACCTGAAAACGAGCTGAAGAATGCAACCCGGAAGATGTATGAGGCAGCAGAGACCATAAAGTTTAAATAGTAAAAATTCAAAATTCAAAATTCAAAATGAATATATTCATGGATATTAAGAGAATTTTGATGGTTGCTGTATTGACAGCGGGAACTTCGCTGGCAGCGCAGCAGGTTACTGAAATATCTGTTAATGCAGATAAGCCTGTTTGTGAGATCCAGCCGACAATGTGGGGTGTTTTTTTTGAGGATATAAACTTTGCGGCTGACGGTGGGATCTATGCCGAGCTGGTTAAAAACCGCTCGTTTGAATTCACACTTCCTCTTATGGGATGGAGGGAAGACAGTGACAACGGCAAAGGAAGAATCATCCCGACTTTCTATTCACCAGCTAATGATGCAAATCCACATTATGTCACTGTTTATATTGATGATCAGTCTGGTACATTCAGCCTGATTAATGAAGGATTCCGCGGTATGGGAATCAAAAAGGATAATCAGTACAACTTTTCAGTTTCAGCCCGTATTCCGGCAGGATCAGACGTTAAGATAAAAGTGGAACTGCTGGATCCGGGAAATAAGATCATTGGCAACTCAGTAATTGAGGGAGTATATTCTTCATGGGCAAAACTCAGCACTTTTCTGAAAGCAACAGAAACAGAATCAGTAGCGGTAATGCGGCTTCTTTTTACCGGAAAGGGTTCAATAGACATTGATATGGTTTCGCTCTTTCCTTCCGATACATGGAAGGAGAGACCGGGAGGATTACGGAAGGATATTGTTCAGATGATCGCCGACCTTAAGCCTGGATTTGTAAGGTTTCCCGGCGGATGCATTGTTGAGGGAAGGAATATTGCCAACCGGTATCAATGGAAGACAACTGTAGGTCCAGTTGAAGAAAGAAAGCTCATTTATAACCGCTGGAACAATGAAATGAGGAACCGGCCGGCACCGGATTATTTCCAGAGCTTCGGTATGGGCTTTTATGAATATTTCCTGTTATCTGAAGACCTGGATGCTGAGCCGCTTCCGATTCTTAACTGCGGAATGTCGTGCCAGTTCAATGCCGGGGAAGTTGTGCCGATGAATGAACTTGATCCTTATATACAGGATGCTCTTGATCTTATTGAATTTGCAAACGGCTCAGAAACAACAAAATGGGGCAGCCTAAGGGCTTCTATGGGGCATCCCGGACCTTTTAACTTTAAATATATCGGAATAGGGAATGAACAGTGGGAAGAACAGTACATTGAGCGTTACAGGGAGTTTGAAAAGGTGCTTAAGCAAAGGCACCCGGAAATGAAAATCGTATCAGGATCAGGACCAAGTGCTTCCGGGGCATATTTTGACTATGCCTGGGAAGAACTGAAGAAGCTTGGACCTGAGCTTATCGATGAGCATTATTATATGCCTCCAGCCTGGTTCCAGAAAAATGCACAGAGGTATGACAATTACGACAGGAACGGAATAAAAGTATTTGCAGGGGAATATGCTGCTCACGGCAAGGATGCTGAGGCTCCGGAATCGCGGAACAACTGGCTGAGCGCGCTGTCGGAAGCAGCTTTCATGACCGGACTGGAAAGAAATGCAGATGTCGTCCATATGGCCTCCTATGCCCCCCTGCTGGCTCATGTTGATGCATGGCAATGGCGCCCCGACCTGATCTGGTTTGACAATCTTAATGTGACAGGCACGCCGAATTACTATGTCCAGAAATTGTTTTCATCACACAGGGGAACTCAGGTAATACCTGTGCTCAGTGAAGGGAAACCGCTTACAGGATCTGACAGCCTGTATGCAAGCGCAACAATAGATAAACCTGGTGCTAAAGTGTATATAAAACTTGTCAATACTTCAACCTCCTTAATACCTGTAAGGCTGAACCTTTCAGGACTTTCATTCCTGAAAAATGGTGAACTGGAAACACTTAAAGCTCAAGGGTTATCTGATTTCAACTCTGTCATGCAGCCACGGTTAATATATCCTGAAACAAAACAGTTGACAGTTTCCTCCGGAAAGGTCATTGTCAGTATTGAACCTGAATCAGTAAATGTTATTATCCTGAATTTCAGAAAGTAGGAAGAGCATGTCTGAGCCTGATTGTACAGGGAGGATGATTTGTCAAAATGTTGGTTATCTTTGACGCCTAAAATGAAATTCTGAACAGATGGAGTTTTTTCAGACTCTCCTCGATTGGTACATGGCCAATCTGAACTATTTTACTGTTGCCCTGCTGATGGCAATTGAAAGTACCTTTATGCCATTGCCTTCGGAGCTTGTTGTGCCATTTGCCGCATATAAAGCAGCACAGGGAGAACTGAATATTCTGCTTGTCATCCTTTTCGGAACTATTGGCGCACTCAGCGGTGCGCTCATCAATTATACCCTTGCATATTTCCTGGGCCGTCCGCTTGTATATAAATTTGCCGGTTCAAAGATTGGAAGAGTATTTCTTCTAACCGAAGAGAAGGTCATTCATGCGGAAGAGTATTTTAAAAGAAACGGGAAATCGTCAACATTCATCGGCCGCCTTGTACCGGGAGTCCGTCACCTGATCTCAATACCCGCCGGCCTGTCCAAAATGAACCTTCGCGATTTTATGCTCTATACTTTCATAGGGGCAGGGATATGGAATGTTATCCTGGCAGTAATCGGATATTATGTGTATGAGATAAGGGATAAGATATTTCCTTACCTGGGAGATATTATGATAGTACTCGGAGTTGGTTTTGCAGCCTACCTTATTATTAAATACTGGATCCAGAAGAAGAAGACCAGGAAAGAATAGTCGTTCAGTATCTTATTTTAACCATTTATCAAGTATCTCTTTCTCCTGTTTTAAGCACTTTTTAAGAATAGCCTCTGAAGCCCTCTATTACGGGGAATTGATTTCCAGATTTGGGTGTTGCAAACTATCTTTATGACATGTTTCTTCTAAAGTTAAAATATTAAACACAATGGCAAACACTTATACTCAGTGTTATTTCCATCTGGTATTTGCAGTAAAAAATCGCGATGCCCTTATAAGAAAAGAATGGAAAGATGAATTGGGAATGTATATTACAGGAATTGTACAAAACCACCGGCATAAAATGCTGGCGATCGGTTCAATGACAGATCATATTCATATATTGCTGGGATATAATGTAAATCAATTAATACCAGATCTGGTTGAAGAAATTAAAACATCATCCAACTCATTGATAAAAGTGAAAAGGCTTTCTAAATTTAGGTTTGAATGGCAGAAAGGTTATGGCGCTTTTACTCATTCCCACTCACAAATAGACTCAGTGGCAAAATATATTTTATCCCAGGAAAAACATCATAGAAAAAAGTCATTCAAAGAAGAATATTTTGATATGCTGGAAAAGAATAATGTAGAATTTAAAGAGGAATACCTGTTTGAATTCTTCAGTGATATTTATGATTGGGATTAGATATTCCGGTGCTCTGCACCTATGGAGGTATTATTCAATTGCTTTTCTACAAATATTTTGCAGCTCTGCTGCATTTAACAGATTTAACAGGTGCGGAGCACCATAATATTTGTAGAAATAAATGTTTGATGTAGAGAATAAAGGTGCAGCGCACCGGAATCTTTTATTAAAGGATTGTATTTTAATGTATTAACAATAGTGTTTTAGCATACAAAAGACAATAAAAATTTAAAATTAAAATTCAGATGTTGCACCGCTGAAAACAGGAGAATAGTCGTTCAGTATCTTATTTTAACCATTTATCAAGTATCTCTTTCTGATCAGGGGTGATGTCTGGATTTATTCTGATCTCAAAAGTCCTTGTGATCTTTTTTTCAGGTACAATTTCCACTGTGTTTGTTATACTGCGGTGAGTCACGGTCATTGTTATTTTATCTCCCGGTTTTCCTGATTCGGATATTTTATTAAGCAGCTCAATCGATGCTTTTTCCCCGTTGATATCTTTTATTATATCCTGGGCGCTTAATCCTGCCTTATATGCCGGGGAACTCCACTCCGACCTTGTAATCACCAGATTATTTCCTTCCATCCGCGTGGTTATACCAAGCCATGCACCGGTTGCTTCAAAAGGCTCAATATCGATTCTTAGTCCGGCGTATCCAAGGTATTTCTTATAGTCGATTTCCTTAACAGTCGGGACATAAATATCAAAGATTTCATCAAGTTCGACACCGGCTGTTTTTTCACATGCTTCGCGGAACTCAGCTTCTGTAAAACCTCTTTTCTTCTCTTTGTAATAAACCTGGTACACTTGTCTCATTACATCCTCAAGAGATTTCTGATTCTTCGATTCATATCTGATTCTGAGGTCGAGAAGCAATCCGATAGCACATCCCTTATCATAATAAGAGATCGTAGTATTTGAGGCATTTTCAGATCTGTTAAAGAACTGTATCCAGGTATCAAAACTTGATTCAGCGGCAGACTGGAATAAATGACCTGGCACATTCTCATAGCTACGGATTACTGAACTCAATTCCTTAAGAACCTTGTCACGACTCATCAGGTCAGCCCTATTGAGAACGAGATATTCATAATATACAGTAAAACCTTCTGATAACCAGAGCATTGTTGTGTAGTTTTCCCTGTCGTAATTGAATGGTCCGAGCTCGATAGGTCTGATCCGTTTGACATTGTACAGATGAAAGAACTCATGTGCAACGAAACTCAGCCAGCGGTCATATCCATCTTCCTGTCCGAATGTCGCGGTATTGGTAAAAACAGCCATTGAATTCAGATGCTCAAGTCCTCCCATACCCCTGTTCATAACAATAAAGGTATAATGCCTGTATGGGATCTCGCCGATGAATGAAACGGCAGCTTCAACCATTTTTTTATGATCGCTGATTATCTTTTCCCTGTCAAATGGACCGGGATTCTCAATTGCTATTGTATGTTTTATTCCCCGGACATCAAAAGTCAGCAGTTCCTGGTTCCCAGCCAGCATCGGGCTGTCATAAAGTACGTCAAAATCAGGAGAATAATATGTATTTATTTTTCCTTCCACCGGATCAAGACCTGTAGATATTGTTTTAAAAGTCTTATATGGATTGAGAGTTACAGTGCATGGCAGATTCAGTTTCCCTTCCACATACATGAATACTCCGGCAGGTGCAATAAATGCCCTGCCATCGTCAAGAAACGGTTCAGCAACCGAGACCCTGAATGCATATACATCATAGCTGATCTGAATTGAATGTGATCCGTCTGTCTCAACCTGCCAGATGTTTTTCGCGCTCTTTTTCCATTTAAGAGGATTACCATTTCCCGATTCGGCCTTAAAGCTTATAACGTTTTTGGCATAATCAAGTATCAGGTAATATCCCGGTGTCCATGAAGGCAGCTTAAAATTAACTATCGGAGTTACAGCACCATTATAATACATATTGACATGATAATAATGGTTATTCGGATTTTCCATCGAAACACTGAAAGTAACGGATTCATCCTGTCCGAAAATCCTCCCGGCAGTCATAATCAGAATAACTACCGGCAATAGTAGTATTGTTAATTTATTAACAATGAGTCTCTTATTCAGATTAAGCTGTTTTTTCATCAGAAACGACCGACAAGTTCAATTGTAAATTTATCTGTGTGAACCGGCAGGCTGCTTTTAAAATAGTTTTCATAATTCAGTCTCAGTTCAGAATAAAACTGTTTTGCTTCAAAGCCAAAATTTACTCCAAGGGTGATCCTGTTTGCATCAACCTCATTCCCCAACACAGATTTGCCTATAAAATCCCACCTGGCAGTTGGGGTGATCAGCCTGAATACTTTATTATCAACAGTGAAATTGTAATACGAGTGGATGTAAATACCATCATCTTGCTGACGCAGTGTCAAAGTATCTGTCCAGCTTCTCCTAATATATTCCGATTCAATAAAAAATGCACCGGTTGAATAACGTGCTTCTACACCGGTCATAGACATATCTTCACGAAATTCCTTTTCCCCGAAAAGGATATTTCCTGCAATCCTCAGTCCTTTAAAGGGCCCGGCAATCAGTCTTCCTATCAGATTCGGCCTGCTGATCCATTGGGGATTATTGCCTCCGGTTCCGTTTCCTGCACCCAGGAATATCTCGAGAGGGATATCCGAAGGTAATTTATAGTCAGCAAATAAGCCGATATCACGCATCCCGTCATTGATGTATTTTGTAAGAAATGATCTGTTGGCAAAGATATTCTCAATAGGATTCCTCAAATAGTCAGATGAAAAGGGCAGCTTTCTCTGTCCAAGAAAAATATCAAGATTGGGAAAGGGAGTTACCTTTATATATGCATCCAGCATCTTCGATTTCCCCTCGTCGTTAATGTCAATCTGAGCCCTATAGGACATAAAATCGTTGATCTTTCCTGTTACTCCGAACCTGGCATTCCTGACATCAAAACGCATTTTTGAATTATCAAGGTCGAATTCAACTTTTGTTTTGATAATACCATCAATGTCAGGCAGATATTCGGATCTCATTTTGACTGTATCCTGAGAATTAAGAGATGTCCACACCGGAATAATCAGCAAAAATGATAAAAGGTGATATTTCCTCATAATCCTATTCATCACGGTGGACTGAAGACGGAGTAAAAGCCGGGACACAGACAGCAATATATTCAGCTCCTCCTTTCAACGGTGTGCTGTATTTTACCCATTCTCCTTTCATTGTCATTACAGCTTCTCCGGCTGACACAATTATCTCCTCCTTTTTGGTTTTAATCTTAAGGTTGCCTTTCAGTACAACAGTATATTCATTAAAATCGGGTGTCTGACCAGGTTCTTCCCATCCTTCAGGACTTTTCATCAGCGCAATGCTTGCTTCTGATGTCCTGCTGTTCACATTTCCTATATATTCCTTAATGATTTTTTCTTTATTCCCTGCTGCCTTTAAAATGGACGGGGACTTGAACAATAATGCCATTCTGATATTATTTTGATGATAAACCCAGGATCTTCACCGGACCCAGCAATCCTGATGGAAACAACCGTGAATCAGCCTGATAAAATGGGATGGTTGTATATGTGATTTTTGAGCTGATACCTGGTTGCTGATCGCCTATAAGCCTGTTTACCCACAGATTTGTAACCTTTATTTCGATGCTGTTTTCACCTGTTTTCAGTGCATCAGTTATCTCTGTCCTGAATGGTTTCTTCCACAGGATTCCGAGAGATTTACCATTGACAATCACTTCTGCAAGATTCCTGACATCGCCAAGATCAATATATATTTTTTCGTCCTCCCTGAACCATCCTTCATCAGCCTTAATGGTTCTGGAATAAACTCCCGTACCTGAGAAATATTTCACTCCCGGATCAGGATTTTCATTCCATGCTGCAAGAGCATCAATTGATAATCTTTCAGGTGCACCACGATCGGGCTGGAAGCTTATTTCCCACGAACCCTCAGCAGAGGCAATCAGATTTTCAGTTGTCTGAGGCAATGAACGGTTTTGTTCTTTTGCCTTATTGCGGAATACAACAAACACTGCATCATCAGGCGTCAGGTGAAGAGGAACTCTTGTAAAACCACCTTCAATGGAATAGGAAGCCTCTTCAATTTTCCCGGTCTCGGGATACCATATTTCAGCGCTTCTGCCTGAAGTACGAAATGTTGCTTCAATATCTTCAAACCTGCTGTTGCGGTTGTTAATCCAGTAAAAATCAATATTATCCAGTTTCCGATGAACAAACAACAGGTTTGTATTTTCCTGCGGCCTGGTAAAAATAAAATCAGGAGCTACATCAAGTGATTTCATTACCTCTGCCAATGGTTGTCCGGAATAGATCTTTCCTTTACCGACACTATTGACGCCATTTTCGTTTGCCCATAGCTGACCGGCTATCGACCGGAACTCACCCGGATCGTCACTGAGGCTTGGGGTATTTACCGGTTTAGCTCCTGAAATGACAGCTCCGGCATTCACCATGTCGCGGATCTTACGAAGCACAGGCAGCGACATGTATCTGCTGTTTGGATCGAGTGCCAGCACCCGGTAAGTCATACCGCTTGGCGTAATAATCCGGTCTTTGTCAACAGCCAGAAGATTAACCAGGGCATCAGCATTGATGAAATCATAATTATAACCTTCAGGTACAGGCGGAAGGTTATCGTTGAACAGCGCTGTAATATTATTGTCTTCACCGTAAAAATAAAGTATATCGGCTACGAATTTTCCCTGCTGGAGCATATAGCAGCTTCGTGCAAGGTATGTTGTCCAGGGTTTTGCCTGTTCAGCCCATGTCTCGTGGCGGGTGAACCACTGTCCGAACGGACCCAGCCCGAGCCCCGGGATTTTATCATTCACAGGCTGGTGGACAGAAGTATGAATGACAAAACGGTTCAGTCCGTTAGCCATTTCCATATCAGCTGTCGGCTTTAATGTCTCAGGCGACCATGCCCATGCCGTTCCTATAGCGGTCATAGATTCAGCAGCAACAAGGTTTTGTCCGTAAATATGAGCTACGGAAGCTGATTCGCGGACATCTGCTTTATACCTGGGAGCCACCTCAGTACCACGGTCAAATCCTCCCGGTGTCCATGTTGCACTCATTGGTATTGCAGCATTGCGTTTCACATCCATACCATCGCCAATGAAGGCACGTCCGCCTTCGTGTGACTCAGTATATCTTCCCATGCCGCGTTCTTTCAGAATTTCTGTAAGCTGATCATAATGATTTATTGTTGTAAGATCTCCGATGGTTTTCCGGAAATCCCACAGGAAACGCTCGCTCTCTTCAGCGCTCCCTACAATGTGTCCTGTCAGGACCGGTATCCATGGCTTAATATCATAACCTCTCAGGCTGGCGAAATCAGCGATCATATTATCTGTCCAGTTCTGAACACCGGCTTCCCAGCTGTCAGTGATCATGTATTGCAATCCTTTCTGTCCCATCAGTCCGCCCGTGGCATCTTTATACTGATCGAGGTAGTTATTGAAATATGCTTTTACATGTTCTGCGCTCAGCTTGTCAACTTCAAGACCTGTTGCTTCGGGTGAAGCCGGTGAGTTTTTATGACCTGTAAGTGAATAACCCAGGCGGATCACCATCCAGTTGCCGGCAGGCGGAGTCCATTCAAGAGTACCGTCAGGCTTCATATTGGAGGTAATGTCAATAACAGCTGATTTGCTCACAGCTTCATCAGGTTTTATCTCAGGAGTGAGGGCTGAATACAGGTCAGTTGCGGTCGCAAACGCTGCTTTTTCTTCAAAACGGTTTACACGTGAAACCGTATGCAGTACCAGCTCGGCGACCTTTGTTCCGGCAGGTAACTGGGGAGTATTCCTGGTATTTATACCGAACATGCTGCCAATCGAAACTGCCGGCCGGGGAAGCGGGGTCAGCCATGTAAAGCGAAAGTACTTTGCTGTTACAGGATTGAATGTCAGAGTTTTCTGTCCGACACCGCCGCTGCGGATGTTTATTACATTATGGAATTCTTTTCCATCATCGCTTGCTTCCAGGGCACGGTTATCAGGATCAGCACCAAATCCAAACATGCCTCCTGAGCCACCGCCGACGATTGTCAGAGCCTGCATTGTTTCAGGCTTGCTGAACTCAAATTGTATCCATGCTTTTTCACCCGGTTTTGTATAGGGCAGGAGAGAAGCATTTGCCAGATCGCCATCGGTGAGATCCTTAAGAGTGAATTTTCCTCCGCTGGAGGTGACCTTTGGCTGTAGTGATGACAGTGGTTTATCGTTATCCGGCAAACGATAAGCTACTACAGCGGCATCTGCGTAAAATTCAGGGTCAGGCGCTTCTGGTCCGCCGGTCAATGAAAATCTTCCTCCTGACGCAATGTTCTGGAATACACCTGTTGCAGAGGGAGGTTTTGGCAGTGCCCCTGAAAAAGGTTTTCCTCCTTCGATCATTGTTTCGCTCCATACGAATTTCTTCATAGCCTGTGCAGGCGTCACCCAGGGTCCGCCGCTCTCGCTCCATCCAGGAGAACCGGCAATAGCCATCTCCAGTCCCAGGGAATCAGCCAGCCTTGCAGTGAAACTGAAAGCATCTTTCCACTCAGGGGTCATGTAAACCAGACGTTTCTCAACTATCTGCGGTGTCATCAGCGAAGCGTCAAAGTTCTGGAATCCACCGATGCCAACGCGATGCATCCATTCGAGGTCAGCGCGAATCCCTTCTTTTGTAATATTTCCGTTCATCCAGTGCCACCAGACACGCGGTTTTGCACTTTCAGGAGGATCCTGAAAGCCTGACTCAAGATCTGCTCCGGTGTTTTTTGAAGGCCCGGAACAATTTACAAGCAGCAAACCTGCAAATGCAAGCAGGAGGGAGGATATGATTATCCATCCTTTTCGTCTGTCATTGAATAGTGCCATATAATAAAAATATATATTCGATTAATTTCTGAATAGCAATAAATTAATTATGTGTCAGATTATCAGATCTCAGCAAAAGCAACGATATAGTTATGCCCGTATTTCTTTGCGCATTTCGGACAGTATGTGAAATAGAAATAATATTTCTTTGCTTTTAAATCCTTCAGGACCAGGTACCTGCGGAATTCGTTCAGGTATTTCGGGACATGATTGTAAGGACCATCAAACACCTTGCTGATAAAAGTACCTGTAAACCTGACATTTTCAGCACCCGGCACTTCCTTTGTCACGCTCATATAAAGCTCGCTCTTCCATGGTGACGGATCATATGCCAGCAGCAGAAAATCTTTCATCTCCGGTGCAGCTCCTGCATCCTGGGCTTTCTTCCACATCCTGCCAATAATCTTCCCCATCTGGGATGGCAGAGGCATGTGGAAAAACTGCCTGATATTGTCCCTTATAAAAGGTTTTTCGTTCCAGTTATGGGTAACGTAATCCCATAGTTTCGGATTAAATTCCGGGCAGCATTCGTGGGTGTCATTATGTTCAGTCATGTTATAATGGTTTAAAGGTTTAATGGTTAACAGGTTTAAGTAAAGTTACTATTTTTTGGGATGCAATATTCTATCCATCCAGTTTTCCGCCAGCTCAGGCCATGCAGTTGAAGCAATACCGGCAGGCCTTAATCCGTATCCGTGTCCTCCGGTTGGCAGAACATGAAGCTCAACCGGGAGCTTTGCATCTCTGAGGGCAGTGGCCATTACCAGAGCGCTGTTCCCGTAACTGTCGTCAGCAGTCTGAAAAATAAATATCGGAGGTGTTTCTTTAGTCAGCAGAAGCTCGGGTGTCAGTGATCTGTTTTCCCCCTGGTCGAGATAGGCAGGGTAAATGAGCATTGCAAAAGCGGGGCGGCAGGAGAGACTGTCAGCAACATCAACCGGAGAATAAGTCTTCCTGAAAAAAAGCGTACTTGTCCTGGCGCTCAGGCTTCCTCCGGCTGAGAAACCCATGATGCCGACTTTGTCAGGATCGATTTTCCATCGGGCAGCTGAATGCCTGACCACTTTTAACGCCCTTTGCGCATCCTGCAGGGCTCCTTCTTTTTTATCAGGCACCCTGTACTGAAGAACAAATGCTGAATAACCCAGGGTATTAAGCCAGGCAGCTATTTCAGTGCCCTCCTTATCCCAGGCAAGGATCCTGTAAGCTCCTCCCGGACAAACAATTACGGCACCTCCGTTATTAAGCTTCGGATCTGCCTGCCAAACTTCAATTGCCGGATTGGTAACTTCGGCATACCTGAGGACATCATCCTTTCTTGCTGTGTCGGGTACAGGAAGTTGTTTTTCCTTCAATTCTCCAGGCACCTTCGCGGGCCAGAGATAGATCATCTCTTTATTCTGTGACAGACAACTGGCAGAAAGAGCAAGCAAAATTGTAATAAAATTTTTTTTCATTATAATATGATTTATTCTCTGTAGATGCATAACCTCACCCTCTCATTCCTCCTCTTTAGTCTATCAACCTCACCCCCTCCTGTCCCCCTCTCCCGGAGGGCGAGGGGTAGGATTTCTTCATTATTAAATCGAATTACTTTGATACCGTATCTCTCTAACTCTCCTGAACGCCCATCATCATATTCTTGAGCCAGACTTTCGTCATGAACTTCTCCATCAACTTCAATGACCAGTTTTATTTTGTGACAGTAAAAATCAGCGATAAATAAATCTATTGGGTGTTGTCTGCGAAATATTAATCCTTCTGAACGCATTTTTCTAAGATGTTCCCACAGTATTTTTTCAGCTTCAGTCGGATTCTTTCGCATCTCCCTGGCAAACATGAAAAGTTGTGACTTTGCGTTCACAAACATATCTTTTACTCTGGACTTTCCGAGATAAACCATTATTTTAGATGTTATCCAAATTATTCAGTTTTATCAAGCCCCTCTCCCCCGGGAGAGAGCCTGTCCCGCGATAGCGGGAGGTTTGGGGTGAGGTTTTTAGCTTATTCAACTATTTCTGCATTATCAAACTTCTGCGACTGGAAATTAACCCTTGAATGCTGTACGCGCCTTATCCCCCTGCCTCCGAAAAAGCCCCAGCCGCCGCTGCCAAGCAGAAATCCCAGTGCATACAGACCTCCGTTATTATTCTGTGCATACATGGTTATGTCATCATTGAAAAGCATTCCTATAAAGTCAAACGGAGCGATGAATCCATGCCAAAGACCTCCGAAAAAACCATATTCATGACCGGTCAGACACTGGTCAACCACTTCGCTGCCGGCACATCCTGAAAGAAGGACGAGGATCAGCAAAAAAGAAAACAACAGAAAGTATTTCTGATTATCAGGTATTTTCATTGTATATGTTTTAATGATATAATAGTGAGTTATGTGTCAGAACAAATCGAGATCAACGGCCTGTCCTGAGTATTTCCTTTCATGATCGATCAGCCATTTTTTTCTTTGCAGCCCTCCTCCGTAGCCAACAAGGCTGCCATCAGATCCAATAACCCTGTGACAAGGTATAACTATAGCTATCCTGTTTGAGCTGTTTGACTGGGCTACTGCTCTTACAGCTTCGGGATTGTTCAATGCATCAGCCTGTTTCTGGTATGATATTGTTGATCCGTATGGAATTTTCTTCAGCTCGTTCCAGCATGCTTCCTGGAATCCGGTACCCTGTGTAACAAGGGATAGAGAAAACTCTTTTCTTTTTCCTTTGAAATACTCTTTCAGCTGTTTCTTAAGCCTCCAGAGATGCCAGCTCCAGCCCTCCCTGACAGGAGAATTGAAGAGTTTTGAAAGCTCATCAAAATCGTCTGTCAGGATTCTTCCTTCTGTGAACTCCAGAAGGCATATACCGCCCGGGGTTGCAGCAGCAGCCATTTTCCCGACGGGAGTTCCGATTATGGTCGTTTTTATCATTTTATTTTGGAAACCTTGAAGATTTAGATTTAATATATTTTATGTTTCTGAAACGCATGGCTGACCAGTCTTCGTCGATTGCCACCATCCTTATCCCATAGAAACCAAGATCGTTGAGGACACTCCATCCGCGGTCACGTTCTGGTCCCGTGGAATAGAGCATGGAGGTCTTTTTCGGATAACAGAACCATAACACACCGTCGGCGGTAAGATTATGCAGCGCAATGGGCGCAAAGTGATCTACTTCAGCAACTGACCTGACAAATACCATCACAAAATTATAAGGACAGCGCTGATCAATCTCACTATCTATGATTATTCCTATAAGCTCCTTTGATAAAATCCGCAAAAACTTTGGTTCAGCATTGAGAACTGCTATCCTTTTATAATCCTTATAATTAAGTTTATCAGGCAGCTCTTTCATCTCAGGTTTGAATTTGAAGGCTAATTTAAAAAAAAATTGACAAACCCGATAAAAGGTTTTATCTTTGTAATCTCTGAAAATGGGGTGCCTTAATACTTCGGGCTGAGATCAAACCCTTTGTACCTGATCCGGATAATGCCGGCGTAGGGAAAGAGAATATCAAAGGATTCAGAATTAAATGGCAACCTCATTATTCAGGATGTTGATTATTTATTTTCTGTTGAAATGAAAAAAATGTTTTTTCTGTTCTTTTTGCAAGGACTTGTATTTCTGTCCTCAGCTTCAGCAAATCCCGCGGATGGCTCGGTGATAAAAGGGAGAGTCACCGACCAGAGCGGTAATCCGCTGGCAGGGACTTCGGTATCCATAACAGGAACATTCCTGGGAACACATACAGCGCCTGACGGCACATACACATTATCAAACCTTGCCGATGGCCGTTATTTACTGCGTTTTTCATTTACAGGCTTTGAGAGCCAGACACACGAGGCGGATCTTTCCCGGGAACTGATCCTGAATGTTATTCTCACTGAAAAAGCTTTGCTGACAGAAGAAGTAATAATTCAATCCACAAGAGCAGGAACCAGCACACCGCTGGCCTATACAAATGTTGAACGATCTCTGCTTAAGAAGCAGAATTCAGGACAGGATCTGCCATTTCTTTTAAGCCTCACTCCTTCGCTTGTTGAAACCTCTGAAGCCGGGAACGGCATTGGATACACTAACCTCAGGATCCGGGGTACGGATGCAAGCAGGATCAATGTGACAATTGACGGAATTCCTCTCAATGATCCCGAATCACAACAGGTTTTCTGGGTTGATCTGCCTGACCTGGCATCATCAGTCGATAATATCCAGGTCCAGCGCGGTGTCGGAACCTCCTCAAACGGAGCCGGTGCCTTTGGTGCTTCAATCAATATCCAGACAAAAGGCATAGAAAACGAACCGTTTGCCGAAATAAATTCATCAGCAGGATCTTTCATGACATTTAAGAATAGCCTTGCTGCCGGGACAGGACTGCTTGCGGACAGATTTGCCTTCCAGATGCGTTATTCAGATATAAGAAGCGAGGGGTATATTGATCGGACAGGTTCAGAGCACAAGTCCGCATATCTTAGCGGAGTATTCCGGACAAAAGCATCCCTGCTGAAGGCAAATATTATTCTTGGCAATGAACATACAGGAATAGGATGGTGGGGTGTACCCGAAGAAATGCTGGAAATTGACAGAAGGTATAATCCGGCCGGAGAGTACTTTGACAAGAGTGAAGGTGCATTGTATTACTATAATAATGAAAGTGATAATTACATACAGAATCACTACCAGTTGATCTTCAGCCGTAAGATAAATGATATCCTTTCTCTTAATTCATCAGTTCACTATACGAAAGGAAAAGGCTATTATGAGGAATACAAGGAAGACAGGAAGCTTGAGGAGTATGGTTTGCCATCAGTCATCATCGGAGGAACTGAGATAACCGAAACAGATCTGATCAGGAGGAAGTGGATGTCAAATGATTTTTATGGTTTTGTCTGGTCGCTCAATTATAAGAGAGGCAAGGCTGAGGCAACGACAGGAGGAGGGATGAACCTCTATTCAGGCGATCATTACGGGAGGATAATCTGGATGGAATATCCCGGCAGCATAAAAATGGATCATCAATGGTACTTCAATGAAGGGATAAAAGGAGAAGTAAATATTTATACTAAAGCAAATTACTCATTATCAGCAAAAACCTCATTATTCGGCGATCTGCAGTACAGGTATATTGAATATGAAATGACAGGCAATGATGATGATCTGAAGGATATTTCACAGGAACATAAGTTTCACTTTTTTAATCCCAAAGCAGGATTGTTCTTTACACTGACTCCAAACCAGGATGCCTTTTTATCATTCTCTGTCGCAAACCGGGAGCCAACGCGTACAGATTTTAAGGAAGCGGCAGGTGATAATAATGCAACTCCTGAGCCGGAAACGCTTTATGATGCTGAAACAGGCTACAGCATAAGAGGTGAAAAATACTCGTTTGACATCAACCTTTACGGGATGTTCTACACGGATCAGCTTGTACCCACAGGAGAATTGAGCAATACAGGATATTCCATAATGACGAATGTCAAAAAGAGTTACCGGGCCGGTGTGGAAATAGTTGCCGGTCTCAGTCCATTCAGATTCCTGACCTGGGATCTCAGTACAACATTCAGCAGGAACAAAATCATTGATTTTGTAGAGTATTATATTGATTATAACACTGCCGACTGGTCAGAAGAATATAAAAGCAAAAGCCTCGGGAATACGGATATTGCTTATTCTCCTTCCATTATAGGATCAGGCGATATGAATTTTAAAATTCTGAAAAATCTTGAAGTGCATTTTATAGGCAAGTATGTCGGAAAGCAGTATTTCGATAATACGATGAGCAGCTCAAGAATGCTTGAACCTTATTTCGTAAATAACCTGAGAATTGATTTTGAGCCTGTTATCCCGAAAACTAAAAGTGTTCAATTCCAGCTTCTGATAAATAATATTTTCAACAGCATGTATGAAAGCAATGCATACGGGGGGAGCTGGTACGAAGACGGAAATGAGCAGAGCTGGGCTTACTTTTTTCCCCAGGCAGGAATAAATTTTATTATTAAAATTGGATTTACATTTTAAATACGAGCAACGAGCAACTGACAGGTGCCATTTACCAACTGGATATCAAATAATTACATTGAAGTCTTCGGAGCCGTTACTGGTATCCTTTTCGTCATTCTTGAGATCAGGCAGAATATCTGGCTCTGGCCTGTAGGCATCGCTACCTCGGCATTTTATATCTGGGTGTTTTTTACGAGTAAGTTCTATGCAGATATGAGCCTTCAGGGTTATTACCTGGTGATCAGTGTGCTTGGGTGGTACTGGTGGATCCGGGGCACAGGGCACAGGGCACAGGGCACAGGGCAAGAAAAGGAGAGGGGGAGAAAGAGTGAGAGTGAGAGTGAGAGTGAGATAGAAGGTAAAGGGGAGAAACTCAGAGTAACAAGATTAAGACTCAGAACAGGGATTATTCTGGCAGTGATTTTTTCAGTGTTGTTTGCTGTTATGTGGCAGGTTCTTGACAGGCTGACAGATTCACCGGTGCCATTATGGGATTCGTTTATAACGACTCTTTCCATTATTGCCACCTGGATGCTTGCAAGGAAGATCTACGAGCACTGGTACCTGTGGATCATAGTAAATACAGCCTCCGTTATTCTGTTTTGTACAAGAGGACTTTACCCGACAGTCGTACTTTATATTATATATTGTGCAATGTCTTTTGCAGGCTTGAAAGAATGGAAAAAGAGCCTGTGATCAATCGCATGTGCAACTTACCTGACCGATTATTTTCTGAGCCAGATTCATTTCAGTTAACCTGTTGATTCTCCTGTCAATACATTTATCACATTTTGAAAAAAGTTTCAGATCCCAGGTGTCAGCAAACACGCGCCCAACCTGAAGGTTAATGCCATATTCAATTACCTTTTCAAGCGACCTGATATGAGGAGGGGCGAAGAATCCTTTCTCCGCCAGGATGTCCGTTGCACCGTTGCCTGCCCTGACAGGAATGATAATGCAGCGCTCAACTCCGGAATCGAATGCAAAGTCAATTGACTTCTTTGCCCAGTAAACACCTTCAGATTCAGAGAGGAACGGCGGTTTCAAAAGGATGAACGCCCTGGATAGAATCCCGTGGCTGTTAAGATAACCTATTGAATTCCTGAAACTATCCAGAGTCATTTTCTTGTTCAGCTTCTTAAGGATATCAGGATTCGCAGTCTCCAGCCCCACTGCAACCTGGAGCTCAGGCTTAAGCATATCCCTGAAAGAGAGGCATTTCTCATTTATAAATGCCGGATGGCTTTCAACAATGACCGTTTTGAGACCGCTGACAAGGATTGCGATTTTTTTATAATCCTCTTCGGGTATTGCTTTTCTGTCAAAAAAGCTTCCGCTGTTATACAGCTTCAGGTGTCTGATGCCGGGCATTTTATTGAGCGCCCATTCAATCTGGTTTGTAATTGCTCCGGCCGGTAATGATTTTTCGGTAGTATTTTTCCAGAGGTCGCACATCAGGCAATGAAAAGGACACTCCGGATTTGTAAGAAATACTGCACCCACATCCTCAACCATTCCTGAAGGGGTGAGCTCCTTTTCAATCAGCCAGGCATAAGGTTTTTGCGGATCAACACGATTTTTGCTGCCGCGGCAGCCCAGGATCCACCTGTCACTGATTTCGAAATCCTGCAGATCATTCATAAAGTGACAGAAACTCTTTCCGGTAAGTAATTTCCTTTTCCGGGAAATGTTTTCTGAAGATATCCGATGATACGGCTCCGTGCTGGAAGCGTCTCTTTGGAAATACCGGCATATCAATGCCTGTCACGGCTTTGATCCCATATGAGACGATCTCTCCCTTAAGATCATAGAGCCGCTGATGATCCCAGCCTGTCATATTGATATAAGGTATTCCCTCGGATATTTCTATCACATTGGGGAGAGTATAAGGGCTGAATATTTCAAATCCGAGGCAGTCTCCAGGTGCATAGGTACGCATGTAGCCCCTGCTGAGTCCTCCCGAATATGTAAGTGAGTGTTTTATCGAATCGACACCCCATCCTTCGTGATAGAGCATAAGATTGTTAAGCACACTTTTTATTGTCAGTTCAGGATTCTCTTCAATAGGATAATCCTTCAGGTTTTCATCACCTCCTTCACCCGATACCATATGTCTCCATTCAGGATACCGTGAACGGATGCCTTGCAGGAGAGACAGGTTCATTGTAGCTGATTCTATATCAAGCGGTTTATAGTCCTCAACCATTTTAACTGCTTTTTTCCAGTCAAGAGCGGTATAGTCCATTTCAACAGGTTCAAGGAAAAGATCCATATTCAGAGTCTCAAGAAATTTCCTTGCCTGGATCAGATCTTCACCGCCGCCGTCGATTGAAAGTGTAAATGCTTTAAGCCGCGAAGGGCTTTCACCAAGCTCCCTGAGGGCATGACAGGTAAGCAGAAATACCGCACCGCTATCGATGCCGGCGGAAAAAGTAACCCCTACCGGACCGGTTTTTGCCCTTTTCTGCAACCATTTCCGTATTTCTTCGTATAATATATTAATGTAGTGTTCCCCTATTACGGCAGGATCATCCGGTGAAAACCTGTTCCTTTCCGGTTTGAAAAAACGTTCATATACCGGATTTGGATCGGGACAGCCGAGCAGTTCTATTTTTGTTATGTAGTGGGCAGGTGCCATCCTTGTATACGAAGGATGGAATTGATTTTCAAGACCTTCCTTCTTCAGGTATTCAAATATCTCATCAATTCGTTCAGCTATTATGAGATTGGGTCCGTCAGGACGCTTGGCAATGAAATAACGTAAAGGCCTGCTTATCGACCTTGCCATCCGAATGGTTTTCCCTTCAACTGATACAATGGAAAATTGCCCGTCAATCCTGCGGACTGCTTCAATATCACCCGATCTTACAGCATTCACCGCCTCTTCATGTGACATATTATAAATTACATTTTTTTCAGGTCTGGTAAGATCAATAACCTTTTCAACATAACTGCTGTTCATTCTGATTCCTTTTAATTGTTTATTTCGTAATTATTCCTTTTCCCTGTAAGACTGTAATGTACCTGTCAGCCTCAATATCCTTATAAACCTCCTTTGTTCCGTCAGACCAGAATATCTCCGTCTGCTCAACCTTCTTATGCTGACCAAGTCCGATATGCAGACGCGGATCATTATTGGAGAGATAGCCTGTTGCCCTCTGGTTGACCAGCACCTGTTTTTTACCCCCTGCAGTGACAACCACCTTTGCACTTATCGCAGAAGAAGGTCCGTTTTTCCCTTTAAGTGTCAGTCCGAGCCAGTGATTTTCATTTCCGCCGTCATTGCGGAGCAAAGCTGCAGTTGCTTTCAGATCGACATGAGAGACAATTATATCCAGGTCGCCGTCATTGTCATAATCCCATACCGACATTCCCCTGCCTGACCTTTTAATTTTGAAATATGTTCCGTGATCCATTCCGACATCCCTGAAATGACCTTTACCGTCATTTTCCAGAAGAAGCGGATATGAAAGGATAAGTTCTTCAGCTATTCCGTTTGCAACTACGATATCAAGATCGCCGTCATTATCATAATCAAACAGTGCGGATGCCCATGATCCCTTGCCTGCAAGAGGTCCCTGCACGCCGCTTGATTCGGTAATATCTTCGAATAATCCATTGCCAAGGTTCCGGTAAAGTGCTCCGTGTTCAAGGTCAACTACCAGTATATCAATCAGGCCGTCGCCATCCACATCACCGATAGTGCCATGCATTGAACCGGTTCCTTTTCCATTATTATTTGCTGCAACTCCGATCTGAATGCCAACCTCTTTAAACACACCTTTGTCATTCCTGAACATGAAATTCAGCTGGTGGTCATTAGCCTGGAAAATATCAATATCTCCGTCATCATCATAATCAAATATTGTAAGTCCCATGCATTTTGAATCAGGATAGAACAGGTTGTTCTTTTCGGTGACATCAATGAATGTCCCGTCGGGCTGCTGTTCGTAGAGCATTGACGCCTGACCCATGTACTCGGAGGGATGAGGCATTATATCGGGTGTTGCAGGTGTAAAATACTCAGGATCAAATGCAAGGAAATTACCGACCATGGCGTCAAGCCTTCCGTCAAGATTATAATCCCAGAACGAAACACCGATGCTCCATTTGATGAATCCGTTCAGTTTTTCGGGTCCCCTGAGACCGAGTTTTTCCGTGATATCTGTAAATGTTCCGTTTCCGTTATTCCTGTAGAAAATATTCGGACCATAATCTAACAGGTACAGATCCTCATCACCGTCATTGTCATAATCGATTGCGCCTGCCGCCATGCTCCATGTTGTGTCGTCCACTCCTGCTTTTGCGGAGACATCTGTAAAAGTGCCGTTGCCGTTATTCTTATATAATTTGTCTCTTGTGTTTTTAAAACCAATCCCGCCGTTATCTGATACTCCGTACAGGTATGTTCCGTTCATCATATAGACGTCCATCAGGCCGTCATTGTTGTAGTCAAAAACAGTCACGCCCGAACCGCTGCTCTCAACGATATTTTCATAATGATAATCCCCGAAAGT
>CAZGGZ010000017.1:8398-43723 GCA_964525415.1 uncultured Rikenellaceae bacterium | reverse complement strand
ACCCAGTACCCAGTACCCAGTACCCAGTACCCAGTACCCAGTACCCAGTACCCAGCACCCAGGACCATTCTAATATTCAGACAATTCTTCTTATGGTCCGGAGATGATGAGAGTAACCCCTGGTCTCGTTTTTGTAAATGCCCTGGTGATCAATGGTATCAATCCTTACTCTGCCTGAAGCATGAATAACAAGTCCCTTTGACACGATCATCCCGACATGGGATATTCTTCCTCTTTCATTGTCAAAAAATACAAGGTCACCCGGTATCGCCTCATCAATGAAACTGACATCAGAGCCTTTCTCTGACTGCTGCCAGCTGTCACGGGGTATTGCCATACCGAGTATCTTATATACCAGCTGGGTAAACCCGGAGCAGTCAATGCCCGAAGGGATGCGACCTCCCCATATATAAGGGCTGTTAATGAATTTCATCGCAAGATCAGCAAATGAATCAGTGGTTGTTATAAAGCTATTATTGAAATCAGCAGATGTTGTGTAGTTGTTCTTTCCTATTGTGAATTTCTTATTGTCAAAATCAGGATTGTAAATCTCGCATCCTGCTTCAAGAATCATTTTTGTCTTGTCATTCTTATAACATAACAGAAATCTGTTCAGGACATGACCGGTCCCTTTCACTTTGTCTTCTGTCTGCTGGATATGATTGATATCTATCCAGCCGGTATAATTATCAAACAATGTTACAATCCTAAACCAGTGCCCGCTCTGATCAAGCACCTGGTATTTCTCACCAAACAATACCTGGCTGAGCATCTCCGACCTGTGCGATGGGCCTGAGCGCAGCGGAACAAAAACATTCTCGCATATGAACCGATCCATATTTAAACTTTTACATCAAAATTAGGAATTTTAACCACAAAGGACACAAAGTACAACACAAAGTGACACAAAGGTAAAAACCGATTTATATCACTAATTTTGTATCTAAAACCTGAATTTCATATGTCTTCTTCAGTATCAGAAACTAAAGGATCTCCCCGGATCAGGAGAGGTGTAATGAATATTTTTTACTTCATTGCCAGTATCGCTGCTGTAGTTGCGATCCTTACTTACAATGAAAAGGCCAGCAGGCTTGAGCTTACCGGTACTGTCATTGTGGTTGCTGCATGTTATATCATACTATACTTTTTTCTTCTGCAGTTCCGCAGGGAAGTTCTGGAGATACCAAGAAAGATCCTTTTTATTTTAATTTCCATACTCCTTTTTCTGTTTATAACAAGGCTGGTTTCACAATTGCCTGGCAGGAATATTATCTTCTTTGTTCCATTTGCAATAATGCCTGTGATGGTAAGAACATTCTATGATGCCCGGCTTGCCTTCTTTGTTCTGCTCATAACCATCATGCAGGCAGCCTTCATGGTACAACGGCCATTTGAATTTGTCCTTATGAGCTTTGTCTCCGGAATGGTGGCAATATTTACACTCACAAATATTTACCGGCGTCTCAGGCTGTTATTTACAGCATTTATGGTGATCCTGTCCTATTCGGGTCTTTATATTGGGATCTGGCTGATAAACGGAGGGAATTTCAGTACTATTGAATGGTCCGATTTTTACAGATTTGCCGGGAACGGCGCTCTTGTGCTTGTTTGCTATCCCCTGATAGTTCTTTTTGAAAAGAGATTCCTGTTTCTTTCAGATGCCACCTTGCTTGAGCTCGCGGATACCAGTCAGCCTGTTCTGAGAAAGCTTTCTGAAGAGGCACCGGGCTCCTTCCAGCATTCGCTGCAGGTTGCCCACCTTGCGGAAGAAGCTGCAAGGGTAATAGGAGCCAATGTCCTGCTTGTAAAAACAGGAGCACTCTACCATGATATCGGTAAAATTGCCAATCCAGATTATTATATTGAAAATCAGAAAGATGATGTAAGTCCCCACGAAAAGCTTGATCCCCGGGCCAGCTCCAGGGTTATAATTAACCATGTAAAGAACGGAGTAGTGCTGGCCAAGAATTATAAGATACCGGCTCAGATAATCGATTTCATCCGGACTCATCATGGTACAACAGTTGCCTATTTTTTTTACAAGAAATACCTTGATATTAATCCCGGCAGAACTGAAATGAAAAAGGATTTTACCTACCCCGGGCCTAAGCCGTTTTCAAAAGAGACTGCAGTGGTAATGATGGCCGATGCAGTTGAAGCCTCTTCCAGAAGCCTGGGGAATTATTCAGAGGAATCCATCAGCGAGCTGGTTGAAAGGATCCTCCTCATTCAGGAACAGGATGGTCAGTTCTCTGATATTCCGCTGACATTCAAGAATATATCAGATATAAAGGATATCTTCAAAAGAAGACTCTCAAATATTTATCATGCAAGGATCGCCTATCCGGAGAGGACCTAGCGCATATCTATTACCTCGACACCTTTATACTTTCCGGGCGAGAAGATGAACATCCCGGGTTCAGGTACCTGTTTAAGGCTGTATTCTTTTATTACAATGTCGATTGTAATGCCATCCCTTCTTTTATATTCAAAGCTTCGAAGATTCATTGAAGGTTTCGCTATTGTGAGTCTCACCCTTACCACATCACTCTGGATATCTTCAGGATAAAGATCTACTAAATATGAATCAGATCTTTCCTCTACAAGCCTGCTCTTATAGCCTTTTTTATACATGGTAAAAACTGATGACGGGCGGTTCTGAAACGAATCATCTTTTTTATCGGGAACTGTTATAGTTACTTCTTTTTCAGCCGGCAGATAGCTCCACGATGTTTCACCGTTGAACCAGATAATGTTTTCCGGAAGATCAAGCCTGTAGCTGTTACGGCTCAGAATTACGGATCCTTCTGTAGTATCACTGGTATTTGCCAGCTGATCGGTGTTCACAATCAGGAATTTCATTGATATTGAAGGAGCAGAGGTAGCTGTCGATGAGAACTTATCAAGTATCTTAACTGCCTGAGGATCGGTCTGTCCGGAAGCATTGATAGTCAGAAAAACAAATATGAATGAAATGAAAAACGCCTTCATGAATATCTCTTTTACTCAAGTCCTTTCAAAATCTGTTCCAAAACGAAAAGATCAGAGCAGAGGACGTCCCTGGCCTTGGATCCTTCAAAGGGACCGACAATACCTGCGGCTTCAAGCTGGTCAATTATTCTGCCAGCCCTGTTGTAGCCGATGGCCATCTTCCTTTGTATCAGTGAAGTTGAGCCCTGCTGGTGCTGAACTACAAGACGTGCAGCCTCTTCAAACATCGGATCTCTCTTTTTAAGGTCAACTTCGAGCATTCCTGAATCGCTGTCGTCAATATATTCAGGCAGGTGCATTGCATCGGGATAACCCTGCTGTGATCCGATGAACTCGGTCAGCTCTTCTATTTCAGGAGTATCAATAAATGCACATTGAACTCTTACCGGTTCCGCGCCTGAGGATATCAGCATATCGCCGTTTCCTACCAGCCTGTCAGCTCCTGTCAGATCAAGGATTGTGCGGGAATCAATTGATGAGAAGACACGAAATGCAATTCTTGTCGGGAAGTTCGCCTTGATAAAACCTGTTATGATATTTGTGGTTGGTCTTTGTGTTGAAATGATAAGATGTATTCCTATTGCCCTTGCAACCTGTGCCAGCCTGCCGATAGGACCTTCAATTTCCCTTCCAGCTGTCATTATGAGGTCGGCAAACTCGTCAATCACAAGAACAATATAGGGAAGGTATTTATGTCCTTTTTCAGGATTAAGCTTCCTGGAAATGAATTTCTCATTATACTCCTTGATATTGCGCGCCTGGGCTCCCTTCAGGAGCTCAAGCCTGTTATCCATCTCAATGCATAATGAATAAAGAGTATTTATAACTTTTTGTGTGTCAGTAATTATTGCATCTTCCTCCCCGGGCAGCTTAGCAAGGAAATGACGCTCTATTTTAGCATACAGGGGCAATTCAACCCGTTTCGGGTCAATAAGCACGAATTTCAGTTCAGCAGGATGTTTCTTATAGAGGATAGATGTAATGATGGCATTAATTCCTACCGACTTGCCCTGTCCGGTCGCACCTGCGACAAGAAGATGCGGCATTTTGGTCAGATCAACAATATAGGGATCGTTGGTAATTGTTCTGCCAAGGGCAAGTGCTATATCAAATTTAGTCTCCTGAAATGCCTTTGAAGCTATAAGCGATCTCATTGAAACTATTTCAGGCTTCTTATTCGGGACTTCAATTCCAACAGTTCCCCTTCCAGGGATAGGGGCTATGATCCTAATTCCCATGGCAGACAGATTCAGGGCTATATCATCTTCAAGCGACTTGATGCGGGCCAGTTTAACACCCCTTTCCGGGATGATCTCATACAATGTAACTGTTGGTCCGACAGTAGCTGAAATATGCTGAATGCTGATCTTGTAATCAGCCAGTGTCTTGATGATATTCTCCTTGTTCTCAAGAACCTCGCTGTTGTCAAAAGCAGTTTGTGATTTATGTTCCCTGAGTATTGAAACCGGAGGGAGCTTATAGCGCGAAAGATCAAGACGCGGATCATAGTTCTCCATCAATCCGTTTATCTCTTCATCCGACAGTACATCCTGCACTTCAGGTTTTATGATATCAATACCTACGGTTTTCTTTTCCTGATCAGAAGGTTTGTCATTATCAAGGTCGCGGATCAGTGATCCGTCTGCCGGCGGAAAGACGGATTCTTCATCATCCTCAATATCACCTGGTTGTGTTCTGTTCTTTATAAGGAATTCAACCTGGCTCTCCTGTCTGGTTTGTTCCTGTGAAATTACAGGTGAAGGCTCTGCCTGAGAAGGGTCCTGATCTGCCTTTTTCCTTTTAAAGAACGACATCATACCGGGTACATCAGGTTTGAGAGATGCAGGAGAGAATCTCAAAGCAAAAATAAGATATGCTGCGGTCAGAAGCGTAATGACAATACCTGTTCCGATCTTTCCCATAAAGGCGTTCAGCCATTCAGTTACTATTCTGCCATGAGCACCTCCCGGACCACCTCCCAGATATTCATCATTCCTGCCAAAAATAAAACCTAAAAGAAGTGAAATAATTATTGCGGCAAGGGCAAATTTTGCTGCCAGACTCCATGGTTTGATCTTTGGAAGATTTAGCATGCTTAATCCTGTTGCACCGAATATTAATGGAATAAAGAATGCTCCGAAGCCAAAGCCATATTTAATGATTAGTTCAGCAAGGAAATGACCGCCTTTCCCTCCCCAGTTATTTACAACAATTTCAGGACCTGAAACAACTTGTGTGTGAGGCAAACTGGCATCTTGCTTCCACCAGAAAAGATAGGATATGCATGCAATAAGAAGATACAGGGCAAAACCTGTTATAAGGATACCGAATATGAACCTTATCCTTTCATCCGTAAAAAATGATGTGCTCTTTTGTTTTCCGGTCTTAACTGATTTTTTCTTATCCTCTTCCTTCCCCTTGTTCATGATCGTTTTTTCAAATGCAACCCAAAGGTAATAAATAAATCAAAAACCGGTTGCCGGTAACCGGTCGCCTGCAGCCGGTCGCCGGTTTTAAAGACTGCCCATCTTATTTATGAAGCTGTTGATATACTCTCTCGAAACCTGAAGGTATTTATCCCTTCTCTCAAAAGTTTTATCGGGGATCTCTTTTTTGTAGACGGTCTCGGCGGTGAAATGCATTTCAGCGGTACCCATAAAGAAGAAAAAGCTCATCAGTACGCCGTCAATTTCGTTAAATGGCGTTGCGACATTTGGATTTTTCACTTTTATTTCATTGGTGTACCATATATTATAAACCTTATCACCGGTCTGAGGAAATGTTACCTCAGCATTTTTACAGTTAAAGCCGCATATTATGGCACTCTTTGCTGTCTTGTTTATCCTGATGTCCTTCATCGATTCAAACCCCGGATTTATCTCGCCTGACTTTGAAGCATAGTAATACCTCAGCGTAAGCAGACTGATATAGGTATCGTAGATCTCGTCTTTGGGATTGGAAAGATTGTAGATTCCAATACTACCGAAGGGAGCCGAAATGTCAAACAGTATTTTATCATCCTTGAATGAGACTATGAGATTCCTTGGCATGTACTCCTTGGGGACCACTCCCATGTCGCCCATATATTCTATGGTATAATGGATCTCTCCCTCGTCAATCAATTTTTCTCCCCTTTGTTTACAGGAACTTCCCGCTATTGCAAAGATAAATGCAATGATTAATCCGGATCTGAATCTCACAAGCCTGCCTTTTAGAATTATGTAAAAGTAACATTTTTTTTTAATTTCAGTTCCGGCAGATGATTTTTAAGAGGGTTGTCTGTTAATGCATTATTTATCAATATGTTATAAATAGTGTCATGTTTATTTGACAGGAATTTAATAGTTTTGTTGTCTTGCTGGATATAAATATATGAAAAGAAAACTTGCTGTAGTTGCACTGGGAGGCAATGCACTCCTGCGGGGAGAGCAAGCCGGAACAATTGATGAACAGGAAGATAACACGACTGCCACCCTTGAAAATCTTGTTTTCCTGATCAGGGAAGGTTATGATCTTGTCATCACGCACGGCAATGGTCCGCAGGTAGGGAATATCCTGATGCGTAATGATGCAGGTGAACAGATGTATAATATTGCCCAGATGCCAGTTGATATTTGTGTAGCGGATTCCCAGGGTGGTATAGGATACATGATTGAAAGGATGTTCAGGAATGTCCTGAACAAACACGGGATAGATAAAAATGTTATATGTGTGGTCACGTCGGTAATAGTTGACATCAATGATCCGGCCTTCAATGATCCTCAGAAGAGAATAGGAAAGATCTATACAAAGGAACAGGCTGATGAACTTACTGCAAAGAAAGGATGGGCTTTCAGGGAAGAGGTAAAACTGACCGGAGGATACAGGCGCGTTGTTCCATCACCGGTTCCTGTTGAAATAATCAATCATTCCATAATCAGGGATCTTGCACAGAAGGGCAACATTGTGATTGCTGCCGGCGGTGGCGGAGTTCCGGTATATATTGATGAAAAGAAAGATGTGCGCCCTGCTGAAGCTGTTATTGATAAAGACCTTGCATCCTCATTGCTGGCTACACTTATCGGGGCAGATGAGTTTTATATTCTGACCGATGTGCCCTATATATATATCAATTATAAAAAGCCCAACCAGGAGATAAAGGAGTTCCTCAATTATGCTGATACTATTAAGTATTTGCGTGAAGGTCATTTTGCTAAGGGAAGCATGGCTCCAAAGATCCAGGCCTGTCTCAATTTCATCAAAAGCGGCGGCAAAATGAGCGTCATTACAGAGGCATTCAAACTCGCCGATACCAGATACGGATCCAAGATCACCATGGAATACGAAGACGGAAGGAGATAGGCAACCGGCTACCGGCAACCGGCGACGGGCAACTGGTGACGGAAATCCCCTCCTGGGAGGGGCGTGGGGTGGGTTTCGGATAATGCTTCAAATTTCTTTTTACATTTACAACCTGATAATTAATCATTAAAATAAAGTCATAATATGAAAATCGATCTTCATAACCGTCATTTCCTCAAGCTATTAGACTTTTCTTCGGAAGAAATAAAATATCTTCTTGATCTTTCCTCTGAGCTTAAAAAAGCTAAGAAAGACGGAACGGAAAAGCAATATCTGAAAGGGAAAAACATAGCTCTTATATTTGAAAAACCCTCAACCAGAACAAGATGTGCGTTTGAAGTGGCTGCTTATGACCAGGGAGCGTGTGTCACATACCTTGGACCGAGTGGTTCACAGATCGGGCAAAAGGAATCCATGAGGGATACCGCGAGGGTACTGGGACGTATGTACGACGGAATTGAATACCGCGGTTATGGACAGGCAATCGTTGAAGAACTTGCAAAATATGCCGGTGTTCCGGTATGGAACGGACTTACAAATGAGTTTCACCCCACTCAGATCCTTGCCGATCTGATGACAATGTCGGAGCACTCTGACAAACCGTTCACTAAAATGATATTCTGTTATCTTGGAGATGCAAGATTCAACATGGGCAACTCCCTGATGGTTGGTTCAGCAAAAATGGGTATTGATTTCAGGATTGCTGCTCCCAGGGAGTGTCAGCCGGCTGATGACCTGGTTGCAAAATGCAGGGTTGTTGCTGCTGAAACAGGTGCAAAAATAACTATCACTGAAAACGTGGATGAAGCAGTTAAGGGCGCTGATTTTCTTTATACCGATGTATGGGTTTCAATGGGGGAGCCCGATTCGGTGTGGGAAGAAAGGATAAGACTTCTGAGACCATACCAGATTAATATGTCGGTAATCAATAAGACAGGCAATCCCGATGTTAAATTCCTTCATTGTCTTCCGGCATTTCATAACAGGGAAACAAAAGTAGGAGAGGATATATTCCGGAAATACGGACTGGATGGGATGGAAGTTACTGAAGATGTTTTTGAATCAGGGCACTCAATAGTCTTTGATGAAGCCGAGAACAGACTTCATACGATCAAAGCGGTGATGGTGGCTACGCTATCCACTCCTTAACAAAATAGAATGTCATTACAAATGAGGCGGCAAGTTTGAGGCCTATTCCTGTCAGAAATCCCAGGAGGCTTCCGAATCCTGCCTTGATGGCATACTTCATATCGTCCTTGAAGATAAGCTCACCTACTATTGCACCTATAAGTGGTCCGACTATTATACCTGCAGGTCCCAGGAAAAGCCCTATTATCAGTCCGACAGTAGCTCCTCTCATCCCATACTTTGAGCCTCCGAATTTTCTTGTTCCCCAGATGGGAACTATGTAGTCAAGGATAGTTACCACTATTGTTAATACAGCAAGCACGATGAGCTCTGTATTTGAGAACTGGCCGAACCTGGTTACATGAAGCAATATCAGTCCAAGGTAGCTAAAGGGAGGTCCTGGCAATACTGGAAGAAGACAACCGATAATTCCGATTATCATCATGATAATTCCCAGTATCAGAAGGACATAATCAGACATTCAGAATAAGATATGGATAATTGTCAGTGGAAAAGGTCTTATTTTTTCCCGAGATCATCAAACTCAATGTTTGTGAACTCTTTGGCAGTCAGGTTTTGTTTCTCGTCACTGGCTTTAGTCTCCGGCACAGGGACATCAGCTTTAACTTCATCCCTTCCATTATCAATATATGCCACTGCATCCCTCAGACCTTCCGTAAATTTTTCAAAGTCTTCCTTATAGAGGAAGATCTTATGTTTCTCATAGAAAAACTTACCCTCTTTACCCAAACGCTTCTTGCTTTCGGTAATGGTAAGGTAATAATCTTCTTTCCTGGTAGCTTTTACATCAAAGAAATAGGTCCTTTTTCCTGCACGTACAACCCTGGTGAAAATCTCCTCCTTCTGGATTTTTTCCTCACTCCCGTTCAGATCTTCCTTTATTCCGGTTTCTTCTTCCATTTCCAAGTCTGTTAAGGTTAGGTAGTTAAATTGTATTGTCAAATGTAACAATAATTTTATCAAATCAAAACATGGCTCTGCATTTGGCTTTAAAATTTACACCGATGTTTTGAGGGTAATTGAAAAAGAGTATTTTTGATGCGGAATCACAGGTTCTTTAAAGATGATAAGCAGAAGATTGTTGCGCATAAAAGCCCTGATGGCTCTTTATGCATTTAACCGAAGGGGCGAGGATGATCTGGCCATAGCTGAAAAAGAGCTGATGTTCAGCATTGAAAAGACCTACGATCTCTACCATTACCTTATGCTTCTTATCCTGGAGATATCAGATATTGCCTCTGAAAAAATTGAACAGTCCCGTCAGAAAAAAATACCTTCACCCGAAGACCTGAATCCAAACCTTCGCTTTGTAAGCAACAGGATCATTACACAGCTCAGGATCAATACTGAATTCCAGAAATATCTCACAAGGACCAGATTATCATGGGTCAATTATTTGCATATTGTCCGCATCCTGTACAACAAAATGATAACCTGGGATGCATACGAAGAGTATATGAATTCTCCCGAGAGCAATTACCCGCTGGATAAAAAATTCATCATCAGGCTTGTAAATGATTTATTTGCTAAATCTGACGATCTTATCAACTGTCTCGAGGAACAGAGCATTTACTGGAATGACGACATGGAATATGTCATGATAATGATCGAAAAAACACTGAAAAAGTTTAAAGCTGATCTGGGCGTAAACAACACTTTAATGCCTCTGTTCAAAAATGAAGAGGATGAAAACTTCGTTAAGATACTCTTCAGAAAAGTAATTCTGAATACAAAAACAACTTCCGACCTGATTGACAACAACACCACAAACTGGGAGCTGGAACGCATTGCCCTCATGGACATCCTTGTGATGCAGCTGGCAATAACTGAAATACTTGAATTCCCCGAAATACCTGTCAAAGTTACTCTGAATGAATACATTGAAATAGCAAAATACTATTGTACGTCAAAAAGCAGTACATTTGTCAACGGTATTCTTGATAATATTGTCAAAGAGATAAGGGTGAAAGGTCTTTTTAACAAGTATGGAAGAGGCCTCGTAGGAGAACCACTTAAAGAAAACTGATTTTTACCGTACGGAATATTATGAATAAACATATACAGATATTTCTGATCATTCTTGTAACTTTCCTGTCTGCCTGTTCAGGAAGGAATGGAAGCAGGAGTGAGAACAGAGTCGCGTCTGATACCGGGAAAGCAGTTCTTACCTTCAGGGAATATGAACATCCCTTCGGCAAGGTTAAGGAGGGAGAAAAGGTTGGCTGCATTTTTACTTTTGAAAATACAGGCACTTCAAGCCTGGTGATCCTTGCAGCAACAACAACATGCGGATGCACTGTTCCGGAATATGACAGGAAACCTGTATCACCAGGGGAAACAGGTAAGATGGAAGTGATCTTTGATACATCGGGAAGAAACGGCATTCAGTCCAAAATAATAACGGTAAGATCGAATGCTTCAAATCCTTTAGTGTTGTTAAAAATAACAGCAGAAGTAATAAACAGTAATATTAATTAATAAAGTAAAAAATGAACAGTTTTGCGTACATACTATTAATGGGACAGCCTGCATCTTCAACCGCAGGGCAGGGTAATGCATGGATAAGTTTCCTGCCTCTTCTCCTTGTTTTTGTGGTATTTTATTTCTTCATGATCAGACCTCAGATGAAAAAGACGAAAGAAATGAATACTTACAGGAGTTCGCTGAAAAAAGGGGACAAGGTTATTACCACAGGCGGAATTTACGGCAGAGTTAATGAGGTTAAGGATAATTATGTCATGATGGATGCCGGCGGCGACGTCAAACTCAAGATTGACAAGAGCGCCCTGCTGAAAGATCCATCGGCTGACGAACAGAGTTAGCTCAATCAATAAGAGTGAACAGGAAAAGAGATATACGGGCAGGGAAGACCACCGGGAAAGAAAGGAAGCTCACCAGAAGGGATATAATTGTGTTTGCATTCTTCCTTTTACTTTCTTTTATTTTCTGGTACCTCAATTCACTTGGGAAAGACCTGGGAACAAATATCAGATATCCGCTGAAGTATACAAATATCCCGAAAGACTGGAAGTTGAGTGAAAACATGCCGGAGAAGGTAAGCCTGTTTTTAAGCGGACCCGGGTATTCGATTCTTCAAATGAAAATGTCAGGCAGACATGCTCCCCTGGTCATTGATTTCTCAAAGGTGAACTACAGGCAGGTACAAAACAATAAATCAGCTGATTACTATATTGTAACCTCAAACCTTATTCCGAAATTCAACTCGGAACTGAAATCTGAATGCAAGGTTACTGCAATAAAACCAGACACTTTATTCTTATCGGTCAGATAGTATGGTTCAAGGTAAACCTGAGATGAAACTCGGCATCACCGGCGGCATTGGAAGCGGAAAAACATCCGTGTGCAGGGTGTTCAATGTCCTTGGCATACCTGTTTTTTCAGCAGATCCTGAAGCTCAGAAGATAATGAATGAAAATAAGGCAATAAAAAAAGGGATCAATGAGATAGCAGGAAAGAATATCTATCCCCATGGCAAACTTGACCGTATGGAACTTGCATCCCTTATCTTTAACGATGCGGAACGCCTGAAAAAAGTCAATGCTCTTGTTCATCCTGTTGTTTTCGGGAATTTCATTAAGTGGGCAGAAAAGCAAACAGCTCCTTATGTAATAATGGAAGCCGCCATACTGTTTGAAAGCGGAGCTTCAAAACTTGTGGACAGGGTTGCAACAATCGTTGCACCCCTTGAGGAGAGGATTTCAAGGGTAACCTTCAGGAATATGCTTACCAGGGAACAGGTAATGGACAGGATCAGGAACCAGATGACTGACGAGGAAAGAATAAAAAGGTCGGATTATATAATTAACAATTCCGAAAATGAAATGATCATACCTGTGATCATAAAGATTAATGAAGATATTTTAACTCACTTGAATGCCTGATGCCAGAAAATGGGAAGATTCGGTAAATGGATAGGAGGCGGGCTGGGATGGGCTGTGGGCGGTCCGATCGGAGGACTGCTGGGATTTCTTGTCGGATCAATTGTTGACAATACCTCGGTCAGGGCATCAACCTATGCTCCCGGGGAAGAGAGGACAACACCCGGAGCCTTCAGCGCCAGCCTGATGGTTCTTATAGCAGCCGTAATGAAAGCGGACGGCAAAGTCCTTAAATCGGAGCTCGATTATGTAAAGCAGTTCTTTGTACGGCAATTCGGAAGGGAATCAGCTGCAGAGGCCGCGATGATGCTCAGGGACCTGCTTAAACAGAATATCCCTGTTCGTGACGTGTGTTACCAGATAAGCAGGAACATGGATTATTCTTCGCGCCTTCAGCTGCTTCAGCTTCTTTACAGCGTTTCGATGGCTGACGGGAATATCCACCCTTCGGAAATAGAGGTCATCGGTGCTATTGCTGGTTACCTTGGGATATCATCATCCGATCTGCTTTCAATAAAGAATATGTTCATCCCTGAAACTGATTCTGCTTACAGGATCCTTGAAATTGAGCGTTCCGCCACAAATGAGGAGGTCAAAAAAGCATACAGGAGGATGGCAATGAAATATCATCCTGATAAGGTCAGCCATCTCGGGGAGGAATACAAGAAATCAGCAGACGAGAAATTCAAAAAGGTCAACGAAGCCTATGAGAGGATCAAAAAAGAGAGAAATTTGGTTTAACTCTCAATAAAAACCGGCTTTTATTTCAATCATTCCGATACATGAATTAAATTTACACTTAAAATAAAAACTATGGTTTTAAAAGATATTATGGCGATCTCAGGTCAACCCGGGCTTTTCAAATTCATAGCCCAGGGTAAAAATGCTATAATTGTAGAGCACCTTGAGACGAAGAGAAGAGGAAGTGCGTTCAATACTGCAAGAGTAAGTTCGCTTGAAGAGATTACAATATTCACGGATAATGATGAAGACATGCCCCTCGGGAAAGTCTTTGATCTTATTTTTGAAAAGGAGAACGGCGGACCGGCGATAGACTTCAAGAGCGATCCCGAAAAGCTGAAATCCTACCTGGGTGAGATCCTTCCTCAGTATGACAAGGAGAAGGTATATAACAGCGATATCAGGAAGATGCTGCAATGGTATAATATCCTTCAGAAGCTGAATCTGCTGGTTAAAGAGGAACCTGAGACAAAGGACGAAGCGGAAAAGGGAAAAGAAGAAAAGCCAAAGAAAGAGAAGAAACCGGCAAAGAAGACAGAAAATAAAAAAGAACCTGAAACCGGGAAGAAAAAGAAACCGGCCAGTCCAAAGACCAAAAAATAAACAATCCGCCTGATATGAATTTTGGTGGCACCGAAGTTGTTTATGATTACTCCGGGTCAGGAATAATCATAGTCCCTGTTCCTTACGACGAAACAAGCACCTGGATGAAAGGTTCCGACAAAGGTCCTGATGCCATCATGGAAGCATCAGTAAACCTGGAGTTCTACGATATTGAGACAGGCACCGAAGTTCATAAAAAAGGTATTCATACTATCAGCCCCCTCACGGAAAAGAGATCACCTGAAGCGCTGGTTGATGCTGTTTATTCAAAAGTCTCGCAGCTCATCAGGGACAGCAAGTTTCCGGTAATAGCAGGAGGGAACCACACTGTAAGCATAGGATCGGTAAAAGCGTTCGCTGAGATCTATCCTGATCTTTCAGTGCTTCAGCTTGATGCACATACGGATCTGAGGCAGGAATATGATGGTTCATGTTTTAACCATGCCTGCGCAATGGCACGTATCAGGGAACTGGCACCTGCTGTTCAGGTGGGAATCCGCAGTGTGTCAGCTGAAGAGCTTCCTTTCATTGATGAAGGAAGGATCTTCCATGCCCATGAGCTTTATTACAATAAAAAGCTTTACAGGGAAGCTGCCGATAAGCTTAGTGAAAATGTGTATGTTACAATTGACCTTGATGTTTTCGATCCGTCAATCATGCCCTCCACAGGGACACCCGAACCTGGCGGTCCGGATTATTTCGAACTGATGCATTTTCTCAGGGATGTGGCAAAAAGAAAGAATATCGTCGGCTTCGATGTTGTTGAACTGTGCCCCTCCCGGGAAAATAAGTCACCTGATTTTATTGCAGCAAAAGTGATCTATCAGTTGCTGAGTTATATATTCAGCTAGTCTTCCTTTTTCGCTTCCTCCCAGATCACATTCATTTCATCAAGGCTCATGTCATGAAGTGAGATTCCTTTCCTGAGAGTCTCATTTTCAAGGTAGTTGAAGCGTTTTATGAATTTCCTGTTGGTTTTTTCAAGAGCTGCCTCCGGATCAATGCCGTACAACCTTGATGCATTTATGATCGAAAACATTACATCCCCAAGCTCCGATTCGATTTTCTCAGTGTCCCGGTTCCTGATCTCATTCTTTAGCTCGGTGATCTCTTCAAGCATTTTATCCCAGATCTGTTCAGATTTTTCCCAGTCAAATCCTACACCTCTTACCTTTTCCTGGATCCTGTTGGCTTTCACAATAGCAGGCATAGATGACGGAACTCCTGACAGTACAGGCTTATATCCGTTATCCTCCTTAATCTTCAGCTTTTCCCAGTTTTGTTCCACCTCCGATGCGCCCGATACTTTTACATCTCCGAAAACATGAGGATGCCTGTATATGAGCTTCTGATTTATCCCCTGAAGCACATCAGTCATGTTGAAAGTTCCTCTTTCAGATCCGATCTTCGCATAAAAAACAAGATGCAGCATAATGTCTCCAAGCTCATTTCTTATCCCGTCATCGTTATTCGAGAAAACAGCATCGGCAAGCTCATAGGTCTCTTCAATAGTCAGCTTTCTAAGGCTCTCGAAGGTTTGTTTCATGTCCCAGGGACACACTTCCCTCAGCCTGTCCATTATGGTAAGCAGCTTTTCAAACTCTTCAGCGCTTTTTTCCTTATCATTCATTCTGTATCCATTTTTAAAACAAGTGATCGGGTGATGCCGGTCTTACTGCCTGGTCAATCCTGATCACCGATCCCGCAGTCAGGCTCAGCAGTTCCGATACATTTGCCCCGTTGATCGATATTTCCAGAAGATCAAGGGAATTGAATCTTGCAAGAAGCTCACCTACAGGCACATCACTGTATTTTTCCACAATATGATCGGTATAGTTTTTGTTGCTTTGGATAAGAATGCGGTAATTCCTGTCCTCAAAAACCCTGTTAAAAACCTCTCTCGTTATATTTGATAGGGCATTCCCGTACGAATCGATAAAAATCACGCTTCCTATTATAACATTCTTATCTATCGTTGCTCTCAGAGGTATATGCTCGCTTATCCTGCTTAGCGGTTTCCCGATATCTGACATTTTTTTCCCTGAAACAAGATCTGCAGCTGCTTTTGCAAATATTTCAAGCTCATCGGTGCATCCCCTGCAATCGATCCTGACCACTTCATCAGGATCAGAATTGAGGATAAGATTGAATATGCCATTATCTGTACCAATGAAGAAATGATCTTTTGCCCTGACCACAAGATGATCCTGCTTGCCTGCTGCTTCGGAATGGACACATATTATATGTATTGTACCCCCGGGGTAATTGTTCCAGGTATTCCTGATCACAAAGGAAGCGTGAGAAATATTGAAAACAGGAATACTGGAGGCATTGTCAATTACAGTAACACCCGGACATAAACTGCTGAGTTTTCCCTTAATGATACCGTGGTAGATATCCTCAGGTTTCCATTCTGTTGTAAGTGTGATAACTGGCATGGGAAAAAACTTAAAGCAAAGATAATCTTCTAAGGAAAAATAAACTTACTTTGTACCCGCCCGGCAACATTTTTTTGGAATTTAAGGAGATTAATGACAGAAATAGTAATTTTTCTTGAGGATATTGATCCTGTCGTCTTTTTCGGCACAAATAATTTATTACTTGACAAGATCCGGAGCTTTTTTCCGAAAATCAAGATCCTTTCGCGCGGCAATGAGATCAAATGCATGGGTGAGGAATCGGAGATCACCCTTTTTGCCGAGAAATTCAATGACCTTATTGAATACTACCGTAAATATCACCGCCTGGAGGAACAGGATATTGAGAAGTATTTTCTCGATGCGGAACATATGAAATCGGTCACTAATGGTGAGTTTGAGCAGGTACTTGTTTTCGGGACCAGCGGGAAGCCTGTCAGGGCGCGCACTGTGAACCAGCTCCTGCTTGTAAATGACTATAAAATAAATGATCTTATTATTGCAGAGGGTCCTGCAGGTACAGGCAAGACATATACATCAATTGCACTGGCTGTCAGGGCATTGAAAGAAAGGGAGGTCAAGAAGATCATTCTTACCCGCCCTGCAGTTGAAGCCGGTGAACGTCTCGGATTCCTTCCCGGCGATATGAAGGAGAAGCTCGATCCATATCTGCAACCTTTATATGATGCACTTCATGATATGCTCCCTTTCAAGAAACTTGAAACATGGCTGGAGGACGGAACAATACAGATAGCTCCCCTGGCTTTCATGAGGGGAAGGACGCTTGAAAATGCTTTTGTGATCCTGGATGAAGCGCAGAATGCTACAATAAGTCAGATTAAGATGTTCCTGACCAGGATGGGAGTCAGCTCAAAATTCATAATGACAGGCGATACCACGCAGATTGACCTTCCAAAGAGAAATGAATCGGGTCTGCTTCAGGCAATGCGTATACTTGCAGGCATTGAAGGAGTATCGGTGATTAAATTTGACGAACGTGATATCGTCCGTCACAAACTGGTCAGGAAGATCATTAAAGCATATGAACAGGAAGAAACACATGAATAGTCTATGGACAAAACAATAACAAATACAGATTTCAGATTTCCCGGTCAGAAGAGTGTCTACAGGGGAAAGGTCAGGGACGTCTATAATATTGATGACAAGTACCTCATGATGATCGTCACCGACAGGATATCGGCTTTTGACGTCGTTCTACCAAGAGGTATTCCATATAAAGGACAGGTTCTGAACCAGATAGCTTCCAAGTTCCTGGATGCTACAAAAGATATTGTTCCGAACTGGAAAATAGCAACACCGGATCCGACTGTCAAGTTTGGCTACAAATGTGAACCCTATCCGGTAGAGATGATTGTAAGAGCTTATCTTTCAGGCAGCTCGTGGCGTACATACAAGAGTGGAGCAAGGGAGCTATGTGGTATTCCGCTCCCTGACGGAATGAGGGAAAACCAGAAATTCCCGGAACCGCTGATCACACCGACAACCAAAGCTGAAAGAGGACTGCATGATGAAGATATTTCACATGACGAGATAATAAGGGGGGGACTGATATCTGAAGAGGAATATTCGCTTATCGAAAAATACGCTATGGAGATATTCATCAGGGGTTCACAGATTGCTGCTGAACATGGCCTGATTCTTGTTGACACCAAGTATGAATTCGGAAGGAAGGATGGAAGTATATACCTTATAGATGAAATCAATACTCCCGATTCTTCGCGATATTTCTATGCTGATGGTTATAAGGAAAGATTTGACAAAGGTCTTCTGCAGAAACAGCTCTCCAAGGAGTTTGTAAGGGAATGGCTTATGGCAAACGGATTCCAGGGACAACATGGACAGAAAGTCCCGGAAATGACTGACGAGTTTGTAAATGAAGTATCTGACAGATATATTGAATTGTACGAGAATATCACAGGTGAGACTTTTATCAGGACTGATATTACAAACGTCAACGACAGGATTGAAAGTAACTGCAGGAAATTCCTGGAAACATTTAAGAAATAGCTGATGGGTTTTAAGGAATTTCATAGGATTGCAGCAGTTCTGTTCTTCTCAATTGCAATTGCTGTGCAGGCAAGCGGACAGGTTGTTGTTGAGCGGTCAAACGATAAAGTAATTATTTCAGGTACAGCCTATTATATTCATTACGTAAAAAAAGGCGAAACAGCCTATTCCATTTCAAGAGCATATGGTATCCCTGTTGATGAACTGACAAAAGAAAACCCGCCTGCACTATATGGTGTTAAAGAAGGACAGTCACTGAGGATCCCTGTAAAGGACTTGTCTGTAGGTCAGCCGGCTATGCAGGAACCAGTTAAAGCCCGCAAGGACGAGTCGAGATATGATTATCACAGGCTTCAGCCCGGAGAAACAGTCTATTCCGTTTCAAAATTATATGGTGTTTCTGAGAATGAAATAATTTCATCAAATCCGGGCATCGATATAAACAAGCTGTCAGTCGGTTCTGAAATTGCCGTTCCGAAAAGGGGATTCATGACCGAAAGGCAGGAATTTGAAGTGCAGGAAGGCAGTTACATCTTCCATAAGGTAGTGAGGGGCGAATCTCTCTCGTCAATCGCCGATAAATACGGAATTTCTATCAGGGAGCTCAGAAAGGAAAACAGGGATATCAGGTTTCCGCAGGTTGGAGACTATCTGAGGATTCCTGTACCTGAGGTGGAAAGAGAAGCTGTTACAGATAAACCAGCTTCAGATACGGTACCTGAAGTTTCCAACGAACCGGTGTTAATGGAGCGTCCTTCAGGTTATACACCTGTGAAAAACCTTAAGGGTTCGTTTGATGTTGCCGTGCTGATCCCGTTTTATCTCAGGGAGAATGCTGTCAGAACTGATATTGATTCATCAAAAGTGGTTAAGGGAAGGAAGATATATAAGGTTGTGGGACGTCCTGATGAATGGTTATATCCCCGCAGCCTCGGATTCATCGAAATGTATCAGGGGATATTACTGGCTGCAGATACTCTTCGTACCCTGGGACTGGATATCAACCTTCATGTATATGATATCAGGGGTGATACGATTGAACTGACCAGGCTTATCAACGAGGGCAGATTTTCGGATATGGATCTTATTATCGGGCCTGTATACTCTCATAACCTGGCTATCATCGCAGCCTATGCAAAAAACTATGGAATACCCGTTGTATCTCCTGTACCTCTGATGAATAATTCATCCCTGGTTGACAATCCGGTGCTCTTCATGGCAAACTCATCACTTGAAGTTGCACAAAATACAATAGCAAGGAAGGTCAGCGAATATTCCAGCCATAATTTTGTTTTTATTCATACTGATACAACAGGGATTGATCCGGGTGTAAAATACTTCAAGGACAGGATATTTTCAGAATTAAGCAGCAGGCTCCCTTATAATGAGATCAGATTCAAGGAATTTCTTTTTTACAGCAGATCAGCATTTGATAATGACTCAATCAACAGACTTGGACATGCCCTGTCAGAAGTTACAGGGAACATCATTATAATTGCTTCGGAAGAGGCTCCGGTTATCAGTGAATCCCTGATGGACATTCATGCGCTTGCAAAGAAATTTGATATCAGGGTATTTGGTTATCCGGCAATGAGGGGAATGGAAAACCTTGACCCTAAATACTTTTTCGATCTTGACATCCTCATGTATTCGCCATACTGGATAGATTATAATAAACGTGATGTGCGGCATTTCAATTACGATTTCAGGCATAAATTCCTGACAGAGCCTGCCGAGCTGAGCTATGCATGGCAGGGATATGATATTGCCTACTACTTTTTAAGCGGACTGGCAATACACGGAAAGGAATTCATTTCCCATCCTGAAATCCATAATCCTGATCTTCTTCAGACTGAGTTTGATTTCAGGCGGAAAACAGTGAACGACGGATTTGAAAATCAGAAACTGTACCTGATAAGATATACGAAGGACTACGAGATTTACCTGGTGAACCAGGACGGGACCAGCCGTGAGTGAAATGTTGTGAAATCAACAGGGGAAACTAATGTTAATAAAAATTAACAATCGGGAATAATTGATCCCGAAATGTTGTCTATACCAATAGAATAATGAAAGAATCGTACAGGCTTGCCGGCGATGATGTACTGATTAAGGCTTCACTTGATGGCGATAAACTGGCATTTGGTGAAATTGTAAATCGTTACCGGAAAATGGTTGCGCGGACAGTGAAGGGGATGCTTGGTGATTCTGTTTATGCTGAAGATATCGGACAGGAAGTTTTTGTAAATCTGTACAACTCCCTGTCAGGTTTCAGGGGCGAGGCCAAACTTTCAACCTATATTCAGAGGATCGCAGTAAACCTTACTCTGAATGAGATTAAAAGAAGGAAACGGTTCTTTTCAATGTTCTCCCATAAAGGGGGTGATGAATTGAGTGAATATGAAATTGCTGATCCGGAAAACGAAGAAAAAAGGGAAGCAAAGGAAATTGTAAACAAAGCACTGATGAGTCTTGATCCAAAATTCAGGATTATTGTGGCAATGAGAATGTTGCAGGGTTATTCCACAAAGGAAACGGCTGAGATACTTGATCTCCCGCTTGGAACAGTCCTTTCAAGGCTCTCAAGAGCTCAGGAACAACTTAAGGAAAAACTGAAAAAACTATAAATGACATGAAACCTTCGGAAATTAAAAAGCTAATCACCGGAGCCCTGGATGAAAGAAATGATACTGAAGAGATCCCGGCGATACTTGAAGACGCAGGCGTTTCATATGATTTCAGAGAAGGATTCGCTGAAAAGATTGCTGACAGATTATTCGGATCTGTACTGACACTGAAACGCGATACGGAATTTAAAAGGAATCTGAATTACGCTTTTTACAGGATCGCAATTACAGGAGTAGCTGCGATAATAATACTGATGATATCGATCTTCATCATGCAGGATTCATTCTCATTCAATTCATTCCTGGGACTGGGTGACAGCTATGATGAAAGTATTGTATACCTTATAACCGGCAATTAATCAACTGCATAACATGAAAGCAAAACTGATCTTACTCTTGATCCTGACCCTGGTAATAGGATTTGTTATAGGATGGCTCACATCGGCACAGGTAAGGATTCACAGGCTCCAACCTGTAAGAATGTATCTTTCGGATGACCGGTTCAGGGAAGGATTCTACAAGACCATCCAGCCTGATGAACAGCAGAAAACTGAGATCGAAAAGATCCTTGATAAATATTCAAAGATCAACAGTGAATTCCAGAATGGTATAAGGAAAGACCTTGATTCAAACATGAAAGCCTTCAGAAAAGAGCTGGATTCAAAGCTTACAAAGGAGCAGCTTTCAAGATTGAAGGAAATGGATGAACGGCGCCAGGAGATGATAAGACAAAGCATGAAAAACAGGGGTGATTCAACGTTTCACAGGAGGATGAGACAGGGTGATCAGGGACCTTCCCACCAGGGAAGACGATACCCCGGAGAAATGCAGGGACCGCCGCCTCCGCCACCGCCCCCGGCAGATTCTACCCGATTATAAACAACAGATAATCAAGAAGTATTGGAAGATCATCAGGATTTACACCCAGCGTGAAAAGTAAATTCCTGTCCTCGGCAAATACTGCCATGAATTTATCTTTTGACAATTCTCCGCTTGTAATGCTCTGCCTGTATAGGTCAACAGCCTCCTTCTTCCTGCCCCTGCATAATGCCAGATGACCCATATTGATCATATCGTGGCCATTGAGCTTTCCGGCTGAAAGCCGCTCATAATATTTTTCGGAATCATCAAACCTGCCCAGGGCAAAATAGCAATATGCAATAGGCCTCAGGATCTTGAGGTTGCCGGGATCATTATACTCAATCCTGAAGTATTGCCTGAGCGCCTGCTCATATTCCTTAAGGTCAAGAAAACAATGAGCGGTCATGATTGCAGTATTGATGTTGTCCGGCTCCAATTCACCGGCCTGGACATAGTATTCAAGCGCCTCTTCATTCCTGCCTAGCCTCCTAAGGCATAATCCGATTTTCTTTATTGTCCACGGTTTCCTGTTGATCAGCTCTGCCGTCCTGTAGTATTTCAGAGCCTGTTCATAATCGTTTACCTGCTGGCAGCAGTATCCGATCTTCTCATAAAGCTCAGCATCATCAGGTTTCTCTTTCGTCTGCTTCAGGTAAAGTGAAAGGGCATCGTCATAGAAATCCCTGCTGAAGAAATAATCTGCAAGCCCTGCTTCTGCTTCCACTCCATTTCCTGTGAGCCTGAAAAACTCCGAATTATAGATATCCAGCCTTCCGGTAAAAATATCCTCAAACTCTTTTCTGTATGGCGAAAGCTTGAAAAACCTGTAAATGTCCTGCAGATACTGAGTTACATTTGTCCTGAATTTCTTGTTTGGATCTGTTACAGAATCATCATCATTCATCTGTTGCAGACCCTCAATCTCCATACGGAACACCTTAAGCATCATGCTTTTTTGCGATGAAGGCAGATATTTAAGGTTAAGGATAAGCGAATACTTGTCGGAATTGCAAATAAAAGGAGTCTGGTACATAGCTTCGGCAAGCTCATTCACTCCGGGTCCCAGAACCTCATCACTGAATATTTCGTTCAGGACCTCATGGTCGGGATAGAATGGAACAAACCAGTTCTGAAAATCCCTGAAGAAATCAAAATGTTTCAGGTTGGCAAAAGCAGACATGTAAACGTCAGCTCCTTCCATCTGAAGCTTTGTCAGCTCCTCCATAGTCCTGAAGATTTCTTCCGAATCACCGAACACCTTTGACCAGTCGGGATTCTTTTCCTCATTCTTGTCTTTTGGAAGAATATTATCCAGGTCAAGCTTCTCTTCAATTCTCGGTCTCAGCTTTGCCACCTGCGGCAGTATCTCATCATGAAGCTTCCTGCTGAGCTTCTCTGTCTCACGCGATCTTATGGTCTGAAGCACTATGATCCTGCAATGCTCCCTGAAAGCAGGCAGCTTTGACATGGTACTGAGCCGTGAGGTTATTTCAGGGTAGAGGAGAACCCTGCCGTTATAATAATGAAGATTGAGGATAAGTCCTGAAAGTGCCCTTTCCGCCACCTGCTCCTGTCCTGATTCATAAATATCCATCAGGTAAAACAGCTTCTCCGACTGCCATGTCCTCAGGGCACTTAATGTTATGGCTGTAGTAAAAATGCTTGCCTCGTACCACCTGAATTTACCGGAGTTAAGGATTATCCTGATAAGACTCTCTTCAGCCTCACCATAATAATCTGTCAGCCAGAGGTGATTGAAAATATGTCTTATAAGCTGCTTGTGTTTCTTTGAGATCTCTGATTCCGGATCGGGATTTATTTCGTTGCTCAGCTTCAGCCATTCGTCAAGCTCCGATTTAAACATCAGGTCATCAACTGTTTCAACTATGTTTTTACCGCTCAGCTTCTGCTCTTTTTCTGTCTGCTGCTTTACCCAGTAGGTATTCCAGCCTGAAAAATGTGACAATATGTCCTGTCTTACCTGGTCTGACAGTTCAAGGATAGACTGGATCAGTTTAAGATATACCTTATTGCGTTCAGGATCATTAATACCTTCCATTGTATAAGCAAGCATATTCCTGTAAGTCCTGACCAGGTCTTCATACTCATCGCGCAGGTCGCCTGATAATACATCTGTTAACATATCTGACAGTATATCAAGGCTTTGCTTTATTCTTCGTTCTGATATAAATGTACAAAGCTTCTTATGCTGCTGTATGGTTTTTTTAATATCCATATCCGGTTTTCCCAATTTTGTTAAAACAATATCTGCAACAATCAGGCCGTAACAATGTCTGAAACATTGCCTACTTTTGCTGATCATTCATGAAAGAGACTAAGAATATATGCAATTGGCTGCCTGCCTCTGTAAAGGATGTTGAGATCAGGGGATGGGATGAGCTCGATGTAGTTATTTTCAGCGGTGATGCATATGTTGATCATCCTTCTTTCGGACCTGCAGTAATAGGAAGGGTAATTGAGGATGAGGGATTCAGGGCAGCAATTGTTCCGCAGCCAAACTGGAAAGATGATCTCAGGGATTTCCGTAAGCTGGGAAAGCCAAAATATTTTTTCGGTGTCACGGCAGGCAACATGGATTCAATGGTCAATCATTATACTGCTGCACGCCGCCTGCGTTCAGATGATGCTTATACTCCCGGAGGAAAAGCAGGATTCCGGCCTGATTATCCAACAATAGTCTATACAAAGATACTGAAGGAGCTTTTTCCCGATGTGCCGGTCATCATCGGTGGAATAGAAGCATCAATGCGCAGGCTGGCTCATTACGATTACTGGAAGGACAGGCTTGAACCTTCAATACTGATAGGCAGTGGCGCTGATATGCTCATTTATGGAATGGGAGAGCAGCCAATCCGTGAAATCATGAGACTGTTAAGCAAAGGAGTTCCTTTTACATCACTCAGAACTATACCACAGACCGGCTTCCTGATGAGCAATGGTGAAGCGGTTCCGAAGAATAAGCTATGGAAAGATTTAACACTTAATTCATTTGAAAAGTGCCTGGCAGACAAGAAGTCATTTGCTGAGAACTTCGTTGTCTTTGAGAAAGAATCGAACAGGATGGAAGCTGCAAGGCTGACAGAACCTTCAGGGGATTTCACAGTTGTTGTCAATCCTCCTTTTCACCCAATGGATGAAGCTGAAGCCGACCGTTCCTTTGATCTTCGTTACACATACAAGCCCCATCCGCGGTACGATAAAAAAGATCCGATCCCTGCATATGAGATGATAAAGTTTTCTGTCAACATACACAGGGGATGTTTCGGGGGATGCAGTTTCTGCGCGATAGCTGCCCACCAGGGTAAACAGATCGTCAGCAGGTCAGCAAGCTCAATATTTAAGGAAGTTGAAAAGATATCGCAGATGCCTGATTTTAAGGGTTACCTGTCTGATCTGGGCGGACCATCTGCCAATATGTACCGGATGAAAGGAAAGAACATGGATATCTGCCGGAAATGTTCAAAGCCTTCATGCATCTGGCCTTCGGTCTGTTCCAATCTTGATACGAGCCACAAAGCCCTGACAGACCTGTACAGAAATGTGAACAGGATGAAAGGAATAAAGAAAGCTTTCATCGGAAGCGGGGTCAGATATGACCTGCTTTTCAATGAATGGAACAAAAATGCCGGAAAGGCTGAAAATGAATATCTTGATGAACTAGTCACGAATCATGTTTCGGGAAGATTGAAAGTTGCGCCTGAACATACAAGTCCTAAAGTACTTGCACAAATGCGGAAAGTTCCTTTTGAATTATTCCGAAAGCTTAAGAAAAGGTTTGATGCAATAACTGCCGAGGAGGGGCAGAAATATGAGATAATACCTTATTTCATCTCTTCTCACCCCGGTTGTACTGAAAGGGATATGAAAGATCTGGCGGATGAAGTTAAGAGTCTGGGCATCAGGCCCGAGCAGGTTCAGGACTTTACTCCGACACCGATGACTCTTTCAACGCTTATTTATTATACAGGTTTTGATCCTTATACCGGCAAGACGGTATATGTGGCAAGGAAGCCGGATGAGAAAAAGCGTCAGAAGGAATTTTTCTTCTGGTACAAACCGGGCGACCGGCGACCGGCAACCGGATACCGGAAAACAAAAAGCAGGACCTGACTATCCCCAATTTTTAATATGATATTCTCACATCCCAAGCGCCAGGCTGATTTATGGTAAAGTCAAAATCAGCTTCAAATTGCGCAGTTCCGAAGCTGTTTTCAGCTGTAAAGCTTATCCTTACTTCTATAGGGAATGTCGGATGCTGAATTCCGTGGATGTTTCCATCGCGGAATAATTCTCCGCTGTTAAATGCTATATCAACTGATTTCATACCTCCATATTCAACCGCACCCTGAAAAAACCTTATTCTGACCACATCATTAGTACTTTTAGACTTAAAAAATGATGACTTTGTAATATTATAAGATCGGGTTATGCTGTACGAAGGAACAACCTCATTACCCATATAGACATCTTCTTTCCATACCCCTGCATAGGTAGAATCTATGGTTACCATCCTACCTGTGCCATCTTTCATCCCTTTACTCCAGAAACCTTCATACCGGGATCCGTTGGCCCAGGTATAGGTTCCTGAACCATCAGGTAATCCATTTCTGAATCTTCCTGTATAGCTATCAATCCCCTGTGAAGTACCCTGACCATGGGCCAGTCCGTTTTTGCATTCTCCGGTATATTTACCTGAGATGGAAGGCATGTTGACTTTACAATCAGTGTTCTGAGAATATCCCGTAATTCCGATAAAGGCGAGAATTACGCTAAGAAATAGACCCTTTAAATTTCTCCCGTTTATCATATATCCATCACTTTAAATTAAAACACATAAGAAGTTACGTAAATATCATTTCAAAGGGCAAAAAAAGAAGCGGTGAATTTACAAAACACCGCTTCCAGTTTACATTTGAACCAGTAGTTTATTTTACTGCTCGTATTCCTTTAGGATATTTCTTACATCATCGGGTGCAACCCTGCCGTACGTCTTATCGCCAACCATAACAACCGGAGCGAGTCCGCAGGCTCCGACACACCTGAGGCTTGAAAGGGAGAACTTGCCATCGGGAGTTGTCTGTCCTACCTGGAGACCGAGCTCTTTCTTAAACTCATCAAGAACTTTTTCGGCACCGCGGACATAGCAGGCCGTTCCCATGCAAATGCTGACGGGATGCTTCCCTTTCGGAGTCATTGTAAAAAATGAGTAAAAAGTCACGACTCCGTAGATCTTTGCTACCGGTACGACAAGCTCATTTGAGATCACTTCCTGTACCTCGGCAGGGAGGTAACCGAAATGCTCCTGGCACTTGTGAAGCACGTTGATGAGCTCCTGCGGATCATTATTGAAAGATGCACAGATCTCCCTGATCTTGTTAACATCTTCCTGTCTTAATTCTATCTTAATACTTGACATAGCAATGAATTTTATGTAGCACCACCAGCTAACTTATTGTTTTACAATGATTTTCTTCTTTTTATCAAAATATTTTGTATGAAGCAGGTGGTGAGCCTTTTCACTGTTTGGCTTCCCGAGGAATTCTTCATACAACTTGATTATGAACGGATTCTCGTGTGACTTTCTCAGAGGCTTCTTCCTGTCTTCAGTATATATCGCTGCAGCTCTTGCCTTTATGACCTCGGAGTTTCCATGATGCAGGGGTTGTCCGCCGCCGCCTATGCAGCCGCCCGGACAAGCCATAACTTCGATTGCATGAAACTGTGATTTGCCTGATCTGACATCATCAAGAAGTTTCCTTGCATTACCCAGTCCGTGAGCTATGCCTATATTAACAGGAAGTCCGTCAAAGTCAATAGTAGCTGAACGCACGCCTTCAAGTCCTCTCAGTTCAGTGAAATCAAGCCTGGGAAGTTTTTGACCGGTATATAATTCGTAAGCTGTACGTACGGCAGCTTCAATAACACCACCTGTGGCACCAAATATGACACCTGCCCCGGATGATTCTCCCAGGGGAGCATCAAATTCACCCTCTTCAAGGTTATTGAGGTCAATGTTTGCCTGTTTAATGAAGGCGGCAAGCTCGCGTGTTGATATTGAGAAGTCAACATCCCTGTTTCCGTCAACTGAGAACTCTTCTCTCTGGCATTCATATTTCTTTGCAAGACAGGGCATGATTGATACAACCACCAGGTCTTTTCTGCTGATCTTTATCTTGTCGGCAAAGTAAGTTTTGGCAATTGCTCCGAACATCTGCTGCGGTGATTTTGAAGTTGAGGGAACATCCTTAAGGTCGGGAAAATACTCCTCAAAGAAATTTACCCATCCCGGGCAGCATGAGGTGAGGATCGGCAGTCTTGCTGTCTTGTCACCCCTGAGATGCCTGGTGAGCCTGTCAAGAAGTTCAGTGCCTTCTTCCATTATAGTGAGGTCGGCTGCGAAATCAGTATCAAAAACATAATCGAATCCGAGTGCTCTCAGCGCTGTTACCATTTTACCTGTCACAAGTGTGCCGGGTTCCATTCCGAACAGTTCTCCAAGGGCTGCACGGACGGCGGGAGCTGTCTGAACCACAACTGTTTTAGTCGGATCAGCAAGAGCCCTGAGCACATCAGGTGTATGGTCAACTTCTGTCAGCGCTCCTGTCGGGCATACTGCAACACACTGCCCGCAGTAGGTGCAGGTGGAGTGCTCAAGGTTCTGCTCAAAAGCAGGAGCCACGGTTGCCATGAATCCCCTGTTGACAGCGCTGAGCGCACCGACAGTCTGGACAGTATTGCACATCATCTCACACCGGCGGCACAGGATACATTTGTCCTGATTCCTTATTATTGAAGGAGAAGTATCCTTCTTGTATGTCGACATCGCCGCTATCTCCTGTCCGGGTATTTCCCTGATACCCAGCTGATGAGCCATGGTCTGAAGTTCGCAGTTCCCCGATTTCGGGCATATAAGACAATCCTTCGGATGATCAGAAAGAATGAATTCCATTACTGTCCTGCGGGCATTAAGCACCCTTGTTGTATGTGTAGTGACCACCATGCCCTCTTCGCATTTTGTTGCACACGAAGGTGCAAGATTCCGCCTTCCCTTCACTTCAACAACACATATACGGCATCCTGCCGGTTTGTTTTCAATATTCAGGTCGTGCAGCTCCATATAGCAAAGGGTTGGTATTTCAATTCCGAGCTCTTTTGCTGCTTTGTTGATCGTAGTGTCTTTTGGCACTTCAACCTGCCTGTTATCTATTGTAAGTTTGATTGTTTCCATTTCCTGTTCTTCTTAAATTACCTGATTATGATTGCGTCAAACTTGCATTTTTCCATACATGCGCCGCATTTGATACATATATCCGGATTGATAAGATGGGGTTCCTTTCGTTCACCGGTTATCGCTCCCACGGGACAAACTCTTGCACATGCAGTACATCCGACGCAGTTTGCAGATATGATGAAGTATTCCATCAGATCCTTGCACTGGCCTGCGGGACACTTCCTGGTTGTAACGTGAGCTACATATTCCTCCCTGAAGTTTTCGAGGGTTGAAAGAACTGGATTAGGAGAGCTCTGTCCGAGACCGCAAAGCGATGTATCCTTGATGACAAGGCTCATGTTTTTAAGCCGTTCGAGATCGGCAGGAACTCCTTTTCCTTTTGTTATATGCTCCAGCAGTTCATGAAGACGCTTGTTCCCGATGCGGCAGGGAGCGCATTTTCCGCAAGATTCCTCTACCGTGAAATCGAGGAAGAACTTGGCAACCGAAACCATGCAGTCGTCTTCATCCATCACTATAAGCCCGCCTGATCCCATCATTGATCCCGCGGCTATAAGGTTGTCAAAATCAATGGGTGTGTCAAGGTGTTTTTCCGTGAGGCACCCGCCTGAAGGACCTCCTGTCTGAGCAGCCTTGAATTTCTTCCCTTTCCTTATTCCTCCTCCTATCTCGAATATCACCTCGCGAAGGGTGGTTCCCATCGGGACTTCAATCAGACCAACATTATTGATCTTGCCTGCAAGTGCGAAGACTTTTGTTCCCTTTGATTTCTCTGTACCTATTGATGCAAACCATGCGGCGCCTTTCAGGATGATGGGAGAGATGCATGCGAATGTTTCAACATTATTAACGTTGGTAGGTTTTCCCCTGAAGCCTGCTTCGGCAGGGAACGGAGGTTTTACAGTCGGTTCACCGCGGAGACCTTCCATTGAATGGATCAGGGCTGTTTCCTCACCGCAGACAAAAGCTCCGGCGCCATACCGGATCTCGATATCAAAATCGAATCCGGTGTCCATAATGTTTCTGCCAAGAAGCCCGTATTCCCTTGCCTGCTGTATCGCTGTTTTCAGCCTGGCAACAGCAAGAGGATACTCTGCGCGTATGTAGATCAGCCCTTTATGAGCTTCTATGCTGTAGCCGCAAATTGCCATTGCTTCGAGCACCGCATGCGGATCACCTTCAAGCACCGACCTGTCCATAAATGCTCCGGGATCTCCCTCATCAGCATTACAAACGACATATTTCTCATCGGATTTATTTTTATAGGCTATTTCCCATTTGAGTCCTGTAGGGAATCCTCCGCCACCCCTTCCTCGCAGACCTGAGTCCTTGATTATTTTAATCACATCGGGAGGTTTCATTTCTGTAAGCACCTTGCCAAGAGCTTCATACGCATCGTGAGCAATGGCTTCGTCAATATTCTCCGGGTCGATTATCCCGCAGTTTCTAAGGACGATCCTTAACTGTTTCTTCTGTGATGAAAGTTCACTTTCAGTGGCAAGTATATTTTTAGTCTGCGGATCAGTGAACAGGAGCCTTTCCACTTTCTTTCCCTTCATGATGTGGGTGCTGACTATATCTTTTGCGTCATCGGGTTTAACCTCTGTATAGACAACATCACCGGGTGTTATTTTCACTATAGGGCCGAGCTTGCACAGGCCGAAGCATCCGGACCTGACAACACGGATATCATTCTCAAGGGCATTGGCTTCAAGCTCCAGGTTCAGGTTATCAAATAGCATTTCACTATGATTCCCGCTGCAGCTTGTTCCTCCGCATACTGCAATTTGCATTTTTTGTTTTGCCATTGTACAACCTCCCTGTATATTTATTTGATAACCTGGTAATTAACCGGAAGAATACCGTCAACCATCTCTCCGTTCTTTATATACTTTTCAATGACCTCATCTGCCTTCAGCTTGTCGACATTCCCAAAGACGACCGGAGATTTACCGGGGAGGCTTACCTCAATGGTAGGTTCTGCAAAACTGTAACCCATATCACCGGTACTTATTACAACTGCGTCGATGTTCCTTTTTTCAAGCTCCAGCCTGATAAAATCATAGATTACCTTTGCTCCGGAAGCTTGTCCGCTTGTTCCCATATGGACTCTTACCTGTATTTTTTCTTTCCTGTTCATTTTTTCCAGGATCTCGGCTTTTCTTTTCTTAAGGTCGGCCGGTGATTTGATTGTGTTCATATTAATAGGCATAATAATTTCAATTGACGTACAAAATTAATATATTATTGTTAATAAAATAACACTGTTAATAAAATAACAGTAAATTAAAGTATATTTAAAATTTAAATTTATGAGATATGTCATTATTGTCATTGTTAAAGGAAGAACAGCATATGTTATATTAAAAATATTGCCTCTCAGGAATGATACACATTGTCTCATTGATTTTCTTCGCTCCCCCTGGGGTCGGGGTGGACGAAGAAAATCAATTTGTGATATTTAGATTGTATGTTAATTATTTGTCTCTCAGTTTCTTAAATTCAGAAGTTGATCTCCATTGAGGATAATAATCAGAATTGACAAGCTCATATCCTATTCTGAAAGCAAGAGCTGCATCTTCAGCTATACCTTCAAAATTAAAGGTTTCAGAATAATAATTGTCGGAAGGGCGGTGGTAATGGTTTTCTATATAATCCTTTTTCTGTGCTGCGGCCCATACTTTACCATTCTCACGACTCTCAGTGCTCCCCTGGGCATATAATGAAGGTACCCCTTTGGCTGCAAAGGAAAAATGGTCCGATCTGAAATACATACCTGTATGTGAATCAGGATCACCGGTAACATACCTGCCCTGTTCAGTGGCAGCTATTATAGTAAGGCTGTCAAGATCTGATTGTCCATAACCTGTGATAGTCACATCCTTCATCCTGCCTATAGGCAACAGCCCGTCATTGTTCAGGCAGGCAACGGTTTTTTCCATAGGAATTACAGGATGATCAGTATAATATTCTGATCCCAGAAGCCCCTGTTCTTCAGCCGTAGGAAACAGGAGGATAATACTTCTTTCAGGTTTGTACTTCAGCCGTGAGAATGCTTTTCCTATTGACAGTACCCATGCCATGGAAGTGCCGTTATCCACAGCCCCGTTATAGATTGAATCTCCGTTTTCTTTTTCGCCGATACCGAAATGATCCCAATGGGCAGTATAAACTATACATTCCTCACGATTTCCGGATCCTCTTAAAATGCCTGCAACATTGTCTGATTCGTCGTATCTTATTTTATTCTTAATGTTCAGGGAGATTCCCATATCCATCGGAAACCCGGCAAATCCCTTTTTGCATGCTTCCATTCTCAGCGTATCAACATTTATTCCGATGGTTCCAAAAAGCCGGCTGGCAGCACCGGATGAAAACCACCCTGTAAACTGGCAGCGAAGCTCCTTTTCGTCATTACTTTTCATATAGAGCCTTGCAGATATAGCGCTCTTCCTGGGAATAGTGTACTGATATCCTGCACCTTCGGTTTCGTGAATTATCATTATCCCGGATGCTCCCTGCCGCGCAGCCTCATCATACTTATATGTCCATCTTCCGTAGTATGTCATTTCCCTTCCTTTGAAAAGCGCATTGTCGCCTGTATATAATCCCGGATCATTGACAAGCACAACGACAACTTTGCCTTTAACGTCCAATCCCGCATAGTCGTCCCATCCGTATTCAGGGGCCACAATACCGAATCCTGCAAATATCAGCGGCAGGTCTGTTACAGACACTTCTTCTTTTTCCGATGGAGAAACAATGGCAGCCTCGTCAGGAGTGCTTAATCTGAAGAGCGGCTTTGATGATTTTGTGATAACGACTTCATCAATTGATGAGCTGATTTCGACCATAGGCACCTGCTGGAAATAGCTTCCGCTGAATGCAGGTTTAAATCCGATAAGCTTCAGCTGGTCAGCAAGATAGTTTACTGTAATATCCTCACCTTCTGTAAAAGGCTTTCTGCCCATGAACCTGTCGCTTCCAAGCTCAGCTACATAGCTTTGCAGATCGTTGATGCTGATGCTTTTAACTGCACTTTCAAAATCACTTTTTCTGCTTATGCATGCGGTGGCAGCGGTAACTATTATAAAAAGGAAGAGTGTTTTTTTCATGAATTTGATATTATCAAGTGAATCCTAAATTTAATCGAAAATTCCTATATGTTCAAAAAACTGTAAAATGCTTGTAAAACACCCGTTCATAATTCTTATTTTAGCGGTTCATATGATTAACAAATACGTTACAAAATATAGAATATGAATAAGATCACTAAGGCGGGGATCATTATTTCCTTACTACTGGTTTTATATATCGGAGGAAAACAGGTATCTGCCCAGATGCCCTTACGGAGCCAGAGCCAGGTTGCGATTCTTGGATGGACCGATGATACACATTACCTGATCAGGACTTTTGATGCTGATAAGAATCCTGTGATTCAGAATGTCAGTATTAAAACTGGTAAAGGAATAACCGTCCCGCCATCAAAAACCGGACGGGAACTTTTTATGGAACTGCTTCCGGCTGGTATCACATTGGAGCAAAATGATGTAATAAGTCCGGATAATTACAGCGCGGTGCTGATAAAGGAAAACGACCTTTATTATTTTAAGAAAGGAGATAAGGAGCTCAGGAAGATAACAGGTGACAATTCTCCTGAGGTGAATGTCCGTTTTTCCCAGGATGGTTCAAAGATCGCATATACAAAGTTAAAGGATCTGTATGTATATGATCTTGTTAACGATAAGGAAATCAGGCTGACAACCGATGCTTCGGACAGGATCTATAACGGGTATTCTTCGTGGGTATACATGGAAGAGATACTTGGCAGACCAAGCCGTTATGCGGCATTCTGGTGGTCGCCCGACGGTTCAAAGATAGCCTATCTCAGAACTGATGAAGCCGAGGTACCACTGTTTACACTTAACAGACTTGACGAGGCAGACGGGATCCACGGTACGCTTGAACAGGTTCCATATCCAAAACCAGGAGACCCGAATCCGAAAGTGAAGATGGGAATAGCTGATATTGCTACAGCCAAAACAGTCTGGGTAAAAACAGATTACACAGTTGATCAGTATATAGCCTGGCCTTTCTGGACTCCTGACAGCAGGAACATAGCGATTCAGATAGTCAACCGCGATCAGAACAATCTTCAGATCATTCTTGCTGATCCGGGAACCGGAGATTACAGGCAGATCTATGAAGAATCTCGTAAAACATGGGTGGAGTTCCGTGAAGATATCCATGTTATGAAGAACGGCACCGGATTTATAATCAGGAGCTATAAAACCGACTGGGAGAACCTTTATTACTGCAATTGGAATGGGATGCTGATAGCACAGCTTACTGATTTTGATTTCAGGGTGAACTCAATCAGCCATGTGGACGAGGATCTTGGGCTTGTCTATTTTACAGCGACAGGACCGGAATCGACTGACAATCATGCTTTCAGGGTAGGTCTTGACGGCAAAAATCTCCTTCAGATAACAAAAGGAGAGGGAACTCACAGTATAAGCATCTCTCCGAAAGGAAGTTATTTTATTGATACGTGGACCAGCATTTCAAGTCCCGGTTCAATAATCGCCTATGACAAGAAAGGAAAACAACTAAAGGAAATTCATAAATTTGATCATCCGGCTTATGATCCGGCAAAAAATGCAAAACCGGAGTTCTTAAAGATTCCGACATCAGATGGATTATTCAAAATGCCCGCAATAATAACCTATCCTCTGAACTTTGATCCTTCAAAAAAATATCCTGTTGTATTTACTGTTTACGGCGGCCCCGACTCAAAGTATGTTTCCAACAGGTGGCAGGGAAGCAATCCATCGTGGTATGCGCAGAACGGGATAATAACTTTCTCAGTCGATCATCGCGGATCAGGCCACTTTGGCAAGATAGGCCTCGATTACATGTACCGCTGCCTTGGGAAATGGGAGATCCTTGATTATGCTGACGCAGTCAGGTGGCTTCGTGAAAAACCTTTTATTGACAGTACAAGGACAGGCATTACAGGAGGATCATATGGAGGATATATGACATGCCTTGCGCTTACCAAAGGAGCCGACTACTGGACGCATGGCTTTGCCCAGTATTCAGTTACCGATTACAGGTTATATGATAACGTTTACACAGAAAGATTTATGGATACTCCGCAGGACAATCCTGATGGTTATAAAGACGGCTCGGCGCTTACTTTTGCAAAAAACCTTAAAGGGAAATTATACCTGACTCATGGAGATATGGATGACAATGTTCATATGCAGAATTCGATCTGGCTGATATCAAAACTCCAGGATGAAGGGAAATCATTCCAGTTCATGCTGTACCCTGATAACCGCCATGGTGTGAGGGGTTTCAAAGGCAGTCACGAACAGAGTGAGAGGAATAAATTCTGGCTTGAGAACTTTTTC
>CAZGGZ010000017.1:0-8298 GCA_964525415.1 uncultured Rikenellaceae bacterium | reverse complement strand
GAACCTTGAACCATCTGTTATGATTGTTGGAATACTTAAAGAATACGGAACTGAAAGAAGAGTAGCCATGCTTCCCGGTGAAGCGGCAAGTCTGAAGAAGCTTGGTGTTGAAGTTATTGCTGAGAATAATGCCGGTGAAAATGCTTTTGCATCTGATGAGAATTACCGGTCAGCCGGTGTCGCAGTTACCTTTAGGGATGATATTTTTGACAAAGCATCAATGATGATCTCTGTTGATCACATTCCTGAATCAGAACTCGGAAAGTGCAGGGAAGGACAGACTCTCTGTTCCGTTCTTAATCCGGTTGAGAATGCCGGATGGCTTGAAAAGGCCCGTAAACAAAAACTTACTGTTCTGGCGCTTGACCTTATACCCCGTACAACAAGGGCACAATCGATGGATATACTTTCATCGATGGCAACCGTGGCAGGTTATAAGGCAGTCATTGAAGCGGCATCGCTGTCACCACGGTTTTTCCCGATGTTCATGACAGCCGCCGGTACAATTAAACCATCACGTGTTCTGATTCTCGGTGCAGGTGTCGCAGGTCTTCAGGCGATAGCCATTGCCAGGAAGCTGGGAGCTGTTGTTGAGGTATTTGATGTAAGATCGGCAGTAAAGGATGAAGTGAGAAGTCTTGGCGGAAGATTCATTGAGGTTGAAGGAGCGAAGGAGGACGCAGCCGCAGGAGGTTATGCGGTTGAACAGTCCGAAGAGTTCAGGAAGAAACAGCAGAACCTTATACAGCAGAGAGCTATAGCTGCTGATGTGGTTATCGCTACTGCGCAGATACCGGGCAAAAAGGCACCTCTTCTTCTTCTGAAAGATACCGTAAATGAAATGAAACCGGGCTCTGTAATTATTGACCTTGCAGCATCAACAGGGGGCAACTGTGAACTTACAGAGAACGGGAAAACCGTGGTTAAAAATGGTGTAACAATAATAGGGAAATCTGACTATCCTTCTGATATGCCGACAGATGCAAGCAAAATGTTCGGATGCAATATAATCAACCTTCTGAAGATAATTATTGATAAGGAAGGCAGGCTGATCCTGAATATGCAGGATGAAATAATTAACGGAACCACGGCAGTGCATGCCGGAGAGTATGTCAGCCAGAGAGTGAAACAAATGCTTAATATAAAATAGGATCTTACATGGAAAGTATACTGGATTTTATCTTGCAGCACAGGGAGGCGATATTCATAGTTATCCTTTCAATATTTCTGGGTATTGAGGTAATCAGTCATGTGCCGGCAATACTTCATACTCCGCTTATGTCAGGTGCAAACGCCATTCATGGAGTGGTGATCATCGGCGCCATAATCGTAATGGGTCATGCAGATACAACCGGATCGATGATCCTCGGCTTCCTTGCAGTAGTTTTAGGAACACTCAATGTTGTCGGAGGGTTTGTTGTCACTGACAGGATGCTGGAAATGTTTAAAAAGAAGAAGTAGTTTATAACATCTGACTCTAAAGATCATCTGAATGAACGATATATCCCAGTTTCCATACGGCGTTTCAATACTGGAGATAACCTATATTGTCGCTTCCGTGCTTTTTGTACTCGGGCTCAGGATGCTGAGCCACCCTCTTACTGCAAGGAGGGGAAACATCCTTGCAGCATTCGGCATGGGATTCGCGATTCTGGCAACAATCCTTTTTCATGAAAAGGATGGAGAGCGAATCGGTAATATTCCCTGGATAATTGGAGCGATAGTTATCGGGACAATAATCGGATGGGTGATTGCTAAAAAAGTAAAGATGACTGCAATGCCGCAGCTTGTTTCCTTCTTCAACGGAATGGGAGGAGCAGCTGCCGCACTTATATCAATGATGGAGTTCCCTCATGTCAGTCCTGATCTGATAGCAAGAAGCGGAATGTCCAATGGTCATGTACTGGCAATCCTGTTAGGGCTCATGATTGGAACAGTGTCATGGGCAGGAAGCATGATTGCGTACGGCAAGCTCGACGGATGGATAGGGGATCTGCGGGTGAAAGCCATGAAGTATGTAAATCTTGCCATTTTAGCTGTGATGACAGGATTCATAGTTTTCATAATGACACGTGATGTTAAGGCAAGCTCTGAGCTTACACCTTATATATATATAATGTTCGGAGTAGCTGTATTATACGGTGTCCTTTTCGTCATGCCGATCGGCGGAGCCGATATGCCGGTGGTGATCTCACTGCTGAACTCATTTACAGGTGTGGCTGCAGCAATGGGAGGATTCCTTTACAATAACCAGGCGATGCTGACTGGAGGTATCCTTGTCGGATCAGCAGGGACAATACTGACGGTGCTTATGTGCAGGGCAATGAACAGATCGCTGCTGAATGTCATAGTAGGGGTGTTCGGCGGTGGAGGACAGGCGGTCGTTGGCGGTGCAGGTACTGTCAGGGAGATCACTTTATCCGATGCGGCAGTTCTTCTCAGCTATTCTAAAAAAGTTGTGATAGTTCCGGGCTACGGACTGGCTGTGGCCCAGGCACAGCATATCTGCCATGAGCTTGACAAGCTGCTTGACGAAAAGGGTGTTGAGGTGAAATATGCAATCCATCCGGTTGCCGGACGAATGCCGGGACATATGAATGTTCTGCTCGCTGAAGCTGATGTGCCATATGAGCAGCTTATTGAAAGCGACGAGATAAATCCCGATCTGCCCAATACTGATGTTCTTGTAGTAATTGGTGCAAATGATGTTGTGAATCCTGCAGCTGAAGACGATCCTTCGAGCCCGATCTACGGTATGCCGATAGTTAAAGCCCGCGATGCGAAGAACATTATTGTAATGAAGCGCGGGATGGGGAAAGGATATGCGGCTATAGAGAATATGCTATTCTTTAACGAAAAGACACGGATGCTGTTCGGAGATGCGAAAACAACACTTCAGAACCTGGTAAATGAGATTAAGAATCTGTAGAGTTTAATTTATTATCAAAGAATGAATTATCCCTCAGAAAACCTTGCCCTCCTTCGGGCTGCTTTGAAACGGAACAGTATAGATGCATATATTATTCCTTATGCTGATCCCCATCTCGGGGAGAATATTCAGGATCATTGGCAGATTATCAGATGGCTTACAGGATTCGATGGATCAGCAGGAACAGTAGTTGTAACTGATACATTTGCAGGTCTGTGGACCGATTCAAGATATTTCATACAGGCTGAAAAGCAACTGGCGGGTACGGATTTCAAGCTGGTAAAACAGGGACCTGGAGGGAACAATGATTATGTTGACTGGCTTTCAGAAAATATAGGTTCCCGGAAAAAGATTGCCGTGGATGGCAGGATATTCTCAATCACTTCATATAAAAAACTCGAAACCAGGCTGGCATATAAAATGGTGAATATTGATTTCAAGTGTGACCTGATAAGTGAAATATGGAGTGACCAACCAGGATTACCTTCATTTACAGCTTTTGATCATCCTGCTGAGTTTTCAGGTAAAGACAGATCGCTCAAGATAAAAGAGGTTCGTGATGAGATGAAAAGGCTGCATGTCAACTATCATCTCCTTACATCATGTGATGATATAATGTGGCTGCTGAATATCAGGGGAAGTGATGTGCCTTACTCTCCCTTATTAACATCGTTCGCAATAGTCGGAGAGGAACAGGTTTTGTTCTTCACAGGATATAATAAAATTCCTGCGTACCTGGCTGCAGTATTAGAAAAGCTTGGCATCGTCATTATGCCGTATGAAGAGTGTTCAGGTATTTTCCCTTCATTTGCTGAAGGATCAGTCATACTCCTGACTCCCGGGACAACCTCAGCATCACTTTATTATTCAATTCCGGATTTCCTTAAGATTTCGGAGGGAGTAAGCATTCCTTCACGGATGAAGGCAATAAAAAATAAGACCGAAATTGAGAATATCGGAAAGGTTATGGTGAGGGACGGAGTTGCCATGACAAAGTTCTTTTACTGGATTGAAACCAGTATCGGGCAGGTTCCTGTGACTGAGATTCTTCTTTCCGGCAGGCTTCTTGAGATCAGGTCAAAGCTGGAAGAATTCCTTGGACCTTCGTTTGCTGCTATCGTTGCTTTTAATGAACATGCGGCATTGCCTCACTACACTGCATCATCCGGGACTGATTCTGAAATAGGGGAGAACGGAATCCTGCTTGTTGATTCAGGAGGACAGTATAAAGGAGGTACAACAGATATTACACGGACTATCTCTGTCGGGCTTCCCACACTCCGGCAAAAGACTGATTTCACCCTGGTACTCAAGGGACATATCAGCCTGGCTATGTCCAAGTTCCCTCTGGGAACAAGAGGGTACCAGCTTGACATCCTTGCCAGGAAACCACTGTGGGACAGTGGATTGAATTACGGGCATGGAACAGGACATGGTGTGGGATACTGCCTGAATGTACATGAAGGTCCGCAGAACATAAGTCCGGCTGATAATAAAACGATTATCGAACCGGGAATGCTCATTTCAAATGAACCTGCGATCTACAGGGAAGGAGAGTACGGGATTCGTACCGAGAATCTGATAATTTGCTATGAGGATGAAGAAACTGATTTCGGGCAGTTCCTGAAATTTGATACGGTCTCACTGTGTTATATCGACAAATCATTGATTGACAAATCATTACTTGTTCAGGATGAAATTGACTGGCTCAATTCATATCATTCAGAAGTATATGAAAAGCTCAGCCCTCACCTGAATGAAAAAGAAAAGCAGTGGCTGAAAGCTAAAACAGAACCTATCTGATTACATCCTGCATCTGAGTCAGATCGATGGTCGGGAATTCCGTTATCCTGAGTTTTGCGCTTCCATAAGGGACAAGCTGAATTATTTCGGTGACACCTTCAGGTTTTACAGGACTAAGAGGCGGAATATCCGCTGAATTGTTCTTCAAGCCCCAGCCGGGGATCTTCATACCCCTTGCAGTAATTATAACCGGAGCATCCCTGTCCCATGCTACATATTTTCCTGAATCAGCAGACCAGATCATATCTCCCTTGTCTGCAAACGGATATTCAGATACCTGATTTTCAATAATATTAAATCCTCTTTCGGGATTTTTCCTGTCTATCATCAATCCGTAATTCCATGGGCTCACCGGACGTATTTCCCAATCCACACTGCCCTGGTAGCTGAAGTTGTCATAATTGATCCTCACGCTCATATACTCTTTTCCCATCCTCAATGAGAAATACAGCGGACCACGAAGAACAGCAGTTGAGTTATTATACCGCTTTTCAGTTCTAATTTTCAAAGGGATCATCATTGAGATCATATCTCCGTCACTCCATTTTCCGTAAAGTCTGACTGTGGAACCTGCTGTTCCTTTCACGGTTTTGCCTTTAAAACTTATTGATACAGTATCTGCCCATCCGGGTATTCTGAAGTATAATGGGAACCTGACCGGATTGGAAGTACTTAATTTGAATTTTATTTCACCTTTAAAAGGATAATCAGTGTCCTCGGTAATTGATATTTCACGTCCATCAGCAACTTCTGCTTTTACTGTTGATGGACTGTATGCAACTGCAATGAGGCCATTGTCATTGGTTGCCATCCAGAGACTTTGTGCGAACTTTGGCCATCCCTGGTGCATATTGGCAAGACAGCATGCAAAGTTTGGCATCAAGCCGTAAATGTTGGAATATTTTCCGTTTGATGCCCATGCTCTTTCCTGGGCTGTCACAAGGACCTGGTTTGATTGCTGGTCGTATTGATGTGCCCACATATCGGCAGTGGTTGTACCAGGCAGGGCATTGAATGTAAGCAACTCCAGTCTGTCAGCAAGGCTGTTGTCGCCTAAAATTTCATAAAGCTCTTCGAGAGAGAACATGTATTCGACAACATTGCAAAGTTCAGTTCCGCGGTCGGGACTTTTTCCGGAAAGATGTTCATCGCAGGAGAACCTGCCGGCTGCCTGTCCATGATTCAGGTCGTACTTTCTGATCCCTTCATAAACAGCATTTTTAAATCTCTCATCTCCCGATTGCTGGTACCATAGTCCGGGGTATTTAATAGCCATTCCGTTATTCACGCCGTGAGCACTGAGCCCTGTCCATGTGGCAGTCGGAATTCTTTTTTCAGCAAGCGCTGCTGAGTCCCACGGGAATTTCTCATAATAGGAGGTCCAGTCGAAGGAATTTTTCTGGATCGATTCAATTGTTTCGAGTATCCATTGTTCTCCTGTCTGACGATAAAGCCAGTATCCGGCAACTGCATTTTCCATCGCCCTCACACCGCGCCATTCTCCGTCAGGCCAGTCGGGAGGAGTATCATGGAGCCAGCGAAAGTATTTCTTTAAAACTTCAAGAGCCCGGGTATCGGACGTAGCTTCATAATACTGAATCAGGACCTTGTTGGCAACTGCAAGCGGCCAGCGGTCTTTGTTTTTTGCTGGGCCGTACCAGCCTGTATCACTGCTGCTTGCAAGGATTGGTTCAATCCAGGTCCTGACTTTCTCTTTCAGCTGTTCATCATCAATAAGATACGCGAGCGGTACAAGACCGTCAAGGAAATAGGGTCCCCGTTCCCATCCTTCACCATCACCTCCTCGCCATGAAGAGTTTACAAGATCAGGCCAGAAATCATCCACATTTCCGGTTAGTCCTGCAGCCTGGGCTTCGAGCTGCGACTTAAGCCAGCCTTCCGGCCTGATTGAACCAAGCGGTAGCCTGATATAAGCATTTTGCATCAAAGGTTCAGAATTACCTTTATAATTAATGTTTTGTTGCTGCCGAGAACAACATGACAAAAATAACATGCAAACAAGAGATAATGCAAGAGTAATTCTCTTAAAAATTCCACTCATTAGTTAATTCGGGATTAATACTTTGTTTTATATCATAACATTCAATAACCTGCAGCATATCGAACCATGCCACACCTGCTGTCTTTAAGTGAAGAACTACATTTGTCCTCGCAGGCTGATCACTGTCATAGGGAATTGTAACAATTGTTACAAATTGTTTCCATTCGTTTCCCGGTTCAAATATTTTACTTCCGTTTTCTCCAAGGGCGATTTCAAATTGTTCTGGTTTGCTGTTCCCGTTTCCGCTTTTTCCCTGCTCCGGGTCTGTTTTTGCCCATACTGAAATGAGATATTTCTTACCATTCATGACTGTAACGGGAAAGAACCGTAGTCTTGCACCTTTGTTTTCTTCAGGAGTAACAAGTCTTACCGAATGGTTCCCTTCAATATGTTCCCTTGAATCAAGAAAATACGTTGCCCCTCTGTCGCCTCCGTTGCGGGCATAGCATGAGGCGGGTACACCAGGACTTGAGGTATCCTCAAATCCCGGGTCCATAATCATATTTGCGCGATAAGGTTTTAGGGTGTCCTGCCGTGTTTTCAGTTCTATCATGTATGCCTGTGATCCGAATGAGGAGATCTGGTCAGCAAAATATCCTGCATTTATATTTACGGAACGGTTTTCGAATATGACTTTTACTTTACCTGAAATGGCTTCCGAAACTGAATATTCTGCACGCTGAGGTGAATTTGTCTTATTCACTGCAAGAATCATAAGCTGATTATTGTGTACTGCTGAAGTTACAATAATATCAGGGGAACCTGATCTGACTGGAATTGTCTGCTCGTCGGAAAGAAGCCATGGAGTCAGTTCAGCAATTTCGACAGCCATCCTTCCGCATTCACCCCATGCTGCTGTCGATTTTGGGAAAAAGTTAAGTCCTTGTCTTATAAAGTATTGAATGCCCCTGGCTCCCCTGATTATTGCCTGGTAGGTCATTGACCTCATCTCCTGGAGTGAAGGTTCGCGTCCCCACCATTCTCCTCCGCCAAATGCCTGGGGAACTATCCACACAGGCTTTTTACCTGCGAATTCCGATGTAAGCTGTCCTGCAACATTGCCGGTCAGTGTTACCGGGATATCAGGCACCGGGTATGGATCAGCCATCACAATATCAAGAGCATCAGAATATTGTTTTGCGGATAGGAAAGGAGCCATAAATACAATCGTTACAGGATGCCAGGGATCATATTCCTTAATTATCCTGTAAGTATCTTCAAGGGCTTCCGGAGAGATGTTATATACTGTAGGTTCATCTGCTATATACCATGCAAGCAGGGCAGGATGGTCCCTGAATGCGATTATTTCATTTATCAGCCATTCCCTTTTCTGCTGATCAGTCATGCCGTTGACCGTTGAACTCACTCCGCCGCCGCCGGAAACTGAAAGAATATTATAGTGCACTTTCATACCGAGCTGAGCACAGCGGTCCATATACATCTTTCGTTCACTGAAAGTCTCCGGCAGAATTCTCTGATATGGTGAGATCAGATTAAATCCCTT
>CAZGGZ010000016.1:43766-48603 GCA_964525415.1 uncultured Rikenellaceae bacterium | reverse complement strand
TTGAGTTCTGCCAGGGCGACTCGGTAGAATTAAGTGTAACAAATACACTTAATTATTCATACCAGTGGAGGAAGGATGGAGGACTGGTTGGAACCAGCAACAGGTACAATGTGAAATCTTCGGGTAAATATTCACTTACGGTTAGAAACACAGGCGGATGCACTGCCGAAGCTGCCGATACGATTGATGTACTGGTCAACTCTGCACCAGTTCCGGGCAATATAAGTCTGAGCGGCCCGGCAACATTCTGCCAGGGAGGATCTGTGACTTTAAGCGTCCCCACGTCAACAGGTTATACTTATAAATGGAAGAATGAATACGGAGAGATCACCGGAGCGGAAACGAACATTTATACTGCCGGCACATCGGGAAGCTATAAGCTTGAGGTATCCAATTCTTCAGGGTGCATGGCAGAGACCCCCCCGGTAAGTGTTACGGTAAAGCCGTCACCGGTTAAACCTGGCATAACGACCACAAATTATACAGAGGGAGCATGTCCGGGATTGGATCCGATAAGACTGAGTGTCAGCTCTGCAGTGCCGGGGTATCGTTACACGTGGATCAAAGATGGAGAAACACAGTACAGCGATACTCTTACGTTCATTGAGTTTTACGGGAAGGGCATATATAAGGTAAAGGCAGAACTTGGGGAATGCCCGGCAGAATCGGATCCGGTGACCATAACAGTACCGGATGCTCCTGAAAAACCGATCGTGTATATCCGGGGTCCGGTAGTATGGTATATGGCAGCGAGCAGCAAGACAGCCGACAGGCACCAGTGGTACCGCAATAATGAGGTGATACAGGGAGCAACGAGGTACATATACGTGGCGAACAAGACTCTGGGTACGTACAGGGTAGCTGTGGGCAATCAGAATGAATGCTATACGATGAGCGACGACGTAACAATACCGACCTCCAAATCGGAAATGACAGATTTTTACATACCTCCGGAGTACCTTATAGGTGAGGATAAAGACCTGGAGGAAAATACCAGGTTATACCCGAATCCGACCTCCGGACGGGTTAACATCGAAATCGAAAATGAAATTACCGGTGATCTTTTAGTCAGTATTTTTGATCAGAATGGTAAAGAATTGTATAACTTTAAGTTCGAAAAAACTACAGAGTATTTTTTCACTGAACTAGAACTGAACGGACTAACAGCAGGTTATTATTTGTTTACCCTTGATCTGAATGACAGAATCGTTACAAGAAAAGTTATTATTGAATAATTTATGAGAATAAAGCGCTCAGTTTCAATCGTTTTATTGATTTTTACCGGACTTACCGGCGGATTAAAAGCCCAGGTACAGTTTTCTGATAAGGAAAAGTCGATAATCTATACCAGTGCAAGAAATGTGCTTGAGAATTATCAGACCCTGATAAACCAGATGGGCGAATTTGTTGTAAGTGATATTGAAAAAGCCAGAAGCAATGCTGAAGGATTTCTTGAGCTTTTTGTCAACAGGCAGGTTCTTATTTTCAATGACCTGGACCCTGCCCATAAGTTAAGCGAGTTTTACGAAGCCGAAACATATACAAACAGTATTATTCTCTGGTATCCCGATGGTATGACCATCAATCTCGATCTTAACAACGCAAGGGTCAGCGATATTATGTCGCACGAAAACAATATCTATTCACTGGATGTCCTGGTCAAAAAATCAATAAACGGCAACTATCTGAACCAGACTATTAACCAGAATGTTGAAGACCTCACCTTCAGAATAGCTTTCAGTGCTGAAAACAGGGCTTTAAGTAACTTTAAGATAGTCGGGATACGAAATGCAGCGTCAAATTACGTAATAGACTATTCACAGGCTTTGAGAGAGGTGAACGCAGAAGATCTCAATGATGAGGATCTTACCAAGATCCACAGCGCGATCAAGGCTGTGCTTCAGGATTATACAAATTTCCTATCACTGATCGGCGACCCGCAGGAACCGGCAGAAGATAAGGAGTTCTATAAGGAAAGCTTCCTGAATCTGTTTCCTTCAAAGGATACAAGGGTTTATAATGATATTACTCCTGAACCTGAAACAAGTCTTATTACTGCATCTGATTATCTCAACAGCTTCATTGCAGATTATCCTGACGGAATAAAAAACCTGTCCATCATACCTGATTCTGCAAAATTCAGACAGGTGATGAAAGCTGATGACGGGAGCTATTATACCTATACCGATGTTAATAAATTCTTCTCAGGAAACTATAAGGGCAGAGATGTGTTCAGAAATTCGTTTCCGCTCATTTTCAAGATCTCATTTACATCTGCAGAAAAAACATTCTCCGATTTCCGGATAACCGGCATTGATAAATCATCAGTTGATTTCTATGAAGCAACCGCTTCAACATCAGGTGCTCCGCAGCTTCCTCAGATAGTTATCAGGCCTGTAACAAGAAAAGGTTTCGGCGTTTCATTTATAGGATCTTTCGGATTGACAAGTATTAATAATAAGAATATCGAATCACTTACAATTCCTAAAGATTCGGTTTTATGGAATATTAAACCGCTCTCGGGATTTATCACCGCGGTGGGAGTAAGCTATTATTTCAATGATAATATCGCTGTAAGGAGCGGCCTGGAGTTCAATACATATTCTGCCAATTATAATCTTGCAGGCAAATTCGGAAGCAAATCACTATCGGCTGATATCAATTCCGACCAGTTTTACAAAAGAATTGCAGCCGATTATGATTCGCTGGTCTCAATCAATTATATAACACTTCCTTTACTTCTTAATTTTACCAGCGGAAAACCGGGGAGATTTGGATTTTATGCAGAAGGCGGAGTTAAGATTTCGATACCCCAGAAAGCAAAAGCTGCATGTACCGGTTATTATATTTATACAGGATATTACCCGGATAATCCGGTTGTACTCCGTACTCTCGATATTGAAGAACTGGGCTACTACAAGAGGGAAGCGATTGATGAAACATATCCTGATGTAAAAATAAAAGGTTTCAATCTGGCGGTTTATGCCTCAGCAGGGATAAACATTCCGCTGGGATACTATTCCTCGATAACTCTTGGTCCCGAAGCAATAATAGGAATTACGGATATCGCAGGCGGTAAAGATTCATATCTGGATATTTTTGGTGTTGAACACGAACACCAGCCGACAAAGATCAAAAATTTCGGGTTCAGGATAAGTTTTGCATACAAATTGTAGTGTAGTTAAGAAAATAACTGATTATATGTTAAAAAGGATCTCATTAACGACAGTAGTATTGTTTGTAACTCTCTGGGTAACAGCACAGGAGACAAAAACTGCCGTTACAAGCAAACAGGCAAAGATTACTGATGAAATAAACCTGAGCGCAGCCGATATAGAACTATTCAAGGAGCAAACCAAGCAGAAAGTTGAGGAATTCCAGCAATATATTGTTACTCTTGGCAGCAAGGATGAACCTGCGGAAAAACGTAATATGGCAGAAAAAGAGGCATTAAAGCTCTTTTACAAAGGCGCTGAAATGGAAATCTCAACAGCCCTCCCGGATGGATCAGTCCAGAAAGTAAACCGTCCGATGGAAAAATACCTGGCCAGGCTGAAATCGCTTCCTTATACAAAAGTCATTATCAAATTCTACGATATTGCATACATAAGAGAGTTTACCAAAGGTCCTGACGGCAAGTATTATTCAACAGCCACTATTATCCAGGAATTCACAGGATTCAGCAATGACGATATCATTTATACAGACATTACAAAAAAAGAAGTGGAAATCATAGTTGATATCGTTGAAGATACTTTCTTCAAGGAAAAGAGATGGAAGATATTCCTTGGCGATATCAAAGCCACAGAAACAAAAACAGCCATTTCCTGATGACATCTCATCTTAAAGCAAGATCCAGCCGGGGTATTTTCCTGGTGATGCTGATATTCCTGATCAGTGATCCACTGTTTTCACAGGTACTTGCCGATCCGCAGAAAGAACGTGAGGAGATATTCACAGCCAGGATAAAACAATTCAACGAATTTGCCGACAGGTTCAACCTTAAAAGCGATTTTAAAGGGAATCCTGCCGACTCCGCATTCAGGGCACGTATGCCGCGTAGCAGAATGATAACCCTGTTATTTGACCTTAAGGATCCCAGGATCCAGAAATCCGGAAAGGATTATTCTGATGATTATGTTAAGACAAAGGAAACATTCATTGATGACGTGGTAAGGGGGAATATCCTGTTATATAAGTATTCACCCGGGATCATTGCTGAAGCCAGATCAAGGGTATTATATAAGGGCGAACCTCAGAAAATAAGGCTATTCCTGATCCAGGAAACTGTCGGCAGCGATATGGTGAAATGGGTTCTACATTCAGCCAAAGGTGATTTGCTGAATATCTATAAAACAGATACATCAATGGTGCGGTTCATTTCCCCTTCGAGCAATGAAACAGACTTCATAAATCTCAAAAGAGCCCTTGAAGATACCGACCATCTTCAATACTATGCGGAAAAGGGTTATAAGCCGGACAATCTGACTCTCTTCTTTTCCTTTATCAGGTCAGGTCAGTTGAAATTTGAATATGTCGAAGAAGTTATTTATCACATAATCGATATACCCGGCTGGTATCTGAAAGTGAAGGATTTCAACAGGACCGAACTTAATTCAGGCTGGCTTATTTGCAATGTTGAAAGGAATAGCTTAGATCTTGCCGGATTTATTGAAAATCTTAAATAGTTATTTTACGGGCATCTTAAACTGCCAACTACCAATTCCTGCTAAAGACCTATATAACATATAACAGGTTTCAGCCAGATAATCATTTAAATGAGACAACAGCTTCCACCGGCCAGTGATCGGATATGAAAATTCCACGTTCCTTTTTA
>CAZGGZ010000016.1:8545-43666 GCA_964525415.1 uncultured Rikenellaceae bacterium | reverse complement strand
GACAACAGCTTCCACCGGCCAGTGATCGGATATGAAAATTCCACGTTCCTTTTTAACCAATGTCCTGTGATCCAGGACTTTCATACCATCTCTTACAAATATATAATCTATCCTTCCTGATCCATCTTTGTCGCTGAAGCTGTTAAAGGTATATGTGGGTCCGAAAGGCCGTTTTTCCGAAATTATTTGAGAATCCCTCAGAAGCGGAACGCTTTCAGCAGGACCGGTAAGTATTTCATATCCTTTACTGGTGGTAAGCATATTGAAATCGCCTGTTATTATGAATGGGAAATCCGATGCAATTGAATCAACCTTGCTCAGAAGCAGTTTTGAGCTCATTATTCTTGCTGAATCTGAATCATGTGCAAAATGTGTGTTAAAGAAGAACAGGTGTTCATGACTGTTCCTGTCGACAAGCTCTGCCCATGTGACAATTCGGGGAAGATTTGCTCCCCATGCCTGTGATCCTGCAATTTCGGGAGTCCCTGAAAGCCAGAAGGTCTTTGTCCGGACCATATCATACCTGTCTTTCCTGAAAAAGAGAGGATTCATCTCACCTCCTTTTGCGCCGTCGCTTCTTCCCACACCCACGGATGCATAATCAGTCAGAGCTGAATCAAGGACCTCATATTGACGTAACAATACTTCCTGCATTCCAAGCAGGTCAGGCTTCTCATTCTTTATGAAACTGCAGACGATCCCTGCCCTGTTAGGCCATGCATTCATGCTGTCAGCAGGAGTATCCAGCCTCACATTGAGAGTCATTACCCTGATAACATCATCACCGGATCTGCCTGAACAACCTGTAAAAATGACCAGCAAAACAACCAAAAAATAAATATAGAGCCTTTTCATCCCGGGTAAATTTAAAGCAAAGATAATCATCCCTGTCGTAAACCGGCTTGTTCATTCCGTGATTTGTTCAGGGACCAATATTTAATATCTTTGCTGATGAAGATATATTACCATCTTAATGCCCGATTTAATCAAGCTCTTGCCCGATTCAGTCGCTAACCAGATAGCTGCAGGTGAAGTCATTCAGAGACCGGCTTCAGTTGTCAAGGAGATGATGGAAAATGCTGTTGATGCAGGTGCCGGAAAGATAAGCGTGATTATTAAGGATTCAGGCAAGACACTGATTCAGGTTATTGATGATGGCAGCGGCATGTCAGAGACTGATGCCAGGCTTTCATTCGAAAGGCATGCAACATCGAAGATCTCTTCTGCCAGTGATCTTTTTGCCATAAACACAAAAGGATTCCGTGGAGAAGCTCTTGCTTCAATTGCCGCAGTATCAATGGTCGAACTGAGGACAAGAAAAAAGGATACTGAAACAGGTACGCTCGTTGTTATAAACGGTTCAAGGGTGGAAGCGCAGGAGCCGTGCAGTTGTACGGAAGGATCAAGCTTTTCAGTGAAAAACCTGTTTTATAATATCCCGGCAAGACGGAAATTCCTGAAATCCGATATGACTGAATTCAGGCATATAATCAATGAATTCCAGAAAGTTGTACTGGCTCACCCTGAAACAAGATTCACACTTCATCATAACGAATCAGAAATTTATAATCTTATCACCGGAAATTTCAGGCAGCGCATAACCGGTGTATTCGGAAAACAAATCAACCAGGATCTGATCACGCTGGAAACAGATACAAACCTGGTTTCAATAAGGGGTTTCATCGGGAAACCGGAGAGTGCACGGCGAACCTATGGTGAACAGTTTTTCTTTGTCAACAGACGGTATATGAAACACCCTTATTTTCATAAAGCCGTTGCGGAAGCTTACCAGAATATACTTCCCCCGGAAACAATACCGACATATTTTATATTTATGGAGACAGATCCTGCCTCCATAGATATTAACATTCACCCCACCAAGACAGAAGTCAAATTCGAAGATGAAAGATCTATCTGGCAGATACTTATGGCATCGGTGCGTGAAGCTCTGGGCCGATTCAATATAGTACCTTCAATTGATTTTGAGAATGAATCCTTAATCGAAATACCTGTCAGGAAGCCAACGGATACGGCTCCGGAACCCCCGGTAATCAATATCAATCCCGGGTATAATCCTTTTGATTCCGATGAGCCATCTTATAATAAAACAGGCCTGATTGATAAGTTTGAGAGAGAAAATACCGCTAACTGGGAAAAACTCTATTCAGCACTTGAAAAGGGCGAAACTATACCAGGATCTGCTTTAAGTAAAAATGAAACGGACAGGAAATTCATCCAGATAAAAAACAAGTATATAGTTTGTCCGGTCAAATCGGGACTAATGCTCATCGATCAGAAAAGGGCTCATGAAAGAATCCTCTATGAAAGATTCCTGGAATGTCTCAGCCTGAACAGGTCGGTAAGTCAGACTGAGCTTTTTCCTGTCACGGCCGAATTGAATCCCGCAGATATTGCTGTTTTAAAAGAGATTGAAAATGACCTTAAGATCCTCGGATTCAGCGTTGTGCTTGCAGGAGAGAATAAAATAGTCATTAAAGGCCGGCCTTCAGGTACAGAATCGAACGATCCGATAAGTATGCTGGGATTACTGATTGAAGAGTTCCGCAATACACAAGCTGGTCCGTCAACAGGTGCGAGGGAAAAACTTGCTGCAGCTATGGCTGGAGCTTCAGCAATACCGTATGGCAAAACATTGACGCAGAGCGAGATGGAAACACTCTTTGATTCCCTGTTTGCATGTCATGCACCAAATTATTCTCCAAAAGGCAAATCGATCGTTATTATAATTACGCTTGAGGACCTGGATAAAAAATTCAAATAGTTCAGGTCTGCAAATTGTCAGATTGCAGGATAAACATTAGTTTTGTCCCTGTATTTTGTTGAAAGAAATCTTAATTATTGCAGATGAACGGATACGGAAGAGGTTTTTTCGGGTTACCCCCTGTTGTTAAGAATGTTATTATGATCAATGCGCTGATGCTTCTGGCATATTATGTTGTCAGAAGCGTTTTCTCCATTGATCTTAACAGCATCCTGGGACTCTATTTCCCGAAATCAGAAAGTTTCAGGCCGTTTCAGATTCTTACCCATATGTTCATGCACGGAGGAATATGGCATCTCTTCTTCAACATGTATGCATTATATATTTTCGGCCAGGTGCTTGAGCAGGTATGGGGACCAAAACGGTTTCTGATATATTACATGGTGTGCGGTCTTGGTGCGGCACTGGTTCACGAATCTGTAATTGCATTTGAATATGGCAAACTTTTAAAAGCACTTAATCCTGAACAGATTCAAATGGTGCTTGATGAAGGCGCTGCATATCTGAACCAGGGGAAGGTTTTCACTGATCAGACCATGCAAAACATGCAACTGCTGCTTAATACCCCAACAGTAGGAGCATCCGGAGCTATTTTCGGTGTGCTTCTTGCATTTGGAGTGCTTTTCCCGAATACACAGCTGATGCTTCTTATACCTCCGATTCCCATAAAAGCCAAATATTTTGTCCTGGGTTACGGAGCAATTGAATTATACCTTGCATTTACACAGCCGGGAAGCAATATTGCCCATGCAGCGCACCTTGGTGGTATGCTTTTTGGATATATCCTCATAAGATACTGGCGAAAAACCACGAAAACCCTTTACTGATGGGGATCGGTGACAACATAAAAAGAACATTCCGCAGCGGGAGCAGCCTGATAAAGCTCATTTATATAAATACTGGCATATTCCTTCTTCTTACACTTGTTGCCATCGGGGGGTTCCTGTTTAATAATCCTGATCTGTCAGCAGAAACACTGAAATGGGTTGCTGTACCTTCATCTTTAAGAGCCCTTCTGGTTAAGCCATGGACACTGATCACATATATGTTCACCCACAAGGATATATGGCACATCCTGTTCAATATGTTATGGCTTTACTGGTTTGGCAGGATCTTTCTCGAATATCTTGACCAGAGGAAACTTACTGCCGTGTACCTGGTTGGAGGAATATGCGGTGCCGTACTTTATATCTTGTCGTTCAATATCTTTCCGGTATTTAAGGGTGTCATAAATGAATCAGTTGCTATCGGAGCCTCTGCTTCGGTTATGGCAGTAGTTATTGCAATTGCAGTCTATGTGCCAGATTACACTGTCAATCTTTTTCTTCTTGGAAGGATTAAGATCAAATATATAGCGCTGGGGATATTTGTTCTTACAACAGTAATGGACTTTTCAGTCAATTCAGGTGGCAAGCTTGCGCATATGGGAGGTGCTGTTTTCGGTTACCTTTACACGATCAGCCTGCGGCGGGGACATGATATAGGCAGAGGGATCAACAGGGTAATTGATTTTTTCGCTACTCTCTTCAAGCCGCGCAAAAAACTGAAGGTGACTTACAAGAAACCAGCTTCAGACAATGAGTATAAAAAGGCAAAAGCTGACCGCCAGGAGAGGATCAATATGATCCTTGACAAGATATCTAAGGGAGGCTATGACAGCCTTACAAAAGAAGAGAAAGCTGTCCTGTTCAGTGAAAGTCAGAAAAAAAATTCCTGAAATCTGAAAAAATTCCTTTATAAAGCCCTGCTGGCGGTAAACATTTTGTTTGCCATTGCACTTCTGCTTTCATACATGGCTGTTCATATTAATCCGGAGGATTTTGCCCTGCCTGCTTTCTTCGGACTTGCTTACCCATATATACTCTTGTTTAACATAATTTTGGTAATTACCTGGATAGCGTTATTAAGGTTTGAGGCATTTATATCGGTAGTTGTAATAGCCCTGGGATTCACCCACCTCACAAACTACATCCAGCTCGCCAGGGAAAAAGGAACAAAGGATGATACATTCAGGGTAATGAGCTATAACCTGAGGCTCTTTAACTACTTCGAGAATAATGGTGCAAATTCTGAAAAGAAAGTACTGGAATTCATTAAGTCCCGTCAGCCCGATATCCTGTGCCTTCAGGAGTTTTTTATTAACGGAAATCCTTCCCAGAGAGAGAATGCTTTCAGAACTGCCCTTGGAGGGGAATATAATACCCATATTAAAATTATAGGCAGCGGTAAAAACAGATACTACGGTATTGTAACATACAGTAAATTTCCAATAGCGGGAAGAGGCGAAATAATCCATCCGAAATCATCAAGTCTTTCAATATTTACTGATGTTGTCATTGAAAAAGACACCTTCAGGATCTTCAATAACCACCTGCAGTCGTTCAGATTAAAGAATATTGAACGCTCATTTCTTGAGGAGATGACCAATCCTGATGATAAGGAGACTCTGGATGAAATCACAAAGATATCAAGGAGTCTGAAGCGCGGATTTGTGCGGAGAGCGCATCAATCACTGATTGTCAAAGCCCAGATTGACCACTCACCATATCCTGTTATTGTAGCCGGTGATTTCAATGATACCCCGGTATCATATTCGTACAGGAAGATCCGTCGTGGCTTAAATGACTCCTTTGTGAGCTCGGGGTATGGTGCGGGATTTACATATAAGGGCAATTATCCGCCAAACAGGATAGATTATGTTCTTTATGATAATGCCCTGGAGAGCAGGTATTTTGAGATACTGAAAGTGAAATTTTCAGATCATTATCCGATTATAGCGTATTTCAGAAAACGGAATTAGAACGGAAGCTTTCTGAAATCAACATTGCCCCCGGAAATAATTATCCCCACTTTACTGCCTCTGAAAAATTCAGGATTTTCGCTTATGATTGCAAGGGCCGTAGCAGAAGACGGCTCAACAATGATTTTCATTCTCTCCCATATTAGCCGCATGCACTCTATGATTGATTCTTCTCTGGCAGTGAAGATCTGATCAACATTTTTTCTGATGATTCCAAACGTCAGCTCGCTTAATGATGTCAGCAGTCCGTCAGCTATTGTTAAAGGATTAACAGAAGGTGTCAATATTCCTGTAGTGAATGATTTATATGCATCATTTGCATTCAGCGGCTCTGCACCTATTACCTTTATTTTATCATTCAGTCCCTTAACCGTTGTGGAAGTGCCGCTCATAAGTCCGCCTCCTCCGATAGGGGCGATTATCATTTCCAGGTCGCTTCTTTCTTTCAGCAGCTCCAGTGCAGCTGTTCCCTGTCCGCAGATGACATTGAAGTTATCATACGGGTGGACCAGGGTAGCTCCGGTTCTTTCAATTATTGTTTGTGTTGTCTCCTCACGGGACTGAAGTGTGGGTTTGCAGAAAGTGATCTCAGCCCCATATCCGGCAACTGCGTTTTTCTTAACAACAGGAGCAGTTTCAGGCATCACAATGTACGCTTTAACGCCATTCATTCGTGCTGCCAGGGACAACGCCGCAGCATGATTACCGGAAGAATGCGTTACAACTCCTTTTTTCTTTTCCTCATCAGATAATGAAAGTACCGCGTTTGTTGCTCCCCGGAACTTGAAAGCGCCCACCTTCTGGAAGTTCTCGCATTTGAAGAATAATTCACAGCTGAATAGTTTATTTAACTGCTGTGAGGTTAAAACTGGAGTCTGATGAATGTAGGGTTTGATACGCTCGTGGGCGGCTTGAATGTCGGAGAGGGTAGGGAGGATCATATTGATTTTTATTTATCCAAAAGTACGAAAAAAAGCCGCCTGATTGGGCAGCTTTTTGACAGGATATGACAATGAATTATTATCCGAAAATGCTGAAAGCAACTGTAAGACCTGCGAGCACAACCGATACCATTGACATCAGTTTTATCAGAATATTAAGTGCCGGGCCTGATGTATCCTTAAAAGGATCTCCTACTGTATCTCCGACAACTGAAGCTTTGTGAGGTTCGCTTTTCTTACCACCGTAATTACCTCTTTCAATGAATTTCTTGGCATTATCCCATGCACCGCCTGCATTATTAAGCATGCATGCAAGAACAAAACCAGCGCTCATTCCTCCTGCAAGAAGACCGATGACTCCAGGGACTCCGAAAATGACTCCCACTACCAATGGAACTGCGATTGCCATGAGTGACGGAACAAGCATTTCATGCTGGGCTCCTGCAGTTGATATTGCTACACACTTTGCATATTCAGGTTTTGCCTTGCCTTCCATAATTCCGGGTATTTCACGGAACTGGCGTCTCACTTCCTCAACCATTTTGCCTGCAGCACGACCGACAGCTTTCATACTCATCGAGCTGAAAAGGAATGCCATCATCGCTCCAATAAATACACCACCAAGAAGTATAGGATTGAAAAGAGAGAGATCATATGCATTGGCGAAATCCTTTATAGTTGCAGTTGTAATATTTACTGCTGTCTGTCCATCCTGAACTGAAGGAACAGTACTGTTATAAAACAATACATCACCTATCTGCTTTAAACCTTCCGGAGCTTTATCAATAAGTCTTCCCAGCCAGAGTCTTACTTCTTCCATATAGGCGGCCATTAGAGCAAGGGCTGTAAGTGCAGCGGAACCTATTGCAAATCCTTTTCCTGTAGCTGCGGTAGTATTACCAAGACCATCAAGGGCGTCAGTTCTTTCCCTGACTTCTTTCGGGAGCCCCGACATTTCAGCATTACCGCCTGCATTGTCGGCGATCGGGCCAAAAGCATCCGTTGCCAGTGTTATGCCGAGTGTTGAAAGCATTCCGACAGCAGCAAAACCAATACCGTAGACACCCATTGCAAATTCCTTGAATCCGCCGGCAAATCCGAATGCAGCGATAATACCAGAGACAATAGTCACAACCGGCACCCATGTGGATGACATCCCTACTGCCATCCCTTCAATAATAACCGTGGCGGGACCCTGGAGGGCTTGTTTAGCTATTCCCTGGGTAGGCTTGTTTGCATCAGAAGTGAAGTATTCAGTTGACTGACCGATTATAACACCTGCAAGAAGACCTGCCACTGCTGATCCGAACACACCCCATGTGATCATGCCTGCGAAGGCCATGATCGCCAGCACCACCAGAATAAGTGCCGAGCTTCCTCCTGTCCCAAGCAGAAGTGCACGGAGAAGAGCTTTTGGAGTAGCTGATTCCTTGGTTCTGACCAGATATACTCCTGCAATTGACAGGAAAATACCTATTGCCGATACGATCATAGGAGCAATAACGGCTTCCATCTGATTCATCCCTGCAGCAGCCGGGAGGGCAGCTCCAAGTGCTGCTGTTGCAAGAATTGATCCTGCATATGATTCATAAAGGTCAGCGCCCATTCCAGCGACATCTCCTACATTATCACCAACATTATCTGCAATGGTTGCAGGATTGCGCGGATCGTCCTCTGGTATACCTGCTTCAACTTTTCCCACCAGGTCAGCACCAACGTCTGCAGCTTTTGTAAAGATCCCGCCGCCGACACGGGCAAAGAGAGCCTGTGTTGAAGCACCCATTCCGAAGGTAAGCATCACTGCAGTAATCTCAATAAGCTTTTCATGTTCAGTGGTTCCCGGTTGAACAAAGGTGAGTCCGATGAATTTCAGACCTGTATCCATATGCTCGGGGGTGAATACCCATCCGTTAAGGATAAGAAACCATAATGCAATGTCAAGCAGGCCGAATCCAACAACCACTAGTCCCATCACAGCACCGCTCCTGAGAGCAACCTGCAATCCTTTGTTAAGTGATTTTGAAGCAGCCCAGGCTGTTCTGTTTGATGCAAAAGTTGCTGTCTTCATCCCCAGGTAACCGCAAAGTCCTGAGAAGAAACCTCCTGTAAGAAAAGCTACAGGTACAAACGGGTTCTGAATTCCGAAATAAGCCAGTATAAGAAGGAGTGCAACAAGGATTATAAATACCTTGATTACAACTGAGTATTGGCGTCTCAGGTAAGCCATGGCTCCTTCCCTGACATATGTAGCTATCTCCTTCATCTTGTCTGTTCCCTCTTCCTGGGCTTTCATGCTTCTGTAGAAGATCCATGCGAACAGCAGTGAACAAAGCGCTGCAACCGGTACGATCCAAAAAATTGCGTTAATCATGTTATCAGTATTTAATTAGTCTTGAATTAGAATTTGGAAATTTAAGGCTACAAAACTAAAGTAGTTTTTTATTAATCCAAATGAAAATTATGATATTCTTAAGTAAGTTGGTTACGGTCAGATACCGCGGAAGAATTCGTAATTAATATTTTCGAGTTCCTTCATTTCAGGATAAGGATAATAAGCAATCTCATCCTTTGCTCCCACATAAAATCCTGAAGCAATTGTCCGGTAAAGAAGTGTTCCCGAAAAAATTCTCTGTACCGTTTTCATATGTTTCTCATATTCACCTTTGAGGATCTCAAGGCAGTCCCTGAGATGCCCAATATTAGGGTAAGGCAGGTGTTCTGCCGAACCGCCCAGAGGATTTGTAGCCAGTTCGCCAAGCTTTAATTCAACAAAGAACAGTTTTGGAAGTACAATAGGTGTCGATCCGTCAGTCAGCTTTTTAAGAAATGCTGACGGAGCAAGCCCGCTGGCAACAAGAGGAGTGACCGGGGATAATTCCTGGTACAGGTGAAGGGCATTTTTTGGTTCACCGGCTTTATCATAAAGCGCTCTTTTCAGTTCCAGGACACAACCGTGATCGGTTGTAAGATACAGGCTCTTCAGTGCGGAAAGCGGCATCATTTCAAGAGTTCTGTAGACTGAAAGATAAACAGAGCTTTTAGGGCTGCCGTCCTCCTTGGCAACACATCTTTTATTGAGACTCTCCATGTCAATGAGGTTCTCAATCTTGCTCAGGTCAACCTCAAAAAAGATTGTCTGGCCCTTGTTCCGTTTCTTGGTTCCGGTTGAAAGATACATTCCGAATCCTTCAGGAGGAAGCATCGAAGCTACCAGAGCTTCCGGTGTACAGGTTAAATAAATGTATTTGCTCATAACATTATATGTTTTAGAAGAACAATGATCTCAGGTCTGAATTACAGAAAAACCGAATCTTTATCAAATTTAAGCTCTTTTTCAACAATTACACCAGGTAGTTTTTACTTTTTATTCTTTACATACTTATTCATCCAGTTCAATACCTCCCAGTGTTTATGAAGAATTGTCTCACGTGCTGCATAACCATGACTTTCATTCGGCAGCATTACAAGGCGCACTGTTGCACCATGACCTTTCAGAGCCGCATATAATCTTTCGCTTTGTACTGGGAAAGTCCCGCTGTTATTGTCAGCCAGCCCATGGATCAGCAGAACAGGATCCTTTACTTTATCCGCATTCATGAAGGGCGACATTTTATTATAAACATCAGGCGCTTCCCAGTAGCTTCTTCTTTCATTCTGAAAACCAAAAGGTGTAAGAGTCCTGTTATATGCACCGCTTTCGGCAATGCCTGCAGCAAATAATCTGCTGTACGCCAGGAGGTTCGCAGTCATAAAAGCACCGTATGAATGTCCGCTGACTGCCACTTTCCCCGGATCCGTCACACCAATTTTAACAGCTTTATTTATGGCAGCTTCAGCATCAGCAACCAGCTGTTCAACAAATGTGTCATTGGGTTCTTTGCCATCAACTCCTACAATAGGGAAAGCAGCATCCATCAATATGGCATATCCCTGTGTTACATAAACAAGTGCTGAAGCAGGACTGATCCTGGTAAAGGAACAGGGTGATCCGTTAACCTGGCCTGCAGCCGACAGATCATTGAATTCACGCGGATATGCCCATAAAAGCGTTGGCAGCGGTCCGTCTTCAGCTTTATTATAACCGGCTGGCAGATAAAGGGTAAATGAAAGATCAAGACTGTCATTTCGCTTATATTTAACAAGTTCTTTGTGTATACCGGCAAGTTGAGGATAGGGATTTTCAAATTTTGTGACCTGTGAAATTTTACCTGTTTTCAGATTCCTTATATAGTAATTAGGAACTTCTGTAACTGATTGCCTGGAAGTTAATGCCAGGTTTTTTGAAATATCCAGGATTGTTATGATACTTTCGTAATAAGGAGCCTCGGATCTCCATAACCTGGTTGTTTTACCGGTGGCAACTTCATATTTGTCCAGGAAAGGCCGGTCTCCTTCCGGCGATGCCCCGTTGCCTGAAAGCAATAATGATTTGCCCTTGTCAATAAACTTAAGTACGCTATAGCCATAAGTATTCTGATCGATAATGAATCGTCCCGGATTATTATAACCGTCATCATAGTTGAATTCCTGTATCTTCTTTTTAGTATTTTGAGGATTTGTCGGATTAAAAGAACTTACAATTCGCATCCTTGTTTTACTTAATCCCTCTGAAATCAGGGCATAGTCATCTCTGCCCCAGGTAATTCCGTTGAATCTCATCTCTGTTGCAATGAACTTATCAGGTGATCTGTTAAAAGGATCTTCAAGCAGGTATACCTGGTCGTGATATTTCATTTCATTCTTGTAATCCCCGTTATCAAGGGCTTCCACCCACGTGACAGTAGCAGGTTTGTCTGTGCGCCAGGCATGGAATCTGGGACCGGGAAGCACCATATCGTAGCCTCTTGGTTCATTTTCAATAAGCGGTTCTTCCAGCAATGTCGTGACAATATTTCCTTTTACATCCCATATCTGGGTTGTTGCAGGGAAATTATAATAAGGAACAATATAAGAGAAAGGTCTGTTAATTATAGTCATAAGTAAAAAACGGCCGTCAGGTGAAGGTGAAAAGCTGGTTATCATCCCTGGTTTACCAATCTTTGAATTTGCTGTTCCATCCCATATCATTAACTGGGATTTCGCAAAAAACTCAAATATCGCTTCATCCACCGGATCTTTAAGCAGATCCTGGTATGTGGCAGACTGACCTTTTTCTCCAAGGCTTTCCTGGACTACAGGACCCTCAGGCACCAGTCCCCGCTCTGGTTTATTACCTCTTTCAGGATCGGTAACAAGGTATATCAGGCTCTTATTATCTGATAACCAGGAGAATGAATTTCTGAAAACCATATTTAAACGATCCGCGATTTTCTTAGCCTCGAGTGATGCAATATCACATACCCATAATTCAATTCCTGATAAAACAGTATTTGTAAATGCAAACTTTGTCCCGTCAGGTGTCCATTCCGGTGATCCTAGACGAGGATCATCAGGCAATCCTTTAACATCAAGGATATCGCTTCCGTTGATATCCATTATTCTGAATCCCTTGTTGTACGTTTGCCGGCTCGGTCCGCTGATAGCCGGATTTACCCTGAGTCCTGCAATCCTCAATTCTTCCTCCGACAACTCACTTATGGTTATTAAAGGAGGTCTTTCAACAATAAGAATATTTGATTTGTCAGGGCTTATAGATACAAACGGAGTCACCGGCGCATCGACAATTTTTACTATTTCATCAGGAGGCAGCTGGTATTTCAGTGCTTCCTGGGGAAATGCTGCAAAAGAGATTGTTACAGCAATCAATAAACAGGTGCAGATTCTTTTGACCATACAATAAATATTAAGGTTAGAGTTTATACTCAAAGATATGCATTTAACAGGTTGTTGGAGCAGACCTGAACTTCATCAGGAGGACTATTTAAATACCCATTACTTTTATTACATTTGCCCGAAGTTTAATTGAATCGATACCAATGAAGGATTTTTTTGAAGATAAGATCTCAGACCGGCTTGGTGGAATAAATTTCGGGAAATCAACGGTGATATACAAGTTTGAGCTTATCAAAAGGGCAAAGGCGGCAGCAAAAAAAGCACATCCTGAAATAAGCCTCATTGATATGGGTGTGGGAGAGCCGGACTGGCCAGCCGATGAGATTGTTGTGAAAGCCCTTGCTCAGGAAGCGGGTAAACCGGAGAACAGATGGTATGCCGATAACGGTATTCCTGAATTCCAGGAAGCTGCTGCCGGTTATCTTGAAAAAGTATATAGTGTCTCCGGATTGATACCATCAGAACATATAGTTCATGGCATAGGATCAAAACCTGTGCTTGCCATGATGCCGATCTGTTTTATTAATCCGGGTGACGTACTGCTTACAACTGTGCCGGGATATCCGGTTACAGCAACTTATACAAAGTATGTTGGAGGAGAAGTATTCACTTTACCGCTCCTTGAATCCAATGCTTATTTGCCCGATCTGGATTCGATCCCGCAGGCAATCTTGAAAAAAGCCAAGCTCTTGTATATTAATTACCCGAATAATCCTACAGGAGCAGTTGCCAGCAGTGACTTTTTCGGGCACGTTGTTGATTTTGCGTTGAAAAACGGTGTCATAGTCATTCATGATGCTGCATATGGAGCACTTACATACGACGGGTATAAACCTCTCAGCTTCCTTTCTGCAGAAGGAGCCATGGAAGTAGGACTTGAAGTCCACTCATTGTCAAAGGCATTTAATATGACCGGATGGAGGATAGGCTTCGTTTGCGGGAACAGCAAGGCAGTTAAGGCTTATGCAGCAGTAAAGGATAATACTGATTCAGGACAGTTCAGGGCAATACAGAAAGCAGGTATACAGGCTTTTAAAAATACAGATATCACTCAAAGGACAATTGAGAAATACTCAAGGAGATTCAACCTGCTTGTTGATGCTCTCAATGAAGCTGGTTTTCAGGCAAGGAAACCCAAAGGATCATTCTATTGCTATGTTAAAGTTCCTTCAGGCACCGGTAATGGAAAGCTTTTCAGTACAGCTTCAGAATTCTCGGAATTCCTTATCAGGGAATCATTGATATCTACTGTTCCGTGGGATGATGCAGGGAAATATGTGAGATTCTCTGTTACTTTTGAAGCTGATTCTGTACAAAAGGAAAAGGAAGTAATTAATGAAATGAAGAAAAGGCTCAAAGTATTGAATTTAAAATTCTGAAAAGAGTCAGGAAAATATCATTTGTATGCATAATTATGCAATAATCAATAAAAAATCAAGTTAAGATAAATGCCACTGTTTATGGTAATAGGAACAATTTAACCTGCGCAGAAGTATTTTCTGAATCTATATTTTTGTATTTTTCCGATAGTTAGTATATTTACCGCCCAAAGAACCTAACCTTTTGTCATGCCGAAAATATCTGCCGTAATCATTACGATGAATGAAGAAAAACTGATAGAACAGTGTCTTCAATCACTCGATAACGTTGCAGACGAGGTCATTGTAGTTGATTCATATTCAACTGATTTCACAGAACAAATATGCAAGAAGTATAATGTGAGATTTGTTCAGCATGAATTTACCGGATTTATGGACCAGAAAAATTTTTCTTTGACACTTGCTTCATATCCATATATATTATCCCTTGATGCTGATGAGGCTCTCAGTGAAGAACTGAGGGAATCAATATTATCGGTTAAGAACAATCTGAAATATGATGGTTACCGTTTTAGCCGGTTAAGCAACTATTGCGGACAATGGATCCGCCATTCTGCGTGGTATCCTGACCGTCAGCTACGGCTTTTTAAAGCCGAAAAAGGGACATGGGGGATTATTAATGTCCATGAGACATTCAATATGAATCATGACAGCAAAATCGGGAAATTAAAAGGAGATATACTTCACTGGCCCTTTACTTCGGAAAGTGACCTTGTTGAAAAAATCAAAAAATACTCTGATATTGCCGCTAATGAATATTTTAAATCAGGCAAAAAAGTCTGGTTTTCTACTCCGGCTGTGCATATGATCTGGAGATTTTTTCAGACATATTTTATCCGCCTGGGTTTCCTTGATGGCAGAAATGGTTATGTAATATGCAAAACTGGTGCATATTCAAGTTTTCTTAAATACCACAAACTGAGAAAGCTTTCCAGGGAAGGGGGAAAGAAGTCATCCTGAAACACCATGATATTTGAAGAAGACCTGAGGGAATCCCTGAGGGTGCTTAAGGAGGGAGGAATTATCCTGTATCCAACTGACACAGTCTGGGGAATTGGTTGTGATCCGACCAGCCCTGAAGCAGTGCAGAAAATCCTCAGAATTAAATTAAGGGACGAAGGTAAAAGTCTGATAATCCTGGTGAATGGATTGTCAATGCTTGAAAGGTATGTAAAAGACGTACCTGAAATTGTAAATCAGCTGACATCTGTCTCCGATTCGCCCCTTACGATCATCTATCCTGAAGGAAGAAACCTGGCAGAAGGCATTTGTGCTGATGACGGCACAGTAGGAGTGAGAATCTGTAATGATGACTTCTGTAGCGACCTTATTTCCCGTTTCCGCAAGCCGATCGTTTCAACATCGGCAAACAAAACCGGAAAATCCTCTCCGGCAAATTTCAGCGAAATAGATGAATCTGTAATTGCTTCAGCTGATTATACGGTAAAATACCGTCAGGATGATAAAAGAAAATACTCCGCTTCTCCTGTTATTAAGGTCGAAAGAAACGGAGTATTTAAAATTATAAGAAAATAACTCAGTTTGAGGATCTTACCCGTCCTGATCCCGAAACTCTCGCATCAATTCTCGGATTACCTGTATAGGTTACATTACCGCTCCCTGATACACTGGCTTCAAGAGATCCGGTCACCTGGCAGGTACAGTTACCGCTCCCGGAAACATGAACCTCCATTGTTTCACATTTTGCCATCTCACCATTAAAATTTCCTGATCCGCTGATTGAGACTTCAGTATCTTTTGCATTTCCTCCTCCAAGCTTTATATTTCCTGAACCTGAAATATGGCATTCAAGGTTTTCAACTGAAAGATCTGAAGTAAAAAGATTGCCGCTGCCGCTTACACTGAGATCAAGATCTTCACCTTTTACTGCATCAAGGATCTCTGCTTTGCCTGAACCTGAAACACCAAGTCCGTCTATTTCCGGCATGGTGACATAAACAGTTACCTTTTCCCTGAACTGGAACCTCCAGTTGTCATGTTTTATCTGAAGTCTTTCACCCGAAAGCTCCGTGATTACTTCATCAAGATCGCCTTTTTCTCCCTCAAGCTCAACCTTGAACTGAGGGCCGATCTTTATGTAAAGGTTGCCTGCGATTCCGAAGCCGACAGAGGTAAATCCTTTTACATCCCTTGTTTCTTTTACTGTCTGCCCTGCAGAAAAACCAAATACAAGGCTGATGATTATTACAAATGCTGCTGCCCTTTTCATCTTAATATGTTTTTACGTGAGTGATTTAAGGTAAAGACGGATTAGTATCTTAAATGTTGCATATAGTGCACCTCAATTTAGTTCCCCCCGGGGGGACGCCGCGAAGCGGCAGGGGATAGTATGATATCAATTGATCTCTGTCAATCCTTCCGGCAGATCCATAGTTATTGACTTATTCCTTTTATCAATCCTTATAATAAGGTCTTCATGAAAGGGGATTAGCAGCTCCTTTCCCTGATCTGTCTTCAACTTAACAAGCCACTGTCCGTGATTCTCAAGTATTTCAGAAATAGTTCCTCTTATGATTTTATCAGCCGATATAATCTTAAAACCGGTTATATCCGCTATGTCACTTACAGGTATTTCATCTCCTTCATAAGAGTCGAGGAAAATCCTGCATCCGGCGAAATCACTTATTTTTCCGATTGAATCATAACCTTTGAATTTAAGTATCAGCACACCAGCCACCGGTGAATCTGATTGTGATATAAAAAAAGGAACCGGTTTTCCTTCAATTTCGAGGAAAACCGATTTCAATTCAGGTATTTTATCTGTAAACCTTCTTTCCAGTCTTACTGTAACGGCACCTTCGTAACCATATGCTTTTGTGATGCGTCCAAGTAATATGCCGGTATTATAAAACATTGGGCAACTGGTCCTCGCGCCCGGGATTGTTATTCCTGGGGTTTCTCTTCTGGTTCAGGTTCAGCTGAATTTGAATCTGTAACAGGTATGTCGGTCGTTTCAGCGGCTGCGGGAGCTTCAGTGGTTTCAGCAGCCGGTGCAGGTTCCTCTGCAGGTGCTTCTGGCTGGCTGGCTGCTTCTGCTTTAGCAGCAAGATCGGCCTGTTTTTTAGCAAGTTTTGCTGCCCGGGCATCATTTATTTTCTTTTCGGCTGCCAGCATTTTGACCAGTCTTTCATCCTTCGACTTTTCAAGACCCGATCTTTTTACTTCAATCTTTTCTTCATTCTGCTTCATCCACTCTTCAAAACGCTTTGTGGCTTCAGCCTCATCGAAAGCACCTTTTTTTACTCCTTCAAGAAGATGCTTCTTTATAAGAACACCTTTATAAGACAGGATAGCCCTGCATGTTTCAGTAGGTAATGCGCCATTTTGCAGCCAACCCAGAGCCTTATCGAAATCGAGTTCGATTGTGGCGGGGTTAGTGAGCGGATTGTATTTTCCGATCTTTTCAATATATCTGCCATCCCGTGGCGACCTGCTATCTGCTACCACAATGTGGTAATAGGCCAGTTTCTTGCGGCCTTTCCTAGCTAATCTGATTTTAACTGCCATTAATTTTTAACGCTTTTATTTTACCTTTTTTTTAAATTGTGGGTGCAAAGATAGCAGTAAAAATTTACCGGACAAATGAATAAAACTAATTTTATCAGATAAATAAAAGGCTGACCTGCTCTCCAGGTCAGCCTTCTAATAAGTAATTTTAATTTTCGTTATGGATTTCTTGTAAAAGTAAATCCGAATATACCCTGGCTACCATATGAGCCAATAGAAATATCAAAATACATGGAGTATGATCCGGTACATGAACTGTATACACCATAGCCGCTGTACGATATTGTACCATAGCCCCAGGCATCTGAAGAGATAACTTTCTCAGGAACAGTAACATTATAAGTCGCAGGATCTATGTACATTACCAGCGGACCCTGATCCTCTACAAGTCCCTCCATTTCTTCAAGTCCTGAGACATATATTTTATATTGGTCATCAGCATCAGCTGTAAGTGTTATATCACCTTCAGAATTCCAGTCTGAGGAAACTGAATGGTAGCTGCCTTCTGCCAAATTCACATCATAAGCACAGGCTACAGGAATTGATAATACAGCAATGGATCTTGTAGCACGGCCATTGGCAAGAGTCAAAAGCTCAAACGTAAAAATATCACCATTCTCGATATCACTTAAAGCAATCCCGAGTTTCTGGGCAGCATCAGATGATAAGATCCTGACAACAGCAGGGAATGAAGTTATTTCAGTTATTGTGACCTCTTCACTATTATCATTATAAGACCCCACTATTGTAATTTTATCTACCGATGAACCTGCAGGTACAGCTACTGAGAATTCCACATACGAATTCTGGAGATCCTTGGAGTCAAATACACCGGGATCAAGTCCGGAAATGCCAGGGACCACTGCAACACCCCTCAAACCTGCTGGATCCGGAAGCTCTTCACAGCTAAGTGATATCAAAATTAGTGTGATGATCAATCCTAAAGTTTTTATTCTTTTCATTTTCATTTATTTTTAAGTTAAACTCTGAAAAAGGTGGAACTTATCTCGTTCCTCCGGCCCACCAGACGTTTTCAGTATAAACATATGTACCGTCACCATAAGCATTACGGACATTTACGTTTGTAGTTACATCTCCGGATCCATATGTCAAACGTAATGGAAACTGATTTGTATTTTTAGGATTTGCCAATGTAATTACATTATTGCCCATTGCCTTTAGCCGCCTGTAGTCATTGTAGGCTTCAATAGCTTCTTCCTCGAAAAAAGCAATATATTTCTGATTCATTACCTCCGACAGCGGATTTGCTGAAAATCTGGAGCTAACAGTATTATCAAAATAATCTGCTGCATCAGTGGCTGTTAAGCCGATATTTACTTTTTGAAAAGCAGCTGTTATGGCATCCTCTAAAGCGTCTTCAGCAGCAGGTAAGTTATTTAATCGTACATAAGCCTCTGCTTTCAGAAATTCTATTTCGTGATAACTCAGGAGGTAGGTAGGTGCAGTAATTGTGCTGATTGCAGATATTGAATAGGCACCTTGCACCTGATTTGCTGTGCCATTTGGAGCAAATACCAGACTACCGCCTGCAGAGGGATGAGGTACAAAGAACACATCATCCCTGGGATCATTTCTCTCCACTAATTTATCATGCAGGCTTTGACTTGCACCATAATAATCCCGATCCCGGAAGAAAACCCAAAAGGGACTTAGTGCGGTACTTCCGTTATAATTAAACTGAGCCTGTTCAGCGGCTGAAGTGAAAGACTGGCTGGCAAATGTGATCACGTCAGCATAAGCAGAAGACCTGTACGATAAGCGCATGGTATAACGGGCTTTCAGCCCAAAGGCAAATTTCTTCCACAAATCGGTATCCCCGCCATATATCAAATCCTGACCTCCTAAAGAAACAAATATCGTTGCCTTATCCAGATTGGCAATACCCTCGTCAAGCAAATTAAAGATATCTGCATAAATATCTTCCTGACTATCCAGTTCAGGGGTATATATTACACCTGGCTGGCATGACTGGATCCATGGTACATCCCCAATCATATCAGTAAGTACTGCAAGATTTAATGCCGTAAGTATTTGTGCAATACCGAGAGTATGATAATTGCCTTCTTCAGGGCCGCCTGTGGAACACTTTTCCCGTACAAGCTTCAGGCAGTAAAGGTTTGCATATACTGCATTCCATGTATTATTATAAGTTGTTGAAGCTGTAGGCTCTGAAGACCTGATATCAGCATTATAAAGCTGACCAAATGTACCGGTATTATGTTCGATATAAACAGATGCATAAATATTGAAATCCCCGCCAACTATATTGAAAGCACTGGAAGTCATTGCATCTGTAATTATCAGGCCTGATACCATATCATTCGGGTCATTTATGTCCTTATTTATTTCATCCATAACAGATTCTGAACACGACCAGAGAGTCAGGACCAGGATTGCTGCAGATAAAATAATATTAATCCTCGTTTTCATGATATTTTAAATTAAAAAGTTAAATCTAACGTTAAACCAAAGCTGGTTGTCTGTGGTACAGTAAACCTTTCAAATGATCCTCCCATATTTGTATTCCCCTGGCTCGATTCGGGATCCAGGTTTGGAAGGGCGGTCCAGATAAGTAAGTTACGTAAGAAAGCAGAAACACCCAGATCAACTTTTTTGAACAGTTTATCTGCAGGTTTAAACTTCAGGGAAAGCTCACGAAGTTTTACAAATGAATTATCAAAAATATAATACTCATCAATATTTGTAAGTACGTTCTGGTGCAACATATTCAAAGCATAAGGATCTAATGGCCCGCCCCGGGCAATGTCATTGGGTGTGCCATCAGATTTTACTCCGTCGTAAATAAAAGTTGATTCACGATCTTCCACTCTTGTTGACAAACCATAATAGTCCAGCAATCCGTTACTGCCTGAGTACATCTTACCCCCTTCCTTCCACTCAAACAGTGCATTCAATGACACGGTTTTATATGTGAAAGTGGTATTGCCTCCCACGATAAAATCAGGAGATACCCTTCCGATCACTGCAGGTTCACCTACTACTGGAAAACCATAATTTGACGAACTGGGATCATCATCGATCAGAATTTTACCAGTTGTTTCTTCTCTGGCAAATGAAACGCCATAAATTACCGGATAAGTATCACCAATACCTGCCCGGACCTGAGGAGTGACGAATCCTCCTATAAAAATGCTTTCAACACCTTCAGCCAGCTCATCAACATAGTTATCAATTTTTGAGAAATTAAAATTCAGATCCCATTGGAAATCTTTCGATGACACAGGAGTCATATATATTATGACCTCATGACTGAGTGTATGCACTTTACCTCCATTCATCAACAAGGCACGTATACCTGTGGAACCTGCCAGTGGTACACTGAATATCTGGTCCGCAACATTCTGACGTGAAAAAGTATAATCAATACCCAGGCGATTCTGGAAGAATTTCAATTCTCCGCCAACTTCGTACGATTTTGTGTTTTGCGGCACAAGGTTGGGGTCATATTGAACATTATTGGGAATATAAGAACTTACCCCGTCTATTGGATACTGGATTGGAAATCCATTAAACCAACCGCCTCCATAATTTTGATTTGTCGGAGTGGTGTAATAATTTTGAATATATGCTCCTGCCTGCCCTACTTCAGCATATGAAAGACGAAGTTTGGCAAACGAAATCCAGTCAAGATTTTTTATTGCGTCCAGTTCAGAAAAAACAAAACTTGCGGCAACTGAAGGGTAAAAGAAGGATCTGTTATTTGTCGGCATAGTTGAAACTATATCATATCTGCCTGTTCCGGTAAGAAATAATAACGATTTCCACTGCGCGGATAAACTCCCGAAACTCCCGAAAGTACGATTTTGCCAATAAGATTCATCTGCAGTGACAAGGTTGGCATTCTTAATATGCGCCCAGCCCCCGAAATTAAAATTCTCACCATGTTCTGAATAAACCTTTTGGCTGCCCTGATCAAATTCATTTCCGATCATTGCATTAATGGTCAGACCATTGCTCATTGTCCAGTCATAGTTAGCTGTAATCAGCTGGTTGACTGTAAAAGACGTTATACCGTAATTATCTATTATTCCTGTAGATGCAGCATGCCCATATTCAAATATATCCTTGAAATTTGTGGTATATGAATCTGCCCCTAACTGATAACGGATTTTCAAATTCATATTTCCACTCAGCTTGGCAGTATAATTAGCGTATCCATTTCCAAAAAACCGGTCAGTTTTTTCATTAAAGACCGTATGTTCAGCGGCCCAGTACGGATTGTCCCAACTGCCTCCACGGTAATATATGTCAGTATAGGGATTTCCAGGAATAAAATAAGGATAATCCTTCAGATTATAACTGACAGGAGCACCTAAAACGCCGGCCAGTGCGGCATCATTAGCTGTCGGAAGCTTGTCAATATCTGTCTTGGAAAAATTAGCATTAAATCCCGTACTGAAGTTTTTACCGAACTTCCTTTCCGCAGAAGCTTTGCCATTCCAGCGATTCATTCCCGATGCCAGAGCTACACCACTCTGAGATGTCTGACTCAGACCAAGAGCAAAATTGCCTTCTGCTGCAGCCTGGCTTATATTTACGTTATTGGTCGATGAATAACCTGTTCTGAAATATCTGTCCCAGTTATTAAATACCTGTGGCGTTACCCATGCATCTGCAACCTGTCCCAATGCCAGCTGGGGAACATAAAATTCTCCGGGGTGGCCGTTACTATTCCCTCCGTATGTCGGATCATCCGGAAGATCAACGATTTTTGGCCCCCATGATGATGAAGCAGTGGGAACGTAACTGCCATAAAGACCCTGAGCATAGGTGGTCTGGTAATCCGGAGTACGTGACACCTCTGAAAAAGCGCTTGTATGAGATATTGAAATAACAGGTTTTCCGACTGCGTTATTCCGGCCGCTCTTTGTTGTGATAACAACAACCCCGTTTGATGCGCGGATACCATATAGAGCGGCGGCTGCCTGACCTTTGAGTATGTTAATGCTTTCAATATCGGCTGGATTAAGATCCACTGCACGATTGGAAATATCTGATCCGGTTACACCACTTCCTCCAGTTGTGTAGCTGCCTCCGCTTCCTGATTGAAAATCCGAGCCGGAGGCAATAGGCATTCCATCTATTACATAAAGAGGAGCGTTATTCCCTGTAAAAGAACGTGCGCCACGGATATTAATCTGTGATGAGGCTCCGGGCATACCACTTGAAGGCTTAATATCAACGCCGGAGATCTTTCCCTGCATTGCACCTGCAAGATCAGTATTGCCTGCCCGTTTTATTACATCTTCTTTGACATCCTGAACTGCATATCCAACGGCTTTTTTCTCCCTGGATACACCAAAAGCAGTAACAATAACTTCATCCAGGCCCAGAACATCGGGCTCCAGAACAATATCAATTATGGAACGGTTTCCAATCTCAACCTCCTGCTTCTTCATTCCTATATAGGAAAAAACCAGGGTTGTGGCGTTCTCAGGAACTGCCAGGGTGTATTTTCCGTCTATGCCTGTAACAATACCAACAGTAGTCCCTTTCACGCCTACGGATACACCCGGCAAAGCACCCTCTCCTTCAACAGAAGAGGTCACAGTACCAGTAATAGTCTTTTGCTGGGCACTGACTGAAAGCCATACTCCGCAAAAAACTATAAAAATCGAGAGAAGTTTTCTCATAACTTTTAGTTTAGGTTAATAATAAATGTTGAGGAATACAAAGATTCCTTTTACTGTCCTTGAAAATGATTGAGTCACTTTCAAAAAATGAAATTAAACAAGGAATTCCATGACTCATATATTCATTTAACAGATTGCATGTCCGGATTTATGGTTGGTATTTAACAGGTTACAGATTATTCTTCCGGGTCTGCACTTTCTCAGTCATTTCTATTCATTTTTGCGTATTTTTGTTAACTGACCAATTTGATTTTTAATAATCCCGTTCATGGCTGTATTTTCTCACTTACATGTTCATACTCAGTACTCTATATTGGATGGTGCTTCAAATATTCCCTTATTGATCGATAAGGTAAAATCCCTGGGGATGGATTCCGTTGCCATTACCGACCATGGCAATATGTTTGGCGTTAAGGAGTTCCATAATATTGCCACCAAAAAGGGCATAAAACCCATCATAGGTTGTGAGATTTACGTTGCAAAAAGATCTATTTCAGAAGTAACAGCGAAGGAAGACCGGTCTGGTGACCATCTCATACTGCTCGCAAAGAACCTCACAGGATACAGGAACCTTATAAAGCTTGTATCGATCGCCTGGATAAAGGGCTTCTATTATAAGCCGCGCATCGATAAAGAATTGCTGGCGAAATATCATGAAGGACTGATAGCTTCTTCTGCATGTCTCGCAGGTGAGATACCAGATGAGATCCTTAACGGAACCATGGAAGGGGCAGAAGCCGCTCTTAAAAGCTACCTTGACATCTTCGGCAGCGATTTTTATCTTGAGATGCAGCGCCACGAGACCTATGATCCGGAAGCCGACAGGACAGCTTTCCCTCAGCAACAGAAGGTAATAGAAGTACTTTTAAAGCTGGCAGCAACATATAATGTGAAGCTGATAGCAACAAATGATGTGCATTTCATAAATGCGGAAGATGCTGAAGCCCACGACAGACTTATATGTATAAATACTGTCAAGGATATTGATGATCCCGACAGGCTCAGGTATTCAAAGCAGGAATACGTTAAAAGCGAGGAGGAGATGAAGAAGATCTTCAGCGATATCCCGGAAGCAGTTGATAATGTTGCGGAACTTGTTGCAGGCATTGAAAAGTATAAGCTTGACCAGGGGCCTGTCATGCCTGAATTCGAACTGCCCGAAGGATACACTGATAAAGATGAGTATCTGAGGTTCCTTACATATAAAGGAGCAAAAGAGAGGTGGGGAACTCTTACCAGAGAACAAAATGAGAGGATTGATTTCGAACTGGAAACCATTGCCAAAATGGGATTCCCCGGGTATTTTCTTATCGTCCAGGATTTTCTGAGAGCTGCGAGGGAGATGGGTGTTTCGGTAGGTCCCGGACGCGGTTCAGCCGCAGGATCCGCAGTGGCATACTGCCTTAAGATAACCGACATCGATCCTATAAAATACGGGCTTCTTTTTGAACGTTTCCTGAACCCTGACCGTATTTCAATGCCTGATATCGATATTGACTTTGATGAGGACGGGAGGGAATCTGTCCTTAAATATGTTGTCGACAAATACGGGCACGATAAGGTAGCACACATCATCACTTTCGGAACTATGGCAGCTAAAATGGCCATAAGGGACGTTGCCCGTGTTCAGAAACTTCCCTTGCCTGACGCTGACCGTCTTGCCAAGCTTGTTCCGGAACGACCAGGTATAACTCTCGCCCAGGCGTATAATGAAGTACCTGAGCTGGCAAGGGAAAGAGATTCTTCAAATAAGCTTATTGCCACAACACTCAAATATGCCGAAGTTCTGGAAGGCTCCGTAAGACAAACCGGGGTGCATGCCTGCGGCATAATCATCGGAAAAGATTCCCTGGATAATTATATCCCGCTCTGCACGGCAAAGGATACTGAACTATATGCCACCCAGTATGACGGCAGCCATGTCGAATCAGTGGGCTTGCTGAAAATGGATTTCCTGGGACTTAAAACACTTTCAATAATCAGGGATGCTGTTGGAAATGTAAAAAAATCAAAAGGTGTAGATATCAATATAGAAACGTTACCTCTTGATGATAAAAAGACATTTGAATTATTCAGCAACGGAGAAACAACAGGTATCTTCCAGTTTGAATCAACAGGAATGAAAAGATACCTCAGGGATCTTGAGCCGAACAGGTTTGAAGATCTCATTGCCATGAATGCTCTCTACCGCCCCGGGCCTATGGAGTACATTCCCAAATTCATACGCAGAAAGCACGGAAAGGAAAAAATTGACACCCTGCTGCCTGTTATGGAAAAATATCTGAATGATTCATACGGGATAACAGTTTACCAGGAGCAGGTCATGCTTCTTTCCCAGGAGCTTGCGGGATTTACCAAGGGAGAAGCTGATTCACTGCGGAAAGCAATGGGGAAGAAGAAGAAATCCATAATGGACGAGATGAAGCTCAAATTCATGGAGGGATGCAGCAGGAAAGGTTATGATGAATCCCTTGTTAACCAGATATGGTCCGACTGGGAGGCTTTTGCACAGTATGCATTCAATAAGTCACACTCAACATGCTACGCTCTGATTGCATACCAGACAGGCTATCTGAAAGCCAACTATCCCGCTGAATTCATGGCAGCAGTGCTGAGCCGCAACATCAGTGATCTCAAGAAGATCACCACATTCATGGATGAATGCAGGAGAATGGGAATGGAAGTTCTCGGACCTGATGTGAACGAAAGTAATTTAAAGTTCACTGTCAATAAGGACGGCAATATCAGGTTCGGACTTGGAGCAATAAAGGGAGTGGGTGAGAGCGCTGTGCTCCAACTCATTGAAGAGAGAGAAATAAACGGACTTTATAAAGACATCTATGATCTTGTTGAACGGGTTAACCTTAACTCTTTGAATAAGAAGAATCTCGAAGCCATGGCTGTTGCCGGTGCCTTTGACTGCTTTACAGGAACTTCAAGAGCACAGTACTTTGCTCTAGACACCCGTGGATCCAGTTTCATCGAAAGTCTGATCCGTTACGGTAATAATGCAAAGACTCTGAAGGTTTCAAACAAGCAAACCCTTTTCGGGGATACCGAAGGATTTGATATGATAAAACCTGAACCAACAGTTTGTCCTGACTGGCCTAAGCTGGAAAAGCTGAACCGCGAAAAGGAAGTGATAGGGATATACCTGTCATCGCACCCTCTTGATGATTTCAGGCTCGAGATAAATATTTTCACAACTGCATCACTGGCTGAACTTCAGAACCTCCGGGATTATCTCGACAGGGAAGTAATTGTTGCCGGCATGGTGACAGAGACAAAAAACGGTATCGGGAAAAACGGGAAACCCTATGGCTCCTTTACTCTCCAGGATTATTCGGATTCATTCAGGTTCATAATGTTTGATAAAGACTATATAGACAACAGCAAATTCTTCTTCACCGGTTATTACCTCCTTGTAAGGGGCAGGGTACAGAAAAGGAAATTCAGGGAAGATGAACTGGAATTCAGCATAAAAAAGATCAACCTGCTGTCAAGCGTAAAGGATGAGCTGATAAAATCCGTTACGCTCAAGATAAATCCCGCTATCATAAACGAAGAGATGATAAATGAACTGAAAGAACTGATAAAGGAAAACAAAGGTGATACGGAACTTAAATTCCTCTTCCTGGATCCGGATGACAGGATATCTCTGCCGATGTTCTCGAGAACTGTCCGCGTCCGGCTGAATAACGATCTCATTTCTTATCTTGACGATCATCCCGGGATCGAATTTAAAGTTAATTAGCTATCTTTACAGAAGAAAAATACCCCCTTTCTTATTTCCCCCAAGGGGGAAAAGCAAGAAACCTTCCCTCCTGAGGGAAGGGTAGGGAAGGAATGCAACAGACAAACAGAATATTCTGATAATAAAATAATTAGACACAAAAAATTTAATATGGCTATAGAGGTAAATGACAGTAATTTTGAGGAAGTAGTAGTTAAATCCGGCAAGCCCGTCGTGGTCGATTTCTGGGCAGAATGGTGCGGTCCGTGCAGAATGATAGCTCCCATCATTGAGGAAATGTCAAAAGAGTATTCCGGCAGGGCTCTGATAGCCAAATGTGATGTTGATAACAGCCCGCAGGTTGCTGCCAGGTACAGTATACGAAACATCCCCACTGTGCTGTTCTTCAAGGATGGAAAGATAGCCGACAAGCAGGTAGGAGCAGTTCCGAAAGTCAATTTCATCAACAAGCTTAATGCATTGCTGTAAATACTGATTTTGTTTTCTATAGCCGTGCAGAATTACTGTGACGGCTTTTTTAATTGATAAAAATGATAGTATGTGTATTTGCTGCATCCAGCAGCAGGGTGAGGGATGAATATAATGAAGCTGCTTCAAGACTCGGATCTCTTTTGGCCAAAGCCGGAATGGATGTTGCTTTTGGAGGCGGAGGTATTGGTCTTATGGGTAAGCTTGCGGATGCGGTACTGGAAAACGGAGGCAGGATAACCGGGGTGATCCCTTCATTTATGGAACAGGAGGGATGGGGACATAAAGGAATAAGCGAGATGATCGTTACGCCTGATATGAGTGAGAGGAAGAAAAAATTATTTGCCATGTCAGATGCAGTTGTTGCCCTCCCGGGAGGCGTAGGCACACTTGAAGAACTTACTGAGGCCATAACACTTAAGCAGCTCAGCCTTTTTGACGGGCCGGTAGTTGTCCTGAATACTCTTGGGTTCTACGATTCGCTTTTCGGATTTTTTGACACAATGGTTGAAAGCAGTTTTCTCAGGAAGGAACATAAGGGAATATGGGAAATAGCCGATACGCCCGAAGAGGTAATCATTGCTCTAAGCAATAAAAACCGTGGTAATGAAGAATGGCGAAAAATCGCCAAGATATGATCTTAAGGGATCCTTGTTCCTATAAACATTATATCATCAACCTGGGGCAGATCCCCCTTCCACTCAAGTATCTCCTTCTCAAGCCTCCTTCGCTGTTCTTCAACCGGGAGCATGTATATCTGGGCGAGTAACTTCTTGACATTTCCTGATTTGTATTTCTTTGCTTCAGCAGAACCGAACTGATCAGCGTAACCATCAGAGGACATATAAACCATGTCACCTGACCTGATTTCAATCTTCTGGTTCATGAATATTTTTTTCGATTCTATCGATGACATTCCTATCGGGAATCTGTCTCCTTTATACATCGTCACTTCTCCGTTTCTCACTACATAAAGGGGATTATAGGCACCTGCAAACTCCAGAGTAGATTTCTTTCTGTCAAATGCTATAAGCACAAGGTCCATTCCGTCGTTTATGGTCTCTTCATTCCTTTGTGTCAGCGCTTTTACTACTTCAACATTAAGCTGATCAAGGATGGCTCCCGGACGGGTGATTCCGTATTCACGTACAACCTTATTAAGGGAGTTATGGCCGATGATCGACATAAATGCCCCGGGAACACCATGACCGGTGCAGTCACAGGCTGCAATGAACTGAAGGTCGCCGTTATCATACATCCAGTAGAAGTCGCCGCTCACAATATCTTTTGGCATATACAGAACGAATGTTTCGTGGAAAGAATCCTCCCTTGGCAGCATTGCACGCTGAATACGTTCTGCATACCTGATGCTGGCAGTAATATCCCGGTTCTTCTCTTCAATCTCCATACTCTTCTGAACAACTTCCGCTGTTCTTTCCGCTACTTTCTGTTCAAGTATTTTCTTTTCGAGTATGAGATTTCTTTCTCTTATCTTGATGTATGCTATGACACCAATAGCAGCGAGGATAATGCAGATGGAGATAAACCAGGGAGTCTGGTAGAACGGTGGTTTGATTACAAATGCATATTCAACAGGATCCTCGTTCCAGTAACCATAGCTGTTTGATGCCATAACCCTGAAAGTATAATGTCCCGGTGCAAGATTGGGATAATCCTCCATCATATTACTTGTCGGTGGTCTCCAGTCAGGATCAGCGCCTTTAAGCATCACTTTGTATTTAACGGCTTCAGGGTCAGTGAGGCTTACACTGTAGTAATTGAATGCCAGCGACTTTTCCTTGTAATTCAGCTTCAGACCCTCCTTCATTTCACGGGGAATATAATTCACCTCCATGGTGCTGAAATGAGTCATGGGTTTTGCATCAACCGGAGGCATTCTTGATGGAGCTAACCGTGTAACACCATTGGCAGTACCAAACCACAAGTTGCCCTTACTATCTGTTATTGATGCATTTGCCGAAGCTTCAATGCCGGGAAATCCGTTCCTTTTTGTGAAAGAGGCTATAGTGCTGTCTGCCAGGTTATACCTGTTAAGTCCTGAATTCGTACCAATATAAAGAAATCGATCACCTTCAGGCTGGAGGAGCTTTATGTTATTTGACAAAAGGCCTGTTTCTTCATTGAGTTTTATAATAACCGAGTCATTTTCAATACCAAGAAGACCGCTGACAGTTCCAATCCATATCTTCGAATCAGCTGTCTGGGCAATTGTTACCGGAACATATCCTTCTCCGATATTTATGATTTTAAATTTGCCGGTTGAAGCATCATACTTTGTCAGACCGCTTTTATTTTCTGATCCGATCCAGATATTGTTTTTATTGTCACAAAACAGGACTTTTATCATTGTACCGGCTAATCCTGAGGCCTGGGTATAAGTCATTGGTTCCTGTTCTGATCCGTCCCACACAACCAGCCTGTCCTGGTTCCCTATCCACAATCTGTTCTGTTTATCAATTTCCAGCGCTGTAATAATTCCATATGGGTCAAGTTTTTGATTCAGCCATGAATCATATACAAATCTTCCCTTTTTCAGATCATAGTATGAAAGGCCGTTGCCTTCTGTGCCAATCCATATTTTGCCTTTACTGTCTGACTTAATGAATCTGATCTTGTCGCCTATGGCATTTTTTGCATTATTGAATATCTGTACCTGTTTATCACTGCCTGTTTCAGGATAATAAACGGCAATACCTGCATTTGTGCCGAACCAGTATCTGCCTGATATATCTTCCTTAACAGCATAAACACTTTTATCCGGAAGGATTTTTTCATCAGAGAATGTGACAAAATGTTCTCCTTTGTAAATGCTTAATCCTGTATAGCGATCGGCAATCAATATATTCTTCTCTTTATCCTCCATTATCCAGTTTACAGTAAGAGCTTCAAGTCCGTTTGAATTATCAAAGACCGTCATTTCGTCTCCTGAAAATACAGTTATCCCTCCGCCATAGGTACCCACCCAGATATTCCCCTTATAATCTTCCGTTATAAAAGAAACCATGTTTTTTGCCAGACCGTCCCTGTGGTCATATACTTTCATAGTATCAGAAGCATTCAGGTACCTGTAAAGTCCTCCGTTGAATGTACCGAACCAGAAATCTCCCCTTGAATCTTCATACAATGTTATAACTGCAAAATATTTGGGCGATCCGGGAAGACTGAAAATTTCAAAATGATCAGTCTCAGCATTATATTTTTTCACGCCGAAATTCGGATCAATACAATAAAATGTTCCATTTCTGCCGGTGTATGAAGAAGAAATCTGATCACTGAGGCCCTCTTTTCCGCTGTATTGTTTTCCGGTAAGCACAGTATCTCCGGGTTCAGGGAAGGGGAACTTTATTGCTCCATTGCTGAAAGTCGTGATCCAGATATTACTCCCTATTTGCTTAATGCTTGTAATATCACCAGCCACAGAAATGGAATCAAACCTGATCCTCCGGAATTGATTGCCGTCATACAGGCTCAGTCCTCCGTTCAGGTGTCCAAACCATATTCTGCCGGTTGTGTCCTCAGCAAGACTTCGTACACCTCCACCAGCGAGGCCGTTGTCTAATGTCAGATTCTCGAACCTGGATCCGTTGAATCTCGAAACTCCGCTTTCGGTTCCGAGCCAGATCCAGTCGTTTTTATCCTGAAGAACAGTATAAACTTTTGAAGAGCTTAAACCCTGCTCAACACCGTATTTCTCAAAAAAATATGTCTGCGCTTCCAGTAAACCGGAAGGCAGCACAAAAAATAAGGTCATCAGGCTTATGTGCCTGATGACCTTATTACTGTAGGACCAAAACGCTATTTTCATCAATATTATTTGGCTATAAAGAAGAATGTACCATCCTCATCCTTCAGACCTGTGATTTTCCCGAACTTGGGTTTTTGCTGGTTATTTGAGCCGACAGATGTAGCTACTTTTGCGACCACATCCTCAATCGGGATGCAGGCATTCGGGTTATTCTGCAAGGCAGTAGCAAATGTCCTGGTGAATTGTGAATCATCAACAGCCAGCTCATAGCCCGCAGATGAAAAGACCTGCGATGATTTGAATTGTGTAGCCTGCCAGTCGTCACAGCTTCTCTTCTTCAGATCTGACCTCATTGCCTGGTAGAAGCTGGGTCCCGATTCACATGCGTCAGTAATGACCAGGGTATGTGTAAGATATGCCAGGTATGATTCCATTGCTCCTCTCAGGAAGCTCAGGTTGAAGTATGTGAATTCATCATCACGCTGAGCATCCACAGGGATCCAGTAACCAACATCATTTATGAATTTGCCATGTCCGGCGTACCAGATAAGCAATGACTTAACCTGGTTTGCCTTGATAAGATCCCTGAGCTCAATTGAGAAAAACTTTTCCATCTCGGCCTTGGTAAGGTCTTTCTTCCAGATTATGTTATGAATATCATAATTTGCAAAAGCCCTTTGCATGGTATTAACATCCTTCACAGGCCCATCGAGGCTGGCAAAAGTAGAGTAATTGGAGTTTTCAATAAAGACTACCCACGTTTTACCCATGGGATTTGTCTCTGATATGACAGCTCCTGTCCTGTTAAGACTGAACTCGGCAACCTGTTTGTTGCCGTAAATATCTTCGGCTTCAACTATGATTTTGTTCTTATTAAGAATATCAATGGATGCAGTAAAGGAAGGATTAATGTCTCCAACCGGATAACTGGCTGTTACACCGTCAATGAAAACAGACTTTATTTTACTTTCATCATTTATTTTCCCCTGGATAAACAATGTAGGGTCGTTTCTGTCAAGATATATCTGCCCGTCATCCGATGCATAAGGCGCTAAAATAAGGACCTGCGGAGGGGTAATCTCTGTGCGGATAAGAGAATAGGAAATTGACTTCTCATTGTTGTAGTCATCAAGAGCAACCAGTGTGATCTTATCGATGCCGTCAACATTGATATTTGACAGGAATTCATATTCCCCGCCTTTTTCAACAGTTGTAATTGCCTCATTATTAATGGAAAATGATTTTAATTTGCTTTTATCCTTAATTTTCCCGGTGATAAGCAAGGATTTATTATTACCCCTGATTTCGACGGTTTCATTTACCGGAGCCGGGCTGACAACTGAGATCTCAGGAGGAACTGCCTCCCTGTTCAGCTCATAAAGCCTGTCCTGGGCATCTTTCAGCATTTTCCGTGCTTCCATGTTAAATTCCGAAAGTACAGTGATCTTAGTATAATCCTCCATGGCCTTGCCGTAGTTCATTATCTCCTCATACGACCTGGCCCTGGTAAAGTATGCATCAGGATTTTCGGGATTGATAGAAATGTATTTTGAAAAATCATTAATTGCATTGGTATGCTGGTTGAACTCCTGGTAAGCTTTACCCCTGTAGAGATAAAAATCCGGATTATTGGGTTCAATCAATATGTTTTTTGAAAGGTCATTTATGGCGCTGGGGTAATCCAGGTTCTTCATATAAACCTTGCTCCTCATCATATAGCCGGCAGTGTTCCTGTCGTCGTTCTTAAGGATTTCATTGCACTGATCCATTGCGCCCTTGGCATCGTTGGTCTTCAGAAGTAGTTCAGCCAGGGCTAGCCTTGGTTCAGGAAGTTTCTTATCCTTCAGGATCGACTTTTCAAATTCTTTCTTTGCAAAAAGGTCGTTATTCAGTTTTGTATAGATGATACCCCTGTAATAGTAATTCATCGGGGTATCCTTGATTATAACGGCAGTATCTGAAGCTCTCAGTGCCATATCATATTTTTCCAGGCCGATGAGGGTAATCACTTTCTCCGGATAAATAGCCCCGTTGCGCTTATCAAGAGCAGAAGCTTTGTTAAGATAATTCAGCGCTTCTTCAAAATTCCCCATTTTGTTGCATACCGCGCCCATGCCCATCATGGCATCAACACTTTTAGGGGCGAACACAAGCGCCTTTTCAAAATCGGCTTTCGCTTCACTATACTTAATAAGCGATTCATATGCCCTGCCCCTGGCATAATAGTAATCAGGATTGGAAGGTTCAGCTCCGATCGCGCTTGTGAACTGGGCAACAGCATCCTCATATTTTAGACTTTCCACAAACTCATTGCCAGCCTTGAAAAACTTCTTGCCATTCTGTCCATAAACGCAGAGTGATATAACTGCCATCATGGTCATCAGAAAAAACATTCGCTTATTCATAACTTTATACTTTATTTAATTATCAAAATTAACAATATTTATTATAATAATCAACCTGTTCAGGTGTACGATTCTTTGTCATTCAATATAACCGTAAGCTTGCTCCCGCTGAAAAAGGTATTTTCAATGACATTTCCGCTAATCACCGGTGCATTTACTCCTTTTGTGAAAGTGCTTTTCCCGGTAAACACCCTTGCCTCGTCCCATAATCCTTCAGAAATGAAATGGTCCAATACTCCTGCTCCTCCTTCAATGAGGAGCGACTGAACCTCTTTGCCATGAAGATAATCGGCTATCTGACAGGCGGAAGCCAATGAGTTGTCTAATTTCACTATCTCTGAATTAGTTAAATCTGTTTCAGTATTCTTAGTAAACACAATATTTGTGCCATTTATTCTGAATACTGCAGACTCTTTTTTGAGTATTCCCGAACTGCTGAGGATCACTCTTACCGGATCATTTCCTGCCCAGTATCTTACATTAAGCTGCGGATCATCTGATCTGATAGTGCCTGCACCGGCCAGGATTGCCTGTTCAGCCGCCCTCCATCGGTGTACGAGAACTCTTTCGGCATTTCCTGTTATCCACACAGGTTTTTGTCCTGAGTTTTTTTCTCTTTCATAATCAAGGAATCCGTCACTACTCTGAGCCCATTTCAAAATTATATAAGGCCTCTTTTTCTCATTAAAAGTGAAAAACCTTCTGTTTATCCACCTGCACTCCTGTTCAAGGACACCTGTAATAACTTCACATCCTGCATTTTTAAGGAATGCAATTCCGCTGCCGGCAACTTTTTCGCTGGTGTCACCTGTTCCTATAACTATTTTTGTGATTCCGGATGATACTATAAATCCGGAGCAGGGTGGTGTCTTGCCAAAATGCGAGCAGGGTTCAAGATTAACATACAGTATCGCGTGCTTTAGCAATTCTTTCTTCATCACGGAATTGACAGCGATTACTTCGGCATGAGGCTCCCCGGCCTTTACATGATATCCCTCTCCTATAATGACATTGTCATGTACGACCACAGAACCCACCAGCGGATTCGGATAGGTCCTGCCTTCCGCTTTAACAGCCAGATCAAGACACCTCCTCATGAAATTTATGTCATTACCCTGAACCATTTCCCTGAAAGTGCTAAATTTGATATATGGGCATTAATATACGGACTATAAAGGACATAAAATCATACCTTGAAAAGGAACTTGCCGGAATCTTTCCTCCACCCGAAATACATGCTCTTTCCGGCATCATTATCAAGACTGTTTTTAAGGTCGCCAGGTTGCATGTACCTTCTATGCCGGATGATCCGGTAACAAAAAAGCAGGCTGACAGAATAATCAGCATCTGCAGGGAACTTAAGACAGGGAAACCAATACAATATATACTGGGAGAAACCAGCTTTTATAACTGTACAATAAAGGTTAATCCTGAGGTACTCATACCAAGACCTGAAACGGAGGAGCTTGTTGACCTGGTTATAAAGGAAAACAAGGATTTCAGAGGCGCTATACTTGATGTCGGAACAGGATCGGGCTGCATTGCAATTGCTCTTGCCGTTAACCTTCCGGGATCAAAGGTAAAAGGCATTGATAATTCTGAAGGTGCAGTCAGGATCTCCGAAGAAAATACAGGACTTAACGAAGCTCAGGCGTCATTCTTCAGGAATGACATTTTTAATCCTGATTATAAGACTATCGGGGAAGCCGGGATAATTGTCAGCAATCCGCCCTATGTCCGCATATCGGAAATGACACAAATGGCCCGGAACGTGCTTGATTATGAGCCGCATTCAGCACTGTTTGTCGATGATTCAGATCCGCTTGTTTATTACCGGGCAATACTTGAAAT
>CAZGGZ010000016.1:0-8445 GCA_964525415.1 uncultured Rikenellaceae bacterium | reverse complement strand
AAAGCGCATTTTCCAGGGCAATGACTCTTTGCTCAAAACGCGAATATTGTTTAGATGATATACAAAATAAGCTTAATTCATGGGGTATCGGTGAGAATGACAGAAAAAAGATAATCAGCATGCTGATCAAAGAGAACTTCCTTAATGAAACACGGTACTCCGAAATATTTGTAAGAGAGAAGTTCAGATTGAATAAGTGGGGGAAGATTAAAATTTCAGCGCACCTTAAATCAAAAAAGATCCCTTCAGATATCATAAAATCAGCTATTGCTTCAATTGATGATGATCAATACATTCAAACATTGAAAGACCTTCTTTCAGTACACAGGAAACATATAAAAGCTAAAAACCAATACGATCTGAAAGGAAAGCTTCTTAGATATGGTCTTTCAAAAGGTTTTGAAAGCAGCTTATTGTATGATTTACTCAATGATTTTGAATAACTTTAATGAAATAAACGATTTAAATTCCACTTAAAAACACAGATATGGAGAATTTAGTTTTCAAGTACAGAGTACGCACAATAGTCAAGACGGTTATGCTGGTATTGATCCTGCTTGTCATTGTTATGTTTTTTGTGCTTTCCGGAAGTTCAAAAGAACGAGGCGATATAATTAAGATGTTAATCCTTCTTTTATTTTGGGGATTCATGTTTGTGTTTCAGTCAGACAGGTCCCGGATAGGAAAAGGCGAAAACTGCCTTAAAATCAAATGGGTAAACTGGGTTGTGGAAAAAATGATTCCTGACACTGAAATTGAAAGAATAATCCTTGCCAGACAATACATAAAGATCTGCAGAAAAGGGAAGAAACCGGTGGAATTAATTCTTGAATCTTTGGAGAAAGAAGATAAAACCAAACTCTATGAGTTCCTGATAGAGTATTCAAAGCAAAAAAACCTTAATCTGGAAAGGAATATCAGCTCTTAGGATTAATCTCAAACTTTTGAAAAACGCAGTTAGCCATATTCTTTATTGCCTGTTGCTGTTATTTACAGTAATGCAGGTATCCTGCTTTTCTCAGGATCACAGGCAGGCAAAGCAAGCCTCAAAGCCACTTTTCCATGATCCGGTATATGATGGCGCCGCTGATCCGGCAGTTATCTGGAACAGGAAAGAAAATAAATGGTTCATGTTCTACACGAACCGCCGGGCAAATATTCCCGGACTGGATGGTGTTACCTGGGTTCATGGGACAAGGATAGGAATAGCTATGTCATCAGACGGAGGGGCGACATGGAATTATCTTGACACCTGCGATATACGATACAGAATGCCCGGATATACTCATTGGGCTCCTGAAGTGGTAGAGCATAAGGGATTGTATCATATGTATCTGACATTTGTACCGGGTGTTTTTTCTGACTGGAGTCACCCGCGATGGATAATTCACCTTACAAGCAAAAACATGATAAACTGGGATTTCCGGTCAAAACTTGATCTTGCATCTGAAAAGTGCATTGATGCCTGCATTTTCCAGCTGCCTGACAGTACCTGGATGATGTATTACAACAATGAAGCCGATAAAAAATCTATTTACTGCGCCGATAGTCCCGATCTATATAAATGGAAAGACAGCGGGAAAAAGGTGATCGGTGACCAGCGGGGTGAAGGTCCGAATGTATTTTACTGGAAAGGTAAAGCATGGATGGCAGTTGATAACTGGGATGGCATTGGCATCTATTCCTCAGATGACTTTGTAAACTGGAAACGCCAGGATAAAAATATTTTGCAAATCCCGGGAAACGGAACTGACGACCAGGTGAAAGGCCAGCATCCCTGTATAATTGTTAATAATGACAAAGCTTATATTTTCTATTTTACGCATTTTGGTCAGGCTGAAGGAAACATGGATGCAGGTGATTTTTCAAGAACAAGAAGAAGCTGTATCCAGGTAGCCGAGCTTGAGTACGAGGATGGTCAGATCATCTGTAACCGTGATAAACCTGTAATGATCAATATGAGATCTCCACGGAATAAGAATTTTCTGCTAAAGTGATTTGAGTCTAAGCCTCAGGCTGTTGGTTACAACGCTTACTGAACTCAGCGCCATTGCAGCTCCGGCGATCATCGGATTAAGAAGGAAGCCCGTGAAAGGATAAAGTATTCCGGCAGCTATCGGAATTCCTATCACATTGTAAATAAATGCCCAGAAGAGATTCTGCCTGATGGTCCTGACAGTCAGTTTTGAAAGCTTTATTGCCTGCGGTATTTTTCTCAGATCGGATGAGATAATTGTCATTTTGGCGACATCCATGGCAATATCGGAGCCTTTGCCCATTGCTATGCTTACATCAGCCTGTGCCAGCGCCTGCGAATCATTTATCCCGTCGCCTGCCATGGCAACCGTTCTGCCCTGCTGCTGCAGCTTCTTTATAAAGTCATGCTTGGCCTGAGGTAATGCTTCAGCCACATAGCTGTCTAAACCGGCCTCAGATGCGATTGATTTTGCAGCAGCCTTATTATCACCGGTCAGCATATGCACTTCAATGCCAAGGTTGTGAAGGCTTCTGACTGCCTCCAGTGAAGATTCCTTTATTCTGTCAGAAACTGAAATCACTGCAAGTACGTTTTCAGCATTTGTAAAATATGATACCGTATTACCTTCCTTCTGCCATTCACCTGCATGTTCCGCCAGTTCATCATCGATGAAGATCCTTTTCTCTTCCAGGAGTCTCCTGTTGCCTATGAAGTATTCTTCATTACCTGTCATTGCCTTTACTCCCGTTCCGGTAATGCTTTCAATATTAACCGTAACCTTGTTCCCTTTTATTCCTGAACTCTCAAGGTAGCTGACAACAGGTTCTGCAAGCGGGTGCTCACTGCTTTTCTGAATGGCATGAAGAATGATACCGGCTTTATTGATATCGGTTCTTTTATTCCAGGCGATATTTTTTACTACAGGTTCACCCATTGTTATTGTACCTGTTTTATCCAGAACAACAGTATTGATTTTATAAGCAGTTTCAAGGCTTTCAGCATCCTTGATCAGGATACCGTTATCGGCACCCTTCCCTATGCCCACCATTATAGCCGTAGGGGTAGCAAGACCAAGTGCACAGGGACAGGCAATTATCAGGACAGTAACTATTGCCAGCAGACTATGAGTCAATGCATTTTCAGTACCGGAAAGATACCAGGCCAGACCGCTCAACAGGGCAATTGAAATAACAACAGGAACAAATATCCCGGCAATCTTATCGACAAGATGCTGAACAGGTGCTTTGCTTCCCTGAGCTTCCCTGACCATTCTGATTATCTGTGCGAGGAGAGTATCATCTCCTGTTTTTTCAGCCCTGAACCTGAAGCTTCCTTTCTGATTTATTGTCCCGGCAAATACTTTGGATTGAACTGTTTTCTCGACTGACAGCGGCTCCCCTGTTATCATGCTTTCATCTACAAATGAACTACCTGTTGTGAGGATACCATCTACCGGGATTTTATCTCCGGGCCGTACCAGCAGCTGATCTCCGGGCACCACATCACCCACAGGTATCTCTTTCAGTTCACCGCCGGGCAATACTGCAGTTACACTCTTAACCTGAAGTCCTATCAGCTTTTTCAGGGCGGATGATGTATTTGCTTTTGCCTTCTCTTCAAGCAGTTTCCCGAGAAGAATAAAAGTTATAATAACGGAAGAAGCCTCAAAATATACATGACCGTGTATGCCTTCTTTGTCAAATAGATGCGGGAACAGTGTGACAATCGTGCTGTAGAGAAAAGCTATACCGGTACTCAATGCAACGAGGGTATCCATATTTGCTGAACGATGTTTCAGCTGCTTTATGGCTCCTGCCGGAAATTGTCTTCCGAACCAGAACACAACTGGTATAGCCAGGAACATCATTATGAAGTTTGCATACGGGATGTCCATCAGGAACATTGAGATTATAACCAGCAGGATGCTCAGGGCAGCAGCCCCGATCGTGTTGATCCTGATCTTCTTCAGATACTGCTGCTGCGCTTCCTCTTTAAGCTCCTGGCTGTTAACCTCATCTATGATAATATCATAACCTATTGATCTGACTGCCTTCCTTATTTCTGCAGGGGTAGTTTCTTCGGGCAGGAATTCCACCTTCAGTGAATTATCCGCGAAATTCACTGATCCGTTAACAACCCCCGGGACTGTTTTAACAAATGTACCGATACGGGCAGCACAGTTGGCGCAGGACATACCGGTTACAGGAAAGGTTTTCGATATCAGTACTTTATCAGGCACGATCTCTTTTTCAAATAAACATGCAAAGGCATAAAAAAGTTTAGCAAAATTAAATAGTTTTGTATAATTAAACCTGTATATCAATCTAAACTTTATTATCATGAAATGGCAGGGCAGACAAGGCAGCGACAATGTGGAAGATCGCAGAGGGATGTCACCAAAAGGCATGGCGGTAGGCGGGGGTATTGGTACTATCGTTATTGTGATTCTCATTTTGCTCCTCGGAGGAGATCCTTCGCAGCTTCTTAATGATACCGGCAGCACTGCTCAAACCTGGGAATATACTGCAACCGCAGAAGAAGAAGAACTTGCACAGTTTGTAAAAGTTGTCCTCAAAGACACTGAAACAGTGTGGGGAAGCATTTTTGCACAATCCGGTTCAACCTACAGGATGCCGACCCTTGTGCTTTTCAGCGGGCAGGTGCAGTCGGCATGCGGGTATGCAACAGCATCAAGCGGACCTTTCTATTGCCCGGGTGATGAAAAAGTATATATTGATCTGAGCTTCTGTGAGGATCTTAAGACTAAGTTCGGAGCATATGGCGATTTTGCTGTTGCCTATGTCATTGCCCATGAGATAGGACATCATGTCCAAAACCTCCTTGGGATACTTGACCAGGTCAATAGCGAGAGATCCCGTCTGAGTGAAAATCAGGCAAATCAGCTGCTGGTACGTCTGGAGCTCCAGGCTGATTTCCTTTGCGGAATGTGGGCTCATTATGCAGAGTCAATGCTTAACACACTCGAGGCGGGAGATATTGAAGAAGCGATGAATGCTGCAGCTTCAGTCGGCGACGATGTGCTCCAGAAAAGATACCAGGGGCGTGTTTATCCTGATTCGTTTACCCATGGCTCAGCAGCCCAGCGCAAGGAGTGGTTCAGGAGAGGGTATACATCAGGCGACTTTGACCAGGGTGATACCTTCAGTGCAGATATTTAGGAAAATCCGTGCCATTTACGTTATGGATGATAATTTCAGATTTCATAATTCAAGCTTTGCCAGTCCTTTAAATGTACCAAACCAGATATTGCCTCTGGAATCAGGGAATATAGTATTAACCTGGTTATGAGGCAATTCAGGTTTTTCATAATAAAACCATTTTGATCCGTCAAACCGGCATGCTCCCTGGTTGATAGTGCCAAACCACACATTTCCTGTTTTATCTTCACAGATATTTATTATTTCATGGAAATATGTATATTTTTCTTTTTCCATGATTTTCTCAGGTTTCCCGTTTTTATAAATGAATAATCCCCCACCTGTACCTTTGGCTTCTATCCATACTCTGTTTTTTGAGTCGACAAATGTAATAACAGGTTCATGAGTATACTGCCCTTTTTCTGCCCAGAGAGTGACAACTGATAATGTACCTACATCATATGTTTCGAACTTAGTACCATCAAATTTTGAATAATGCCGGCGAAAATGACCGAACCAGTAATTGCCATCCTTGTCTTTAGCCCAGGAAAGAGCGGCATTAAAGCCGAGGCCGGAATTTTCATCAAACTGAGTTACTCCCTTATCGTTGTATTTAAAAATTCCGCGTTCATACATGAACCAGATACTGCCTTCCTTGTCTTCAAAGAACTGAGGGTCAGTAAAACGTGCAATTTTTATTTCATCAATAGTCTGCCATTTATCATCTTTCAGCAGGCAAACGCCATTCGATGTACCACACCACATTCTTCCCCTGGAATCTTCAAAGAAAGAAAAAACGGCATCTGAAGCCAGCCCATCCTTTTTTGTGTAATATTTCCAATCTGTTCCGTCAAAGACGCATATTCCATTTCCATCGGCCGTAATTCCGGTTTTACCGGTTCCGATCCATACTCTGTTTTTCGAGTCAATGAAAACAGTTTTCACGTTGGGGTATGATAATCCGTTTTTCTTATTGATTTCATCAATATCATCGCCGGTAATCTTGTATACCCCATCCTCAAAGGTTGCAACCCAGATACTGCCATTTTTATCTTCGGTTATACTTACAATACTTTTTTCGTTAAGGAGGTATGACCATTTCTGAGAATAAGCGCTGAAAACTGGCATTATCAGAAAAATCAACATCAGGTATACTTTTTTCATATGGATATTATTAAAAAGATTTATGATAAATCAATAGTTATTTGAAAAACAACTATTTATCAAATTTACAAATTGCAGCAGATTCTATTATGTTTTATTTAAAAGACATGGAATCCCTCTTTTCGTTTGGGATGACAAGGCATTTGAGAAATCCCCTATATTTTAATTTAATACCTGTCAATTCCGAATGAAGCCGACGAAGGAGGCGTAATGAGGAATCTCCCCGACTAACCTCAGGCTTCAGCCTGGAGATCCTAAGGTGGACATTTTCAGGGCTTTAGCCCGGGATTTTTAAATAATCCAAATTTTTTTCAAAAAAATCTTCAAAAAAACTTGCATTATTAGAATATAATAATTTATATTTGCAATATATAAGTATCTTAAATATACTAAAAGCATGATATCAAGCGAACTTTTAAAAGGATCATTGAAAACAATAGTTCTGAAACTATTGAAGGAGAACGGCCGCATGTATGGTTATGAAATTACCCGTAAGGTGGAAGAACTAACCGAAGGCAAAATCAAGCTTACCTACGGAGCACTTTATCCTGTGCTTTACAAGCTCGAAAGTGAAGGTGTTCTGATCACTGAACCGGAGAATTTCAATAACCGTATACGAATTTACTACAGTCTGACTCCGAAAGGAGATTCCGTTGTAGCTGAAAAGCTCAAAGAGCTGGCAGAGTTCATGGAATCGCTTCAGCGCATTATTGAACCTAATCCCCGGTTGAGCTATGCCTGAACTGAGCCTTCACAACCTTGACCAGATAAGCCGTGATATAAGCCGGCAGGAGATAACCTTTTCCCACCTGCTTGAGGACCTGATCGATCATATATGCTGCGATGTGGAATACGAGATGCAATCTGGTCTCGATTTCAGCTCGGCATATAAAAAGGTGAAGCAAAAGATGGGATCGCGCCGATTAAAGGAGATACAGGAAGAGACACTTTATGCAGTTGACTCAAAATACAGACAAATGAAAAACACTATGAAAATTTCAGGCATTGCCGGCACAGTGTTGCTTGGCTTTGGCGCATTATTCAAGATCCAGCACTGGCCCCTTGCTGGTATAATGGTGACCCTCGGGGCTGTGACTCTGGCATTAGTATTCATGCCTTCAGCCCTCGGAGTTCTCTGGAAAGAGACTCACAACAGGAAGAGGCTTTTCCTCTACATTTCGGCATTTCTCGCCGGCATGTGTTTTATACTTGGAGTATTGTTTAAGATACAGCATTGGCCAGCAGCAGGAATAATTCTTCTCCTGGCAGCTCTTTTCGGACTGATTTTCTATGTTCCTGCCTTGCTTGCAAGCAAGTTGCAGGATCAGGAGAATAAATCTAAAAAACCTGTCTATATTCTTGGTGCAATTGGATTGATCTGTTATGCGGGAGGTATGTTTTGTAAGATCCAACACTGGCCGCTTGCAAGCACGCTTATGGTTTCAGGAATGATCATTCTTTGCCTCATCACTTTCCCATTGTATACCTGGCTTACCTGGAAGGAGGAAAATACTATCAGCACAAAGTTCCTTTACATGACAATCGGTTTGATCGCGATAGTTGTTCCGGGAGCTCTTATTAATCTCAACCTTCAACAATCATACGAAGATGGTTTTTATTCTCACCAGGAACAGCAGCAGGCATTGTACGGTTATTTGTCCCGGGAAAACAATTCCCTGATGACCCGGTATCATGATTCATTGAGCTACCCCAGGATGGAACAGCTGCATGCGAAGACAGTCAGCCTGCTTACTCTTATAGGAGATATTCAGACAAAAATGGTACAGGAATCAGAGGGGGAACCAGGCAAACCTGCTTTAAGCCAGGATCAGATCAGACAGACTGAAACAGGGATAGAGATTCAGTACAAAAAGCTTTCAAAGGCTTTTCATCGTACCCCTTTCAAGGATTTTCTTGAACCAGGCTGCAGCACACGTGAGCAACTTAATTCGGCACTGGCAGAATATGCAAAGTATATATCCGGGATGATTCCGGAAGAAGATATTCAAAAGTATACAAGTCTTCTTGAGCCTTCCTTATACTTACAAGGAACATTCTCTGATGATAGTGGTATATCTTTAATGTCCGGACTGCATTCACTTGAACTTCTGAAAAACAGTCTGCTGACCGTTGAATCAAAAATGT
>CAZGGZ010000015.1:0-49476 GCA_964525415.1 uncultured Rikenellaceae bacterium | reverse complement strand
TTTATTCACATAAATACCACCTGTCACTCTTCAGATCATGCTTGATGATAAGTTCCCTCCCGTCAGTTATTCTCACCTTAAAATAATTTGATACCGGAAACTCCGGATCATTGTCCCCCTGATACCACCTGTCTGTAACCTCCTTCACTTCAAGCTTTTCATTTAGATAAGTAAATATTATCGGATACTCATCAGCTTTATAACCGGAATAACAACTCACCTGTATGGGAATAAAGTTTACCAACTTGTTGTCTTATAATTATCAATTATTTGCGAAGACCTGATAAGGCTATTTGTATCAAAGTTAATAAATTAACCTGTTGGAGTCAATTCAATATTAATTTATTAAATAATGTTAAACTCTGCATGCTTATTGTTAAATCTGTTATCTTTAAAACACCTGATTGTTACATAAATTCAACCAATAATTGGTCTAAACCTAAAACCAGAAATAATAAAATGAGCAAAGAAAATCTTAACAAAAAGAATCCAAAAAGTCTTTCCAGAAGAAACTTTTTAGGTACCACGGCTGCTGCAGCTGCTGCATTCACTGTAATACCCCGTTCGGTTATGGGTGGCAAGGGCTATACAGCCCCCAGTGACCTGATCAACGTTGCAGGTATCGGTGTAGGCAGCCAGGGAGGCGGCGACATTCAGCAGATATGTTCCCCTGATGTTCCCATTGAAAGGCCGCAGAGGAACATGAACGGTACACCAATGACCAAGGAGCAAATCGCTGCCCAGGAGGCCAGGAGAGCCGAAATGATGAAACGCATGCAGGCTCAGGGCGGACGCCCGGGCGGACAGCCTGATGCAAATGCTGCTGTCCAGATGGGCGCTGCAGGACAAGGCAACGTTATTAAGCTGGCTAATATTTATGCCTTATGCGATGTGGATCCCAATTATGCCGGACATATCTTCAAAGGGTATCCTAAAGCCAAAATCTACAGCGACTGGCGGGAAATGCTCGATAAGGAAAAATCGATTGATGCAGTTGTTGTCGGTACTCCTGATCATAACCATGCTATTATTGCTGCTGCTTTCATGCGCGCTAAAAAGCATGTATACGTAGAAAAACCACTTGCCAAGACCATCTTTGAATGCCGTAAGCTTGCTGAGATTGCAAAGGAAACAGGTGTTGTATCACAGATGGGTAACCAGGGACATGCAACAGAAGGCACCCGCAGAACCGTTGAATGGATCCAGGGAGATGTCATCGGCCGTGTCAGGGAAGTACAATTGTCAACGAACCGCCCGATGGGATTCTGGCCGCAGGGAGATATAAAACGGCCTGCAGCTATGACTCCTCCGAAGGAAGTCAAATATGATGTATGGCTTGGTCCGGCACCCGAAAAACCTTATAATCCGGAAGCTTTTCATTTCAACTGGAGAGGATTGTGGGATTATGGCACAGGAGCAATGGGCGACATGGGAGCACATATATTTGATGCCCCGATATGGGCTCTTAACCTGGGTATGCCGACCAGGATCCAGGCAACAAGCTCACCCTACAGCACCGATTATATGCCCCTTTGCGAGCTGGTGACCTATGAGTTCCCTGCCCGCGGTTACATGCCTCCTGTAAAAGTAATGTGGTGCGACGGCGGACTGAGGCCGCCGCGTCCTGAAGTACTGGAAGCAGGACGCGCAATGAGGGACGCTACATACTACGGCGACAAAGGTATCATTGCCCACGGCAGCCACGGTGCAATGCCCGAACTCATTCCTGCTGACAAAGATTTCAAGGGACCTGATCCCTGGCTTCCGCGTACAGGCAATATTTTCGAGGACTGGATCGATGCTATCAAAAACGGTAAAAAATCATGCAACGACTTTTCAACAGCAGCAAAAGTGACTGAGATCATGCTGCTTACAAATATCGCTGTTTTGCATCAGAGGAATAATATAACCCTTGAATATGATGCAGCCAATATGAAGATCACCAATCTGCCTGAAGCTGACAAGCTCTTCCACTACGAGTACCGCAGCGGATGGACGTTATAAATAATAATAAATTAATTAACAGTTAAAATAATAAGGAAATGAGTAAGAAAGTGATAGTTATAGCTTTGATCCTGATGCCATTGCTGTTCTCTTGTACAAGCAAGCAAGAATCAGGTTCCAGATTCGGAGGTGTTCAGATCGGTGCCATTACATACAGCTGGCGCGATCTGCCCGGCGGTGTTGAAAACATCATTAAGTATTGCAAGGAAAGCGGAATAACTTCAATTGAGCTGATGAGCAGCGACGTTGAAGCTTTCCTCGGTGCACCTCAGAATCCCATGCGGGGAATGTTCGGTCCACGTCCAGGCGCACAACAGGGAGCTGGTGCTCCTCCTCAAACACCTCCACCTGCGCCGGCTGCAGCCCCTGCACCCGCCCCTGCCCCGGCCGGTCCTCCTGCAGGCGCACGTCCCGGAGGCGGATTTCAGCGTTTTGAAATGACACCGGAGATGAGAGCTGCTATGGAAAAATTCAACCAGGAACTTAAAGAATGGCGCCTGGCATTGCCTATGTCAAAATTCGAAGAGGTGAAGAAAATGTTCGACGAAGCCGGAATAAGTATTCCTATAGTTAAATTTTCTCCTGCACGCTGGTCTGACGAGGAGATCGACTATGCATTCAAGGCTGCCAAAGCTCTGGGAGCCAAGGGAGTATCTGAAGAAATTGGAGAAGAAGCAGTAAAGAAACTAGCTCCATTTGCCGAAAAACACGGTATGTATGCTGTTTTCCACAACCATATGCAGTTTGCAGAGCCCGGTTTCAGCTATGATCCATTCCTTGAAGTTTCACCTGCAGTCATGATGAACTTCGATGCAGGACATTTCTATGGATCAACAGGAATACATCCAAACACGATTATAGAAAAATATCACGATCGTATCTTCAGCGTACACCTGAAGGATAAGACCGGACCGAAAACTGATCCGGCGAATGAAAACCAGGTATGGGGTCAGGGAGAAGTGCCGATCGAGGATGTTCTGCTCCTGATAAAGGAAAACAAATGGCCGATCAAATGCGACATTGAACTGGAATACCCGGTAAAACCATGGTCAACTTCGGTTAAAGAAGTTAAAACCTGTGTAAAATATGCAAGACAGATACTTCTGTAGGATCTGTTCTGACATGTTACAAAATAAAAGAGGGCGTGTATTTGACGCCCTCTTTTTTGCTACTTAAGCATATCAGTTGTTTGCTTTTTTAAACCACATAAACCAGGCAATCTCATAATACCCCTCGGGAACCACTTCTGCCTTTGGAAGATAAGGAACGATCACATCACCGCCCAAACGCCAGTCTGCCGGGGTAAGAACAGCGCTCCTGCTTGTCGTCTGAAGTGCCGTTACAGTTCTGAGGAGCTCATCCGAACTTCTTCCGACTTCAAGAGGATAAAAATAAATAGCTCTTACAATATCATCGGGATCAATGATAAATACACCCCTGACATCTTTTGTTGAGTTTGTCGGTGCATGTATCATCCCGTACTGCATTGAAATGGCAAGATTATTATCATCGACCAGCGGGAATTTAATCTTAACGGGAGTTCTTCCTTTATAATCGAGCTCTTCCAGAGCCTTTTTCCAGTGAAAATGAGTGTCCAGCCCGTCAGTGGAAACCACGATCAGCTTTGTATTAAGTTCACTGAAATGGTTCTGAAGATAGGCCAGCTCAAGTATCTCTGAAGAACAAACTGGTGTGAAATCCTGGGGATGGCTGAATAGAATCTTCCAGCTTCTGCCATAATCGGCAGGGAAATTAATCACTCCGTTTGTTGATTCGGCTGTGAATGACGGCGCTTTTTCACCAATCAATGGTATCCTGAAGTTTCTGTCTTCCTTTACTGACTTGACTTCATCCTGTGCCAATAATTGGATTACTGCCACAAGCATTACTGTAAATATCAGGACTCTTTTCATTGCTACAATTTATTTAGTTATATTTATTTAGACTAATTAAACATAGACTGATGAAATATGTTCGGTAAAACATAATAATTAACATTTTTTAAATTTCAGCGTAGAATTCCGGATAACCTGAAATCAGGTTAAAATGGACTGACTTATTTTCTCGAAGCTTTCACAGCCTTCCGCATATACGGTATTGTGAAGTTAAAAAGACTTCCTTCACCCGGCATTGAACTGACCTGGATTCTTCCGCCCAGCAACTCAACATACGCCTTGCAGATTGAAAGTCCCAGTCCGGTCCCTGAGTATTGTCTTGATACTGCACTATCGACCTGGTAGAACCTGTCGAATACTTTATTCTGATGCTCTGCAGGTATGCCCACACCGGTGTCCTTGACGAAAAACTCAAGAAAATCATCCTTGCGGCTATAGCCAAAGCTTATCTTTCCTTTTTTTGTGAACTTGAAAGCATTGTTGATCAGGTTTGAGAGGATCTGGATAAGTTTGGTGCCGTCTGTAAGTATGTTTGCTTCCCTGTCAGGCAATGGGGTTTTCAGACTTAATATTATATTCAGGGATTTTTGCTTATATCCAAACTGCTCACTCAATCTCCTTAGTTCGGCATTCAGATTGATCTCTTTAATATTGAGATTAACCTGGCCGCTTTCGATTGTAGCCAGATCAACAATGTCATTAATTATTGAAAGCAGCTGGCTGCCGCTTTGAAAGATCACATCAATAAACTGTTTCCGCTCGTTTTCCGTTAAACCAGGTTCGTTAAGCAATGATGAGAATCCAAGGATGGCATTCATCGGGGTTCTTATTTCATGCGACACATTGTGAAGGAATGCTGTTTTCAGCATGTCGCTCTCTTCAGCTTTTTCCTTGGCTGCAATAAGGTCTGATTCAGCTTTCTTACGTTCGGTAATGTCTCTGAAGCTCCATACACGTCCTGATGACTTACCTCCAATTTTCTGAGGTTGTGAATAGCGGTCAAAAACCCTTCCGTCACTTAACTCAATGATGTCCTGTGTTACAGCCTCAGGATCGGAATAAAGGAATTCCACCTTTTTCATGAAAGCGTCAGGATCCTTCAATTGATTAAAAACAAAATCAAGTGCAGCGTGATCATCATTCAGCTTCAATACTTTGTCAGGGATATGCCACATCTCCGCAAACTTCTGATTAAACTGAATGATCTTTCTGTCTGCATCCACAACAAGTATACCGTCCGCAGTTGACTCCAGTGTTGACTTCAGGAGAGAAAACGATTTGTCCAGCTCCGCCCTTGCCGTTTTTCTGGCTGTGATATCCTCTATCATCGCAAGGGAAAACTGAAACTCCCCCTTGTTGTTCCGGATAAGGCTCACCGTTGTTGAGCCCCATATGATGGTTCCATCCTTCCTGATATAGCGTTTTTCGGTATGGTAAACCGGTATATCATTTGCTACCAGCCTCAGGAGCGAAACATCATCACTGCTGATATGATCAGGATGTGTGAATTGTCTGAATGTCATGCCATGAAGCTCATCTTCAGTGTACCCGAGCATCGAGCAAAATGCTGAGTTCGACTTTATAATTCCCATGTCCTTTCCTGTCATGATCATGCTGAAAGGGCTCTCCTCAAAAATCTTCCTGAATCTGTCCTCACTCTCTCTCAAAATCTCCTCGGCATGTTTGCGCTCCGTTATATCACGTCCTATGGATTGATAATACTGAACACCTTCGATTTCGACCATGCGCGCACTTATTTCAATCGGGAAGTTTGTCCCGTCTTTCCGTCTGTGCACTGTTTCATAGGTCAGATGCCCGGTATCGCGCAGTATTTTAAGATCATAACCATACTGGCCTGTAGCCTGGGAGGAGCGTAAATGGTTTACATTCCTGCCTATGAGCTCTTTACGTTCAAACTGATATGTTTCACATGCTTTGTCATTAGCCTCAACAATGATGAAATCCTTGTCAACCAGTAAAATAATATCATTGGCATGCTTAAGGATATAATCGAAATGTTTCACAAGGGCCATTCGTTCAAGTTCGGCTTCATATTTCCCGCGGTAATACCTTACTCTCTGGGTCCACCACAGGAATCCCATAAAGAAACCTGAGGTCAGGACAAACAGAATTATTATCAATACTACCTGTCCAATCCTGCTGCTTATGGATGCATAGATTTCTTCCCTGTCAATTTTGGCTACCAGATACCATGAAGTGCCCGGTATCTTTCTCATGGCAGCAATGACAGGTATTCCCCGGTAATCAATAGCATCAGTAGTCTCCCTGATTCCCTGAACAGCCATTGCTGACGGAAGCTTATCTTCAGAAAGAGGTCTTCTTAAAGCCATTTCTGCGTCTTGCATATGCCTTAGCCGGTTGAGAAAAACCACTTCGTCCCCTTCAGTGTACACCAGGAGAGCTTCTGCAGTCCCGCTTGATATTGGCCACGATTGTAATATGGGATACAGGATAATTTCAGGATCAATCCTTAATATTACCGCTCCAAAAACAGAGGTATCCTTTATTCCCGGATCTTTAAGCGGCACAAGGAGATCGAGATGGGCAAAGCTTACTTTTCCTGTCTGGTGCAAATCGGTTACCACAACGTTTCCATCCTCGATCACATCCGGCAACCGGGTCTTAAGGTAATCGCCAATTACTGTATCCTTGTCAGGATAGAACAGCTTCACATCAATATTTTTGTCAACGAAAAGAGCGCTCCTGTAATCATAATTTTCAACATACGATTTCAGACTCAACAGGAGGTCCGCTTTGAGCTGCCTGTTGTTGCTTTCTTTAAGAATTCTTGAGAACTGCCGTACATGCGGAATGTTTCCTTTCAGAAAAACTCCATCTGAAAAGCGTTCTTCGCGCCATTGAATAATCTGGCGCACCTTAAGGTCTGCAATTGCTGAAAGCTCCCCGACTGTATCATTCAGTAAATGTTTCTCAAGACTCCTGTAATAGAAATAGCCTGTCACTATCGCACTTGTCGAAAGGATAATAAAGATAGCAATAAGTGGCCAGGGAGTAGCCTGCCTTTGAGTTTTAGAGTTCATTACTGCGCTCTTTTACCATACTTTAAATGTATATGTATTTAATTACAGACGCGGTAAAAATAATACTTTCCTTAATATAATAAACTTCTGTCAGGATGACAGTTGCAAACTTATTTCTTTTTAATTAAGATTGATGCAATTATGGAAATGAGAAGGATTGAAATAATTATAGTCAGCGATAACATAATGGGTATCTCAAAATTGAAAAATGATGCCAGCATTTTAAGTCCGACAAATGTGAGAATAAACGATAATCCTACTTTCAGATACCGGAAATACCTCATTATGCCTGAAACTGCAAAGTATAATGATCTTAATCCGAGAATTGCAAAAATGTTGGAAGTATATACAATAAATGTCTCCTGGCTTATTGCAAGAATCGCCGGGATTGAATCGACTGCAAAAATAAGGTCTGATGATTCTATTACGAGAAGGACCAGGAACAGAGGTGTGGCATAGGTCTTGTGATTATTTCTTAAAAAAAGTTTCCCCCCATGAGGTTCATCAGATACAGGAATGAACTTCCTGAAAAATCTCAGGATCGGATTCTTCCCCGGATCAACCTGTACCTCTTTCTGCAGCATCATTTTGATACCGGTAAAGACAAGGAAGCCGCCGAATATTATCACGATCCAGTGAAACTTGTGAATAAGTGCCACACCGGTAAAAATGAAAATACCTCTCATCACAAGAGCCCCAATGATGCCCCAGAAAAGTATCCTGTGCTGATACTCATCTTTCACGGCAAAGAATGAGAAGATCAGAATGAAAACAAAAATATTGTCAACACTTAAGGAATACTCAATCACATACCCTGTCAGGAATTCAAGTGTCCTCGTTTTTCCAAATTCATAAAGGATGAATAAACTGAAGAGCAGGGCTAAGGAGATCCATACTGAACTCCAGATGAGCGCTTCTTTTACAGGTACCTTATGTGCTTTCTTGTTGAAAATGCCCAGGTCAAGTGCCAGCATCAGGAAAATAAATACATGAAAACCTATCCAGAAAAATATACTGACCTGCATTTCAAAGCTGAATTAGTCCGCAAATTTATAAAATTCTGCTTCAGATCATAGCATTAATGATAAGTGTGTGGCAAATTGAAACAGTTTACATCTTAACCCCTGACATCCGGAAGTCAAACCGGAAAACTTTTTTACCTTTAGTGCTCTTCTAACATGCCAAAAAAAATGAAAAACAGAATCTGCCGGCTGATTATCATTGCAGTACTCATATCCCTGGTTATTCCTGCCCATGCGCAGAAAAAATCATCACCAGCTGATGTTATAACTCCTGAAGATCTTGAGAGCTATGTCTCCTTCCTTGCGTCTCCCCACCTGAAGGGAAGAGCAAACGGGGAAGCCGGGCTCGAACTGGCTCAGGAATTTATTATATCACAGGCAAAGCTGCTGGGGCTAAAGCCTGCAAACGGCTCAAGTTACCGTCAGCCTTATACTATTGTCAGAAATTCAATAGATCTGGAAAAGACTAAAGTGCAGATCATATCCGCAGGCAATGATACAATTACGATAAGGAAGCCTGTTTATCAGCTTTTACCAACAGGACCTTCAGAATTCAGCTTCGAAGGAGAGGTGATATTTGCAGGTTATGGACTGAAACAGGATAAGTACGGATATAATGACTTTGAGAACATCAAACCCGAAGGCAAGATCCTTCTGGTTATGAACAGGGCTCCCTCTTCGGAAGACGGGAAGAAATTTTTCTTTGAAGGCACAAGCTGGAATTCATTTATGAGCATCCAGGCTAAACTGACATTTCTGATGTTTTCAAAGGCAAAAGCTGTTCTTATTGTTATGGATCCAAAATCGGGTACAAAATCGCTTGAAGAAAAGAACCCCGGCATTTCGGGAGAGCTCAACTCATCAAAAAGCCTTAAGGGTGAAAAACCTGTAACAATATCTATGCCCGGCATGCCCAAGATACTGTTTGTTCACCGGTCGGTTGCTGACGAACTGCTGAAAGGAACAGGATATACTCTTGAAGAGCTTCAGAATAAAATCGATACAGACCTTAAGCCTCAGTCGTTCGAAATAAAGGGTAAAAAGCTGCTGTTCAATGAAGCCGTGAAGACAGAGGATATTACCCTGAATAATGTTGCTGCCTGTATTGAGGGGAGTGATCCTGAACTCAAAAATGAATATGTGATTTTTTCTGCTCATTCAGACCATATAGGAGAATCGGGTGGCAGAATAAATCCAGGTGCAGATGATGATGCTTCAGGCTGCGCCGCACTCCTTTCAATTGCCGAAGCGTTTCAGAGCCTTGAAAAAAAGCCTCTCCGGTCAGTGATGTTCCTTTGGGTTTCCGGTGAGGAGATAGGCCTTTTCGGATCAAAATCATATGTAGATAATCCGCTGGTACCGCTTGAAAAAACGCTTGTGGATCTGAACATAGATATGATCGGCAGGATCAAGGGGGTAGCTGATACAACAAAGGATACACCTATGACAGGTCCTTACGGAGTGTTTGTAATTACCGGCAATCAGAGCTCTGAACTGAGTGCCATAGCTGATGATATTGATAAGTCAACAAGACTTGATTTCGACTACAGCCTGAGCGGCAGGAAGCATCCTCTACAGCTATTTACCAGGAGCGATCACTACAACTTCGTCAAGAACGATATTCCTGTGCTGTTCTTCTCTTCAGGACTTCATACTGATTATCACGAACCGGGAGATGTTGCTGAGAAGATCGATTTTGAAAAGATGGAGCTTATAACCGAAACGATCTTCAGGATAGGTTTGACTGTTGCCGATAAAAAGACGCGGCTTGTTGTCGATAATCCTTTCAGCAAATGGTAAAAAGGATCCCCTGACGAAACTGTTTCAGGGAGTATTTACATTGAAAAATGTTTGAATTGCTTTCCTGTACCTGTCGTCTATTTCCGGTATTCCGTTATTGTTTTTGTCTTTCATTGAGGAGAGGTATTCGACAAGTGCGAGCCACTCTTTACCTTCCTGCAGCCCTTCTTTGCTCTCATCAAGGTCTACTACTGCTGTTTTCATATCAATAATCGGATTTCCTTCAGCATCCTTTGGCACAATATTAATTAGACCAAAACTCATCTTTTTAATTATTCCAATAAACTCCAGCATATATGAGTTGGCAGTGATTGAATATAAATATTTGTTCTTCTTTGAGAAATCTACATTTCTGGTACTTCCGTCAGGAGCTATGATTTCGATCTTGCTTATTTTCCTGAGCAATCCCTTATTCGGATTAAATTCAACTCTTAGTCCTGAATAATAGATATAGTAGTCCGGATTAGATTTATAGGCTACCATGAGTATTTCAAGAATGCTTTTAAGTTCTTTTCCGGTCACATACAATCTTGCCAGCGGATAACCGGGTACACCATCCTTTCCTTCTCCCATCGGCATTATCCTGAATATATCAGGAGCTGACTGAAATACCGGTACTATTTTATCGCGGATAACACCGGCTGCTATTATGCTTATATCGGTCCCTGATTTTGAATGAAGGTTAATGTAATTGTAAATAGCATCTGCAACGAGAGGTCCAAGGTTACTTTCATGAAGATTCCCCTCTTCATTGCATTCCAGCAGGAAATCCGTTTCAGCAATGCGTCTGTCATAATCCAATCCCAGCGGTGCAAGTATCTCTGCAGTAATAGCTTCCTTCTGTTCCTCTATCCGCCGGTTGACCGATTCATCTCCTTTTATCCTGTCATCAACCGGGATAAGCGAATAGTCTTCAACGCTGACAACTCCATCATTATATATCAATGTAAGTTTTCCAATATATTGTCCATAAACACCTGTCTGCACAACAGGTATGCCATTTACAATTATCGGTTTATCAAGCTTTGTGTGTGTATGCCCGCTTATGATGACATCAATACCTTTTACTTTTTTGGCCAGCTCAAAATCTTCTCCGGCCCAATTATTATTCTTATCAGGAGAAACACCTGAGTGTGACAAACATATTATTATATCACATTTTTCTGACTGAAGCTCTTTGACCATCTTTTTGGCAGCAGGTATCTGTTTTGAAAACGTTACAGGAGGTGCAAATGCTGCATCATCATCAGCAACGACTCCAAGCAGAGAAAAAAAGCCGATTTTTAGATTCTCCCGTTCCATGACATATTTCCTGCTGATAACACCTGAATTGAAAAGCTTCTCAAGTGAATCATCTTCCGGTTGATCAGGATCAAATACTGCATTCCCCGCCAGAACAGGAGGAATCGCTCCTCCTTTTGCAGCTGAATTCAGAATATCTGCAAGTTTTTCAGGTCCGTAGTCAAACTCATGGTTGCCAATACACACAGCATCGTAACCCATGGCTTTCATAAGGCGCAGCTGAAATCCTGTTTTCGTTTCCAGTCCCTGAAAGAGGGTTCCCATCAGGAAATCACCGGCATCGACCACCAGGGTTATCCCGCTGTTCTTTTCTTTTTCATCCTTTATGATTGATGCTATCCTTGCAAATCCGCCAATGGTTTTATCATCGTTTGGCGAAAGCGGAGAATACGCCGACTCAGGTGCATAACCTGTAAGCCTTGAATGCAGATCGTTTGTATGAAGAATAACTATCTTCTTTTCGACCTGTGCTCCTGCCGGCAGGAAAAGCATCAGTAACAGGTACAGAGCTGCTGTTCTTTTCATATGTTATTTATTGAAATATTAAATATAATAAAATTAAATTACCTCAGCTACCACGAATGTGCTTCCTCCGATAAATATCATATCTGTATCTGAGGCATTCCTTTCCGCTGCCCTGAGTGCTTTTTTCACATCAGTGTAACTGGTTCCCTTAAGTCCGAATCCCGAAGCTTTTGATGCAAGTGTCTTTTCATCCATGGCTCTTTGTACAGAAGCCTTTGTAAAATAATAATGCGCATCGGATGGGAACATTGGCAGAATTGAATTTATATCCTTATCGCTGACAAATCCCAGCACAATATGCAAACCTGTTTTTGGAACGCTCCTGATCTGTCTTATCACATATTCCAGTCCCTCCTTGTTATGTCCGGTATCGCAGATTGTGAGCGGTTTGTGATTCAGGATCTGCCAGCGCCCAAGCAAACCGGTATTTTTTACAGTATTCCTTATTCCATCCAGAATATTGCTCTCTGAAAGATCAAATGACTTCGCGAGGATCTTATAAATTTGAAAAACTGTCTGCAGGTTCTTTGCCTGGTAATCTCCTCCAAGAGGAGTAATCCCGGGAATTATTTTGTTTTCAGCAATATCATTTATTTTAAAATATCTTTCACCGTTAGCATTTATTGTTTGATCAAGGATGCATCTGAAATTATTATCAGCGAACCAGATATCAGATCCTTTATCTGTTGCATGTGAAATAAAAACATTCTTTATATCCTGTTGTGTTTCACCGATTATGACAGGAACTTCTCTCTTTATTATCCCGGCCTTTTCAGCGGCTACCTTTTCTAGTGTATTTCCAAGGAGATCCATGTGATCATGCCCTATATTTGTAATGACTGAAACGACCGGAGTGATAATATTTGTAGAATCGAGCCTTCCTCCAAGGCCAGTTTCTATTACAGCAACATCAGTGTTAATCCTGGCAAAATAATCAAAAGCCATTGCAACCGTCATTTCGAAAAAGGAAGGTTTTACCTGCTTGATAATATCACCATGATTCATGATAAAGGAAGTGACCTCTTTTTTAGGGATCATATCACCATTCACCTTTATCCTCTCCCTGAAATCCTTAAGATGCGGTGAAGTGTAGAGTCCGGTCCGGTAGCCGGCTTCCTGAAGGATTGACGCGATCATATGGGACACGGATCCCTTTCCGTTGGTCCCTGCAATATGTATTGTTCTGTACTTCCTATGGGGATGTCCAAAATACTCATCAAGCCTGATAGAGTTGTCAAGATTGTCCTTGTATGCAGCTTTCCCGATCCGGTGGAATGCCGGCAGCTGTGAATAAAGGAAGTCTATTGTGTGCTGATAATCCATAATACAAATTAACATACTTTCAACATGCTTACAAATTAATACCATATTTTCGTTATTTTTGCATTTCGGGGCAAGCAAGGGCTCTTTGTTATTATTTTATTGATTATTAAGATATTGGGTATGACAAAAAAACAAAATAAAAAGCTCTTTATTATTGACACCAATGTCCTTCTCCACGATTATAAATGCATTTATAATTTTGAGGAAAATGATGTTATCATTCCAATAGTTGTGCTTGAAGAGCTCGACAAATTCAAGAGAGGAAATGACCTTATTAATTTTCATGCAAGAGAGTTCACAAGGGAACTTGACAAATTGTCGGGAGATATGCTGCTCACAGCCAACATCCCTCTCGGTGAAAATCTTGGCAACCTGCATATTGAGACCGGGAGGGATTTTTCGGAAAAAGTGAACCAGTCATTTCCGGAGAGGACATCCGATCATCGCATCCTGGCTATTGCAGAATATGTCTGCAATGCAAATAAGAACAAGACCGTTGTTCTTATCACCAAGGACATTAACCTTCGTATGAAGGCAAAATCACTGGGCATTATTGCACAGGACTATCAGAATGATAAAGTCGCAAACATTGATGATCTTTATAAGGGAATAAAGGTACTGGAAGGAGTTGACCAGGGCCTGATAAGCAAGCTTTATGAGCTTCCCGAAGGGGTAAGCTCCAATGAATTCAGTCTTGAGCCTGAGCTTAAGGGGCACCAGTTCTTCATAATGAAGAATAATGGTGCAAGTGCTCTTGCTCATTATAATCCCATGAATAAACTTCTCAACAGGGTTATAAAGCAGACCACCTATGGTATTGATCCGAGAAACGCTGAACAGACCTTTGCACTGGAAGCGCTGGCTAATCCTGATATCCAGCTCGTTTCTCTTACCGGGAAAGCAGGGACCGGCAAAACCTTGCTGGCCCTGGCTGCTGCCCTGGCACAGCATAAAAGGTACAAGCAGATATTCCTTGCCAGACCGATAGTCCCCCTGGCTAACCGCGACCTTGGATTCCTGCCGGGTGACCTGAAGGAAAAAATGGATCCCTATATGCAGCCTCTGTATGATAATCTGACAGTAATCAAGCATAAATTCAGTCATCAGAGTCCGGAATTCATCAGGATCAACGATATGGTGAAGGAAGAAAAACTTGTTATAACACCTCTTGCATATATAAGAGGAAGAAGCCTTTCCAGCATATTCTTCATTGTTGATGAGGCTCAGAATCTGACACCACACGAAATTAAAACCATAATAACACGTGCTGGTGAAGGCACCAAAATGGTTTTCACAGGAGATATTGAGCAGATAGATTCTCCTTATCTTGACACGGCTTCGAACGGATTAAGCTATCTGTCGGACAAAATGAAGAGCCAGGATATTTTTGCACATGTAAACCTTGTCAAGGGCGAGAGGAGCTTCCTGGCAGAACTTGCAAGCAAGTTATTGTAATATGATTATTTAGAATGATTCTCAAATGAGAATGATTCTCATCGGAGAATGATTATCAAATGAGAATCAGTATTAAATGAGAATTAGTATCAAATAAGAATTATTAACCAGATAAATCCCAGAACTATGAAAACCAGACAGCTTTTAGTATCAATCATCCTTTTATTCATCATTACAGGAATTTCATCATTGTCATCGGCACAGCCTGCATCAGTAAAAGCAAAGAAAACCAAAGGACAGAAGATCGTGCTCTTCAATGGAAAAGATCTTACAAACTGGGTATTCTTTCTTAAGGATCCTTCGGTCGCCCCGGCAACTGTCTTTACCGTTCAGAATGGCGTTATACATATAACCGGCAATCCTTTTGGTTACATGCGCACCAAAGACCAGTATTCTGATTATCTCCTCCATGCTGAATACCGATGGGCACCGGAAGCAACAAACAGCGGGATATTTATCCACGTCCAGCAGCCCGACACCATCTGGCCGAAATGCATTGAGTGCCAGCTTGCGGCAGGGAATGCCGGCGACTTTATTTGTGTCGGAGGTGTGGATATGAACGAACGCACGGATAAATCAAAAAGAGTGCTGAAGAAAATGGCCTCCTCATCCGAAAAGCCTGCAGGTGAATGGAATACTATGGAAATAGCCTGTAAAACGAATACAATTGATGTGTATGTGAACGGAGTGCTTCAGAATAAAGGGACAGGCGTATCTTTAAACAAAGGTCATATCGCCCTGCAGAGCGAAGGCAAAGACATAGAATTCAGAAATGTCTTCCTGACGAAACTTAAGAAATAGGACTCTTAATAAATTTTGTAATCCTTTTTTATTCTATATACCCCACTTTCTTTTTCCCCCTGCGCCTTCGCGTAGACGCTTCGGCGGAACAAGGCAAGGGGGAAATTAAAACAACTCCTTCCCCCATGGGGAAAGGCAGGGTAGGGGGTGAAACAGACTATGAATAATCAAAGAAAAAAGGTAGCTTTTCATACTCTTGGCTGCAAGCTCAACTTTGCCGAAACGTCAACAATGTCAAGGCTTTTTCCTGAAGAACATTTCGAAAAGATACCTGCAAGCCAGAAAGCAGATGTATACGTCATCAATACATGCTCTGTGACCGATACTGCAGATAAGAAATGCCGCCAGGCTATAAAAAGATTCATCAATCAGTCACCCGGAGCTTTTATTGCGGTCGTCGGCTGCTATGCCCAGCTTAAACCCCAGGAAATATCATCAATCCCGGGAGTTGATCTTGTGCTTGGTGTAAACGAGAAATTTGATATCGCTGAATATATAACCCGTCTTGAGAAAAGAAAAAAAGCCGAAGTCCATTCATGCACCATTTCGGAAAACGAAAAATTTAATCATTCATGGTCTGCCGGTGACAGGACAAGATCATTCCTGAAGGTCCAGGACGGATGCGACTACGGCTGCTCATACTGCACCGTGCCCCTGGCAAGAGGCCGCAGCAAAAACGCAGATATCGCATCACTTATAAGCGAAGCTGAAGGCATTGCCAAAAAAGGAGTCAGGGAAATTGTGCTTACGGGAGTCAATATCGGCGACTTCGGAAAATCTACCGGCGAGTCGTTCACGCAACTTATTAAAGAACTGGTGAAAGTCGCAGGTATCGAAAGATACCGGATCTCATCAATAGAGCCCAACCTGCTTACTGATGAGCTGATTGAAATTGCCAGCCGTAACGGCAAAATCCTTCCGCACTTTCATATACCTCTTCAAAGCGGATGCAACAGGATCCTTGGACTAATGAAAAGAAGATACAACAGAGAAGTATTTGCCGGACGGGTAAAACTGATCAGGAAGCTAATCCCGCTTGCCGGTATTGGAGCTGATGTGATCGTCGGATTCCCCGGGGAAACGGAAGCTGACTTTGAAGAGACTTATTCCTTCATCGATAAGCTCCACCTGTCATACCTGCATGTATTTACTTTCTCGGCAAGACCAGGAACAGCAGCATGGGATCTTCCGGGGAAGGTTGTTCATGATGAAAAAGAAGCCAGAAGCAAAAAGCTTCTTTCGCTCTCCGAGCTAAAACATTCCAGATTCATGGATCAGAATATCGGGCAGAACGCAGAAGTGCTTTTCGAAAAGACACGCAGCAACGGAATGATCTCTGGCTTTACCGGCAATTACCTCCGGGCTGAGTACCCATGGCAGTCCGGACTTGCAGGTCAGATAAGGAAAATAAAAATGAATGCCATATCACCGACAGGCAAAATGATAATTGAATTAATTGACTGATAAATGGTTATATATAAGGATATATGCAGCGAAATTGCAGAGGCTGTAACTGAAACAGGCAGTTTCATTCGGGGAGAATCATCAGGATTCGATATCAGGCTGACAAAAACCAAAGGATTAAATGATTTTGTCAGCTATGTCGATAAGGGCTCTGAAAAAATGCTTGTCGAAAAACTTGGAATCCTTCTCCCTGAAGCAGGCTTTATAGCTGAAGAGGGCACATCATCAAAAACAGGTTTTAAATACAACTGGGTTATAGATCCTCTTGACGGAACTACCAATTTTCTGCATGGACTTCATCCATATTCAATAAGCGTTGCCCTGATGGAAAATGGTGAGATAGTTGCCGGCGTGGTTTATGAAGCAGGCGGTAACGAAATTTTCACAGCCTGGAAAAACGGCGGCGCCTGGCTGAACAATCAGACGGTGCATGTATCCTCAGCCCGCGCACTCTCAGAAAGTCTTGTAGCAACTGGTTTTCCTTATTCCGATTTCAGCAGGATAGGTAATTTCATGGAGAGCCTTACGTATTTTTGCAAGGCAAGCCACGGCATCCGGAGACTGGGTTCTGCTTCCATTGACCTTGCCTACGTGGCGTGCGGCAGATTTGAAGCATTTTATGAATACGGACTTCATCCATGGGATGTTGCCGCAGGTATTCTCCTTGTAAGGGAAGCCGGGGGCCGCGTAAGCGATTTCTCAGGCAATGAAAATAATATTTCGGGAAATGAGATTGTTGCAGCCAGCAATCTCGTTTTTCCTGAATTTCTGGAAAATGTAAGTAAATTTATGCACTGTTAAATCAGGCATTGAAATGGGAGCCCTGGGATTCTATATATTTAATGGTATAAACTGGCTGGTTACGCTCCTGCCTCTAAGGGTACTGTATATTTCCTCTGATTTCCTCTTTCTGCTATTGTATTATTTCCCCGGATATCGAAGAAAGGTGGTGGCAGTAAACCTGAAAAATTCATTCCCCGGAAAAAGCGAAATGGAATTGAAAATAATTGAAAAGAAATATTATCATCACCTTTGCGACCTGATTATTGAAACACTTAAGCTCACTCATATGAGCAATAAGGAGCAGATGAAGCGGATGAAGCTTACAAATCCGGAAGTGCTTGATAAGTTTTATGATGAGGGACGGGATGTGGTGGTGGTTGTCGGCCATTACGGAAACTGGGAATGGCTCAACATTCTTCCCGTGTATACGAAACTGAGAAATGTTCCTCTCTATAAACCGCTGCAAAATAAATATTTCGACCGCTTCATGCTTAACCTGAGGTCAACCAATGATTGCGATCCCACGGCGATGTCACTTGTCATAAGGGAAATCATTAAGAACCGCAGTATCAGCAGGAGGGCTCTTTACGGCTTCATGACGGATCAGACACCGCCAAAGGGCGAAATAAAATTCTGGATCAATTTCCTGAACCAGGAAACTCCTGTCTACCTTGGCGCCGAAAAAATTGCCATAAAGTATGATATGGCGATAGTTTTCTTCAATATACAGAAAATAAGAAGAGGTTACTACACATTCACTGCCGAGACTCTTTTCGATCATGCAGCCGGACTACCTGAGGAGCTGATCACTGAAACTCATGTAAGGCGACTTGAGGAAGTAATCTGTGAAAAACCTGAGTACTGGCTCTGGAGTCATCGCAGGTGGAAACATAAGCGAGAAAATCCTGATGGCTAAGACAGCGGTCGTAATATTGAACTGGAACGGTATTAAATACCTGAAGATGTTCCTCAATAATGTCATCAGTAACACCATTGATGATGAAACTGCGTTGTTTGTGGCTGACAATGGTTCAACTGACGGCTCAGCAGACTGGATCATCAGCAATCATAAAGATGTGAATCTTATCAGGTTTGATGAAAATCACGGTTTTGCAGAAGGTTACAATCTTGCCCTGAACCGGATTGATGCACAATATTATGTTCTTCTTAATTCCGATATTGAAGTTACCCCCGGATGGCTTGAACCAATGATAACATACCTCGATAATAATCCTGATGTCGCATCCTGTCAGCCGAAAATACTTTCCTGTGACCAGAGAGATCACTTTGAATATGCAGGTGCTGCAGGAGGATTTATTGATAAGTACGGCTACCCTCTCTGCAGGGGAAGGATCCTTTCATATGTTGAAAAGGATACCGGGCAGTATGATAACACTGCTGATGTTTTCTGGTCGTCAGGAGCATGCATGGCGGTGCGTGCAGAAGCCTGGAAACAGTGCGGAGGATTCGATCCCGGCTTCTTTGCCCACATGGAGGAGATTGATCTTTGCTGGCGCTTCCATAAGTCAGGATACAGGGTGACATGTATTCCTCAATCGGCAGTATACCATGTCGGAGGAGGTACGCTTCCATACAATTCACCATTCAAAACATACCTCAACTTCCGTAACAGTTTATACCTGTTATATAAGAACCTGCCCGACGACAAGCTTAGAAATATTCTTTTCAAAAGGAGGATACTCGATGGTCTTGCAGCGCTCTTCTTCCTGCTTAAGGGACAGTTCAGAAGCATAAAGCCGGTGTGGAATGCTCATATGGATTACTACAGGAACCTGGATAAGCTAAGGGAAAAAAGGAAGATCGTGAAAGAACTGGGTGATAATGAAAATTCAGACATGATACTGAACAAGTGTATCGTTTTTGAGTTTTATATCAGAAGACACAGAACTTTCATGGAACTTATAACCCGAAAGCTAAATCAATGAAAACCCACCAGCTGATAATTTTCCTTTCTGTTGTACTCTCCGTATATTTTATCGGGAACGCCTATATCTTTTTCAAGGGATATAATATTTTACCTCCTGTCAGAGAGAAGCGGATCCTCTATACAATTATTTTTATTGCAGTGGCAGTTACTTTTATAGCTGCCAAGATCCTTGAATCGCGACATTCTTCAGTCCTTACCGATATCCTTAATATCATCGGCGGATTCTGGATGGCGTTTCTTTTATATGGATTCATGTTCCTGGTACTCTCCGATATCATAGCGCTTATACTTCGGATACCCGGAATCATCAACAAGGAAAATCTGCTTCAATACAGGAAATGGGCATTTCTGTTAACTTCAGGTATTTCCGTTATTCTTATTCTCGGAGGTTTTATAAACGCTGTAATACCCGTAGTGAAGAAATATGAGATATTCATAAACAAATCTGCCGGCGAAGTGAGAGAACTGAAGATTGCCGCTGTTTCAGACATACATCTTGGAAGCATCATCCGGAAAAGAAGCATCAAAAAACTATCAGGTATGCTTGAAGAGACCAGTCCCGATGTTGTTTTTCTCCTGGGAGATATTGTGGACGGCGAGCTGGGCCCTGTTCTGAGAGGCGATCTGCTTAAATACTTTACGATGCCTCATACCGTGGATGGTCTTTTTGGAATTACCGGCAACCATGAATTCATAGGAGGAGCTGACAGAACCATACCATATATCGAAAGCAAGGGGATAAAGATCCTCAAAGACGAGATTGTGATCCTGCCCGGGGGCATTCAGCTGATCGGAAGGCTTGACAGGGATTCACAGAGGCATTATGGTAAACCACGATCTTCGCTTGCTGATCTCATGAAAGATACAGACCACTCCAGACCTGTGATTGTGCTGGATCATCAGCCTTTAAATCTTGAGGAAGCTGAGAAAAACGGAGTTGATCTTCAGATGTCGGGACACACTCATAACGGGCAGTTCTGGCCGCTCAATTATATTACCAGGAGTTTGTACGAATTAAGCTATGGGTATCTGAAGAAAGGGAATACCCATATTATTGTATCATCAGGTTTCGGGCTATGGGGACCGCGGGTAAGATCCGGCAGCAGGTCTGAGATTGTGATTGTCAATGTCAAATTCGCAGAGAATCAACAGCCAGCTGAGTAATCATCGCTAAAGAAGGTCATATATCTGTTCAAGGGCCATCCCCCTTGATCCTTTTATCAGGATATGATATCCCTTTACCGGCTTGCTCTTCAGGAATTCCCTCAGCCTGTTCACATCACGGAATGTTTTGAACCTGAAGCCTGCCGAGACTTTGCTGAATACAGGTCCCGTCAGGTATACATTCAATAAATTATTATCTGTCAGAACTTTGTGGATCTTTTTATGCTCCTCTTCACTCTTATCCCCAAGCTCAAGCATATCGCCCAGGATGCATAATTTTTTTTCTGCATTGATCCTTGAAAATGATTCGAGTGCCATCTGCATGCTAACAGGATTGGCATTATAGGAATCACATATAAGTGTGTTGTTCGCAGTAACCATTACCTGCGACCTGTTGTTGCCCGGTGTGTAGTTCTCTACAGCATCAGCAATATCCTTCATATCAACACCGAAAAACAAACCTGTAGCGACAGCTGCTTTTATATTTTCAATATTGAACACACCGAAAAGCTTTGTATTCATTTTGTACTCCCTGTGCTGATATCTGACATCAAGTGTAAGGTTCAGATCGGATGGCAGATGCTTTACTGACAGTTCCACGCCGGTAGGATCTGAGAAAGGCACTGCCCTGTTCACGAGCCTGAAAATTTTTTCTGACAGTATCGGGTCTTTATCATTGTAGAGTGCAATGCCATTTACTTTTCTCAGGTATTCATAAAGCTCTGTCTTGGTCTTAAGAACCCCTTCGATCGAACCGAAACCTTCAACATGCGCTGTACCCACGTTTGTGATTATTCCGTAATCGGGTTTGGCTATTGAGCACAGTGTGCGTATTTCTCCAACGTGGCTTGCTCCCATTTCAACCACCATCATCTCGGTTTCCCCGGGTGCTGACAGGATTGTCAGGGGCACTCCTATCTGGTTGTTCAGGTTTCCCTTTGTGGCATGAACTTTAAATTTCTTTGAAAGGATAGCAGCAATAAGTTCCTTTGTTGTCGTTTTGCCATTTGTTCCTGTAATTGCCAGAACAGGGATATTCATTTCTTTCCGGTGGTGAGCTGCCAGTGCCTGTAGTTCAATAAGGCAATCATCAACGAGGATTGTTTTCTCGGTTTCAAACACTTCATCATCAATTACTGCCCATGAGGCTCCTTTCTCAAGTGCATCTGCAGCATACTTGTTGCCATTGTACTTTTCACCCCATAAAGCAAAGAAGACCTGGTTCTTTGTTACTGAGCGGGAATCGGTTGATACTCCGGCGGATTCCCTGAAGAGATGATAAAGCTGTTCCGTTTTCATTTTTTCAAAAAAATGCCTCATTATGCAACCATAATGAGGCTATTCTTAGGATTGATTTCTTTTAAAATCCTGACGGGCTCCCTACCCTGATCATCGCGCATCTGAATCCGATATCATCGCGTGATTCTTCCTGGTCGAGGAATCTTCTTGTTGAAGGATTAAGCCAGTAGGCCCTGTCTTTCCAGGATCCGCCCTTATATACCCTTGCGTTATCATTAATAAGAGTTACAAAGTCGGCAGCGGCTCCCTGTGCTCCGGGATCCTGAGCATACATCCTGAGTGAAGCCTTTTTGCCATCATCAACAGTCCAGTTAGGTACTATCGCCGATTGGACGTCACCGTCCCTGTAATTCCTGTAATCTCCTTTCTGGTAGTTATATCTGTTTGCCACATCAGCATCCCTGACTGTATCAACATAGAGCCTTCCCAGGTTGCCTTTAGTAACAACATTGCCATTAGCGTCCCGGCGCAGATCTGTGTAAACGTTGCCCCTGAAGGGATTGAATCCGTCAACATCGTCAGGAGAGAGTGGTCTGTAAACATCCTGTACCCACTCATTCACATTGCCGGCCATGCCATACAGACCGTAGTCATTCGGCCAGTATGATTTTACTTCAGCTGTAATGCTTGCATTATCGTTAAGGCTTCCTGCAACACCCATCATATCTCCTCTCCCGCGGACAAAGTTAGCCATCATTTCACCCTGACTTCTCGTAGCGGCATTTCTTACATTATGTCCGTCCCACGGATATATTCTTCTTTCATAAATCCGTTCCTCAAAAGTATTTCCCCTGAGAGCATATGCTGCAAATTCCCATTCTGCTTCGGTTGGCAGCCTGTAGCTCGGAAGCAGCAATCCATCCTCGAAGTTGGTTCTGCGTTCTGTCTGATTGGGATTAAGACTCTCCCTCAGCTGGTTTACAACACCTTCATACTGACCAGCCAGGTAGGCTTCAGTATTGAAGTTGTTCTGGTTTGTCTGTGTAGGATCGGGATTTAATTCTCCTTCATCAATAAGGAGCTGCTCATTGACCCTGTCGCTTCTCCAGAGACAGTAGTCGTTTGACTTGAGCCAGTTGACGCCGACAACCGGGTAATCATTATATGCGGGGTGCCGGAAATAATACTGTACATAGGGATCATTGAAACCCATCGGGCTTCTCCAGACCAGTGTATCCGGCAGAGATCTCCTGTAAACTTCCGGGTAATCAATATACACTCTTCTGAGCCAGAACAGGTATTCCCTGTAATCAATGTTCTTGACTTCCGTTTCATCCATATAGAAGGATGATACTGTTACAGCCCTTGGTTTATTGTTCCAGTCAAACAATACATCCTGCTGTACCTGTCCCATCGTAAAGCGCCCTCCTTCAATGAGAACCAGTCCGGGACCGGTCTCCTGCTCAGCTTCAAGAGTAACCTCAAATCCGCCATTATCCGGATCATTATAATTCCATCCCGTAGTTGAGGAAACATTAGGATCACCGCCCTTCCCCTTGAAAAGACTACAGGACACGAGGAAGAGAGAGGCTAAAAATATAACCGATAATGTTCTGAACTTATACATAACTCCTTATAATTTTATGGCTTTTAACGAAATTCAAATATAATAATTTTTCTGAAAAATGCTTTTTCAAACATCAAATATAACTACAATTTGGGAAAATTTATTGTTTTGACTGTTTTTCTTTTATCAACATTATTTAAACGAAAAGCCATGCCTGTATGATGAAAAAGCGAAAAAGGAAGAAGGTTTTGTCCCGATAAAAGGTTGAAGCGATAATTATAAAAGATGCTTGCCCTGCCCGTATTAACCGAGAACCCGGTCTGCACATCCAGGTTCTTTCCGTTGTTTGCCAGCAATAGTGAACTGACTGACAGATAATTGATTTCAAGCACTGCACCTACCCCTCCTGAAAGATAATTTTCCTGTATTTCGAACATTCCCAGCGGGTGTATCTTAAGGTTCTTTCCGCTTCCCAGGTCAAAATCGCCGGTGAAATGCAGAAACAACCTTCGTCTGAGCTTCGCCTCTGCAAGATCGCTTACTGAAAGATCAGGCTCTGCAAGGTGATTGACCGCAAGCCCTCCGCTAATCCTCCCGGTATAAAAAACGAATCCGGTGCCAAGGTCAAAAATTGTCCGTCCCTCTTCTGCAAGAGTTTCCCCGGCCGGTAAAACAATCCCTCCCATCGGATCAATCTGATCGGGAAGAACTGCTCCGCCAAAGCTGCATCCCCTGTGGTAAAAAGACGCCGACAGACCTGCACTGAAATACAGGTCTTTATCTGCCTGGAAAAAATATGCATATGACAAATTCCCCTTCAGATCATTTATTATTCCTCCCATATAATCATCTGAAATAATCAACCCGGCCCCTCCGTGAAGCGAAGGAAAATAACTATCATATGAAATAAAAGCAGAGTGAAGATTATAGGCGTTACCCGGATATAAATTCATATATGAAAGCCTGACATAACCGTCGCCTTCGCTTCCTGTAACGGCAGGATTGCCAGTCATGGTCATCTGGTATCCGGGTCCGTAACCGGCTTCCTGCCCGGTGATATTCACTGACACCGCAAGGAACAGGAAAATCAATATCCGGAATAGTTTATTCATAAATCCCTTTACTGCAATATCAACGTATTGACAACGTTATTATTTCAACCTTAATCCTGATACAAAAAAAGCAAATTAAGTTAACAAACATAATGCACATTCATATCTTTGTCCGTTAATGATGAACAGGATATTCTTTATTATACCCGCTTTCATTCTGTATCTGGAGTCCAGCCTTGTCGCACAGCCGGTCAAAGATAATTATGCTTCAGCTTCAGTACTGTCATCAGGAACATGGTTTAAAATGGCACTGCTGAGGGACGGTGTCTACAGGATCGATTATTCAACCATGAAGCAGCTTGGTATTGCTGATCCTTCCAAAGCCAGGATTTATGCAAACAACTTCGGTCAGATGTCATATTACAATGACGATCCAAAACCAGATGACCTCCTGGAGATAGCAACATACCTGCAGACAGGATCCGACGGGATATTCAATGAGGGTGATTACCTGCTTTTTTACGGACAGGGAACCTGCAGGTGGAAATATAATTCAACCTCCGGTGATTACGATCACATAAGGCATAACTATTCAGATACTGCATTCTATTTCATAACATCAGGGAGTGCACAGGGAAAGAGAATTCTCCCTGTGGAAGAGCCCCCGGATTCTCCGGGGTACTTCTCCTCGCAATCCGACGCCCTGTTTATTCATGAGCTGGAGAATGAAAATCTTAAAAAATCAGGAAGGGAATGGTTTCAGCAGTTATCAACACTTACAGGCATTTCAATAAATCCGGAATTTTCCAATCTGGTGCCAGGTGAAAAGATAAAGGCAAGAATAAGAGTTGTTGCAAGGGCTCCGGTATCGACGATTTTCAGATTCTATGAAGGTACAACCATCCATAAAAATATGCAGGTTCAGGCAGTGAATCTGTATGCCTCTACCGGTACATATGCAAATATAACTGACTCATTGTTTTCACTTGATCCCGTATCAGAATCACCAAAATTTGAGATCAGGTTTTTCAGTAACGGAGAAACATCAGCATGGGCATGGCTCGATTTTGTCAGACTTCAGGCAAGGAAAAACAATATTTTCAACGGACAAACCACATTTTTGACTGACGCAAGATCGGCAGGCCCCGGGCAGGTCACTGAATTCACAGTTAAGAATCTTTCAGGAAATCCAATCGTCTGGGACATTACTGATCCGAATAATCCGCACAGGATAAGCTACTTGAAAACCGGGGATAAGATAACTTTCAAAGCCCTGACGGATACCGTGAAATCGTACGTTCTGTTCACTGAAGCCAATTATCTTTCACCCATAATCAGAACCGGACTCATACCCAATCAGGATCTTCATGGCTCAGATCCGGCTGAAATGATAATTGTAACACATCCTATCTTTAAAAAATATGCGGAAGAGCTTGCTGATTTCCATCTGTCCAACGATGGAATGATTTCACAGGTGGTAACTCCGGAAGAGATATATAACGAATTTTCGGGTGGTGTTCCCGATATTGCTGCCATAAGGAATTATATGAGGATGAAATATCTGAAACAGAAAGGTACCGGGCATCCTTTAAGGTATCTTTTACTTTTCGGCGACGGTTCATTTGAGAACAAAACCCTGCCTCCTGATAACCCTAATTTTATACTAACATACCAGTCGCAGATCTCACATATTGTTATTTCATCATTCACTTCCGATGATTTCTATGGTCTGCTGGATGATGGTGAAGGAGAGGCTCAGGGAACTGAAGATATCGGGATCGGCCGCCTTCCTGCTTCTGATACATCCCACGCCCGTATACTGGTTTCAAAAATAAAGAGGTATCTCGATCCGTCAAATCAGGGAAGCTGGAAGAACATCATCTGCATGACGGCTGATGACGAGGACGGGAACACGCATATGTCGGACGCTGAAGGACTGTCAGCCCTTCTAAGGGATAGCGTTCCGTCATTCAATGTTGACAAGATCTATCTCGATGCTTTCAAACAGGTCACATCTGTAAACGGTCAGTCATATCCCGATGTGGTCAGGGCAATTAACAACCGGATCAATTCAGGATGTCTTATCTTCAATTATGTAGGACATGGAAGCGAAAACGGACTGGCGCATGAAAGAGTGGTTAAAACAGATGATATTAACTCCTGGAAAAACGGATCAAGACTTCCACTGTTTATTACAGCCACATGCGAATTCAGCAGGTTTGATGATGCAGAAAAAGATATCACCTCGGGGGATTGGATCGGAAAATCATCAGCAGGCGAAATGGTACTTATGAATGAGAGCGGTGGAGGTATAGCTTTAATGTCAACTACAAGAGTAGTATATTCTGCACCGAATTATTTTCTGAACAAGAATATTTTCAATTATGCATTTGACCGGGATTCAGCGGGTAATGTCCTCCGCCTGGGAGATATCATACGGCTTGCAAAGAACAGTTCGGGAAGCGGTTCAAACAAAAGAAACTTCTCTCTTCTGGGCGATCCTGCCCTGACGCTTGCATATCCGTGGCACGGGAAAGTAGTTACAGATTCAATAAACCATGTAAATGCCGGAAATGGCAGCGACAGCCTGAAGGCTCTGTCGCGGGTTACAATATCCGGACATATTGAAGACGCCTTTGGATCAGCCCTTAATGATTTCAATGGTGTAATCTCTCCTGTGGTATACGACAAGGTTTCATCGATCAGAACCCTTGCAAATGACGGCGGACAGACAATGAAATTTGATGTCAGGAACAATATCCTCTACAGCGGTAAAACAACGTCAGCCAACGGCAGATTCAGCTTTACATTCATCGTTCCCAGGGATATAGATTATTCCTTCGGCAAGGGCATGATAAGCTACTATGCCAGTGATTCATCTGCCGATATGAACGGCAGCTTCACGGACATCATCGTGGGCGGATTCGCTGAAACAACCCTAACTGACACTACAGGACCTGATATCTCCCTGTATATGAACGACACCCTTTTCAGGAACGGCGGAATAACCAGCGACAGCCCCCGCATGCTGGCAATTATAGAGGATGAAGGAGGTATCAACACTACCGGTTCCGGAATTGGCCACGACCTCACTGCATACCTCGATAAGGACAGGAACAGATCATTCGTCCTGAATAACTATTTTGAGAATGACTTTGATAACTACATGAGAGGAAAGATCATGTATGACCTCTCCGGACTGAAGGAAGGAAGTCATTACCTGACTATTAAAGCATGGGATAATTACAACAACTCTTCAGAGAAGACTATATTGTTCCTTGTTGAAAAAGACGGGAAATTCATTCTGAAAAATCTGCTAAACTATCCCAATCCTGTAGTGAATGAGACTAAAATAAGCGCCGAGCACAACAGGCCTGATGAGGAACTTGAGGTAACTATAGCTATCTATAACATGAACGGAAGCATTATCAGGATGATAAAGACCTCAACGGTCTCCACCGGTTATCAGCTTGCTCCTGTTGTCTGGGATGGCAACAGCGAATCCGGACAGAGAGCCGGAAGGGGGATCTATCCGTACCGCGTATCGGTGAGAACAGGCAGCGGAGAGGTGGCAGCAGGTTCAGGCAGAATGATCATTTTATAACTGATACACAATAAGACAGGAAAAAAAATGTTTTATATTTGCACTTTCGCAGAATCAGCATGAAAAACAGGACAATACTTATTTTGCTATTACCGGTTACCCTTGCCATCTGTCCAATGCTATATGGTCAGGACAGCAGCGGTGAACTTAATGCCATTCAGACGGTAGTTCCGTTCCTAACCATTGCTCCTGACTCAAGGGCAGGCGCTATGGGCGATGCCGGCGTAGCTACTTCACCCGATGTTTACAGCATGCACTGGAATCCTGCGAAGTTTGCTTTCATAGACGGAAAGGGAGGCGTTGGCATCTCCTATTCCCCATGGCTGAGAAATCTTGTCTCTGATATCAATATCGCCTATCTGTCAGGATATTACAGATTCGACCAGAAGCAGGTGATAAACGGAAGCCTTATCTATTCATCGCTTGGCAATGTTTCGTTCACTGACAATTTCGGTAACCCTATAAGGGACTACAAGCCTAATGAATGGTCATTCGATCTCGGATATTCAAGGATTTTTACGGATAACCTGGCAGGAGGTATTGCTTTCAGGTTTATATATTCAAACCTTACCGGCGGTTTTCCTTCAGGAGAGGTGGATACAAAACCCGGAACCTCTGTTGCAGCGGATATTTCATTATTCTATCAGAAAGATCTTAATCTGTTCAGCAGGGAGGTGCTTCTTGCTTTCGGAGGAAATATTTCAAATATAGGATCGAAGATGAGCTATTCAGAATCACAGACTTCAGATTTTATCCCCATCAATATGCGTCTCGGAACAGCGTTTACAGTAAACCTGGATCAGTATAACAAAATTACCCTGACCATTGACATAAACAAGCTTCTTGTTCCAACACCTCCATACTACAGCATCACAAATCCTGACAGCATTGTTGCAGGCAAAGATCCGGATATTGCCGTTCCTGTTGCAATCTTCCAGTCGTTCTATGATGCCCCCGGAGGTTTCAAAGAGGAGCTTCATGAGTTTACATATTCATATGGTGCAGAGTACTGGTATAATGATCAGTTTGCAATAAGGACAGGATATTTTCATGAGAACGAGACAAAAGGCAACCGGAAATATTTCACTGCCGGAGCCGGTTTCAGGCTTAGCGGATTTACTATTGACTTTTCATACCTGATGCCTCTCGTTCAGAACCATCCGCTTGCCCGCACGCTTCGGTTTTCTCTTTCGTTCGATGTAAGCGCTTTAAGGAACGCAACCAAATCGCGTACATGAATCCCAGAATAGGCCAGGGCATCGATTTCCACAGGCTTGAAAAAGGTTTGAAATTATGGCTCGGGGGTGTTCTGATACCCTCGGAAAAAGGCTCTGTCGCTCATTCCGACGGCGACGTGCTCCTTCATGCAATCTGTGATTCACTCCTCGGTGCCGCGGGGATGCCCGACATAGGTCGCCATTTTCCTGATTCTGATGCTGAATTCAGGAATATCAGGAGCACAATATTACTCGAAAGGGTATATAGTATTATACGTAAAAAAGGATATAAAGTTTCAAATATCGACAGTACAGTATGTCTTGAGAATCCTAAGATTGCACCCTATATTCCTGAAATGCAATCAATTATCTCGGGAATCCTGGAAATCTCACCGGATACCGTTTCAATCAAGGCAACAACAACAGAAAAGCTTGGCTTCGTGGGAAGAGAAGAGGGGATGATGGCTCTGGCTGTTGCGATTATAGAATAACCTTTTCTATAAGATTGTCATCAGCAAAATACGGTACTGTGACTTTCAAACCCCCGGTTCTTTTCATTTCCCTTTCAAGAGTAAAAAGAGCACCCTCATTACGGCCCCAGCTTCTTCTTGCAATACCGTTATTCACATCCCAGTGGAGCATCATTCTGAGCTTTTTCCCTGTTTCTTCCGTTCCATCAAGGACCATCCCGAAACCACCGTTAATGACTTCACCCCATCCCACTCCGCCTCCGTTATGCAGCGATACCCAGGTTGCCCCGCGGAATGAATCACCAATCACATTATGAACTGCCATATCAGCTGTATACTTCGATCCGTCATAGATATCTGAAGTCTCCCTGAACGGTGAATCGGTTCCCGATACATCATGGTGATCCCTTCCGATAACTACAGGTGCAGAGATCTTCCCTCCTGCCACAGCCCTGTTAAACGCATCGGCAATCGCCATCCTTCCTTCAGCGTCAGCATAAAGGATCCTTGCCTGCGAACCAACGACCAGCCTGTTCTTGCCTGCTTCCTTTATCCAGTGAATATTATCGGCCATCTGCTGTCTTATCTGATCTGGCGAATCCTTCATTGTGCGTTCAAGTGCTTCAGCAGCTATTCTGTCAGTTACTTCAAGGTCAGCAGGATCATTCGAGCAGCATACCCATCTGAATGGTCCGAATCCATAATCGAAGCAGATTGGTCCCATAATATCCTGTACATAGGAAGGATACCTGAATTCTCCGTCAGGTCTGAGTATATCTGCTCCCGCCCTTGATGCTTCAAGAAGGAATGCATTTCCGTAATCGAAAAAATATGTGCCGCATTTTGTATGCCTGTTTATTGCTTCTACCTGTCGAACCAGCGATTTCTTCACAAGAGCTTTGAAATTTCCGGGATCTTCCGGGATCATCCGGTTTGCCTCCTCAAAGCTGATTCCTGCAGGATAATATCCTCCTGCCCACGGGTTATGCAATGATGTCTGATCCGATCCGAGGTCCACTAATATTTCCTTATCGGCAAAACTTTCCCATACATCAACAATATTCCCGTGGTATGCCAGGGAGACCACCTCTTTCTTATCCTTAGCCTTTCGTACCCGTGCAATAAGCTTATCCGTATCACCGATCACCTCATCCACCCAGCCCTGGGTGTACCGTTTTTGTATCGCCTTTGGGTTTACTTCGGCAATAACTGAAACAGCACCTGCAATTGAAGCTGCTTTTGGCTGGGCTCCAGACATTCCGCCCAGCCCTGAGGAAACAAAGAGCTTTCCCTTAAGGCTGCCTCCTGCGCGGTCGACCAGCCTTCCTGCATTAAGTATTGTGATTGTCGTTCCATGGACTATTCCCTGGGGTCCAATATACATATAGGAACCTGCTGTCATCTGACCATATTGTGATACTCCCAGTGCATTGAATTTTTCCCAGTGGTCCTGCGAAGAGTAATTCGGAATGACCATTCCGTTGGTAACAACCACTCTCGGGGCATCAATGTGAGAAGGGAAAAGACCAAGAGGATGACCGGAATATATGACCAGTGTCTGTTCATCCGTCATTTCTGAAAGATACTTCATTGTAATCCGGTACTGCGCCCAGTTCTGAAAAACAGCTCCATTTCCCCCATAAGTGATCAGTTCATGAGGATGCTGTGCTACCGAGAGATCAAGGTTATTTGAAATCATCAGCATTATGGCAGCCGCATGCCTTGATCTGAAAGGGAATTCATCAATATGACGCGCCCTGATCTCATAGTCAGGCCTGAACCTGTACATATAAATCCTGCCGTACCTGCTGAGTTCATCTGCAAATTCCCTTGCCAGCTCAGGATGAAAGCTTACAGGAAAATATCTAAGGGCATTTTTCAGGGCGAGTTTCTTTTCTTCCCTGGTAAGGATATCCTTTCTGCGTGGCGCATGATTGATATCGTGATCATATGGTTTAGGCGGAGGCAGCACCGGGGGAATGCCTTCAGAAACGAGTTTCCTGAATTCAGAAGAGGTCATATCTTTAACTAATTATACCGTAAAATTAACCATTTAAAACAAAAAGCCGGCTCATTTCCGGCCGGCTCTCATTATCTATAAAATCCTGATGATTATATTTTCCCCTCCTTGATTATCTCATCATCCACAAGAATGCGCCCGCAATATTCACATACGATGATCTTTTTCCTCGACTTTATATCCAGTTGTCTCTGGGGCGGTATCTGGTTGAAGCAGCCTCCGCATGCATCCCTCTGAACAGGCACAACGGCAAGTCCGTTCCTTGCATTCGACCTGATACGCTTGTAAGCTGTAAGAAGCCTGTCTTCAATGATATTCTGCACTTTGTCAAGTTTCTTGTAAAGTCCCTCTTCCTCTTTCTGGGTATCAGCGATAATTTCATCAAGCTCAGCCCTTTTGTTTTCAAGGTCAGATGTTCTTTCACCAAGAGTACCTTCGGATTCGGCTATAACCACCTTTTTCTCCTCGATCTGTACATGGAATTCCTTTATCTTCTTGTTGAACAGTTCAATTTCGAGCCTCTGATATTCTATTTCCTTTGAAAGTGAATCGAACTCCCTGTTGTTGCGTACATTCTTCTGCTGATCCTCATATTTCTTTATCAGAGCTTCTGCATCAGAGATCTCATTATTCTTTTTTGAAATTGATTTCTCAAGGGTGGCGACTTCTTCACGAAAATTGCTCAGACGTGTTTCAAGCCCGGCAATGTCATCTTCCAGATCCTGTACCTCAAGAGGCAGCTCTCCTCTGAGAGTCTTGATCTTATCTATCTCTGAATCAACCAACTGCAGACTGAATAATGCCCTTAATCTTTCTTCAACAGAAATCTCGGTATCATGTGCCTTTGCTTTTTCCATATTATAAATAGTTAATAGGATTCGTTTTTACCTCCGAAAACCGGAGTGCAAATGTAGGGAATTTTTTGATAATTAGATCGTATAATATTTCTGAAGAGAATTTTTCACTTTCATAATGCCCGATATCGATAATAACCATTTTATTCCCTCCCTCAAAAAAACTATGATACCTTACATCGGCTGTAATGAATGCATCCGCCCCTGACACAAGTGCATCACTGATAAGCGCCCCACCGGCTCCCCCGCACAGCGCTACCCTGGTTATTCTCTTTCCTGTAAGCTTTGAATACCTTATACCCCCGGCAGAGAATATTGTTCCGACAGCCTTAAGAAAATCTTTCTCCTCAACAGATTCCGGCAGATCGCCCGTACATCCAAGCCCGATATCAATATTATCATTATCAAGCGGGTATATATCATAAGCAGCCTCTTCGTAAGGATGGGCTTCAAGAAGAGCTTTAACAACCCTGTTCTTCATGTGAGAAAACATTACTGTCTCAAACCTGACTTCCTTTTCAAAATGTATTTTACCTTTTTCCCCGACAAAGGGATTTGTTCCTTCACCCCCTCTGAAACTCCCTGTCCCCGGAGTTGTGAAACTGCAGTAATCATAATTGCCGATAATCCCGGCACCAGCATTAAAGATGGCTTCCCTGACCTTATCGATATGATCCTCAGGTACATAAGTAACCAGCTTGTTTAGCCTGCCTTTCAGGGGTGAAAGTGTCTTAATATTTTGAAGTTTTAGCTTTTCAGCCATTTTCCTGCTAACCCCGCTCCCAATAACATCAAGGCTTGTATGGGCAGAATAGATTGCCACATCCTGTTTGATGGCCTTAAGCAACAGCCGTTCTGTTATTGTTCTCCCTGATAGTCTTTTAATACCCTGAAAAATAAGCGGATGGTGGGATATAATGACATCGCATCCCGTATAGCCCGCCTCATCGAGAACCTCGTCGGTAATATCCAGACATAGCAAGGCTGAATTTATCTCCTTGTCAGGCAGTCCAACCTGCAATCCTGAGTTGTCATAGCTCTCCTGGAATGAGAGCGGAATTGCAGAATCGAGAAATGCAGTAAGGTCTTGTAGTTTCATATACTATCACGTAAATCGAGCAGCAGGCTCTTTATCTTCTGTAACGATTCATTGATCTCGTACTTGTAATCAGTCTCTTCCCATTTACCGGAAAGACGTTTTTTAGCACCCTGAAGGGTCATCCCCTCTTCCTTGAGAAGGTGATGAATGATCTTCAGGTTTTTAATATCAGCAGGAGTAAACATCCTGTTCCCCTTTTTATTCTTCATAGGTTTGAGGATGTCAAATTCATTTTCCCAGAACCTGATTGTCGATATCGGTACATCAAGCATTTCTGCTGTTTCGCCTATTGAATAATAGAGCTTCTCGACTGGTTTTTCCCTGTAAGGCATATTATTGTTTGTAAGTTATTTCACCATTATCTGAAATCCGGATGACTGATTCAGGAAAGTCAAGAGCAACAAGTTCCTGGATTTTCCTGATCACACGCTTATCCGGATCCATCCTCACGCCAGCTCCCGCGATCTGGTAAACCGGGATAATTTCCCCGGAAATAAACTGCCCTACGGCATTTACAATAATCTTCATTACAGGAGCTATTCCGCCCGGTCCGTTCAGGTTGAATCTTCCGTAAGTACAGAAATTCCCCAGGCTGTATCCTATAAACCTGTCCCTGTATACTTCAACAGCTCTTGTAACATGAGGTCCATGGCCAAAAACCACATCAGCACCCGCATCAATCATCAAGTGAGAGAATCTGTGGACATCTCCCCTGTTTTCAGTGAACATCATCTCATCAGTCCTTGGAACACGTTGATAATCTGCCCCCTCTGCTCCTCCATGGAATGAAACGATGACTATATCGCATGTGTCAGCAAGATGCCTGACAATTGCTTCAGCAGCAGGTAAATCATTTATGCTTACAGTGCCTGCATTTGGAGCAAAGGCGCAAAATCCGAAGATAATGCTGTCTCTCTCAAAAACAGAATATGGATGCTCAGCTAATCCTCCGTAAAAAATGCCAAGTGAATCAAGCAGTTCCATTGTTCGTTTTCTCGCCGGAAGCCCAAAATCTCCGAAATGGTTGTTTGCCAGACTGATAATGTCGAATCCGGATGAAGCAAGTGCTGAAGAATACCGTTCAGGCATCCTGAAAAGATAGCATTTGGTAGTATCCCTGCATTTTTTTACCGGTTCCCCTTCATCAAGGAATGATCCTTCAAGGTTTCCGAAAGTAATATCCGATGATGCAAGTGTATCAGCAAGGCTCCCGAGAAGCAGGAGGGGATTATCGTGAAGAGGAAGGTACTTTGCTGAAGGGAATGATGTTCCGAACATAATATCTCCGACGCCTGTAATGATAATTTCCCTTCGTGATGAAATGGTATCGCCTGAAAAAGCAAAGCCGGATAGAGTCTGACAGGCTGAAAAGAGTGTTAAAAACAAAACAAGGGTGAGGTTACTCTTCATAAAAAGGTTTAAGGAAGATCTAATCGAAAGATTGTCCGGTCTTTGAGGCTATCTCAATCATCCTCTCATATTCTTCAGGTGTAAGGTCATTGAAATAGTAATTAACCGGATCAACATTCGTTCCGTTGAGCTTTATCTCATAGTGCAGATGAGGAGCAAGCGACATACCTGTGCTGCCTACAAATCCAATTACATCACCTCTTTTCACCTTTTGTCCTGCTCTTACATTGAATCTGTCAAGGTGGGCATATATTGAAGTATATCCGAAACCATGGCTTATAATTATATGGTTTCCCAGTCCCCGTTTTGATGATATAATGGAAGCAACAGTTCCGTCTCCGCTCACATATATGTCGGTTCCGGAAGGTGCTGTGAAGTCCATCCCTGCGTGGAACTTTATTATTTTGTAGATGGGATGGATGCGCAATCCGTAACCTGAGGCTGTTCTGGTCAGGTCCTTGTTTGAAATTGGCATAATGGCCGGGATTGACCTCAGCATTTCTTCTTTCCTCACAGCCAGGCTTATCAGGTCGTCAAATGATTTTGACTGGACATAGATCTGTTTCCTCAGCTTGTCAAGTTTCTTGGTTGTCTCAACCACGATGCTTGAATTGTCAAATCCTTCAAGTTCCTTGTATCTGTTGATACCTCCCACTCCACCTTCCCGAAGGGTTGCAGGGATCGGTTCTGCTTCGAAAATTGTCCGGTAAAGATTATCGTCAGTTTCCTGAAGCTGCCCGATCACTTTTTCGATGTTATCCATTTCCCTGTGGATCAGATCATACTGCAGTGTCAGCTGATCTATCTCCCTGAGCAGGGCTTTCTCTTTCGGTGAATCGAAGAACATTGCAAATATCAGATAATATACCAGGGCTATCAGGAGTGATCCTACGAAATAAGCCAGTCCCCTCAGCAGTATTGCTCCAATGCCAAGGCGGATCCTGTCAAAACTGAGAGATTCGGGATTAAACTTATATCTTGAGTTTGGCATAATGAAGCAAAGATAGAAAATTCATAAAAAAGAAAACAGCACATGGAGTGCAGAGAAACGGGAATATTAGAAAACTAAACTACAACTAAATGATTATCTGAATTTTGTGCTTGATGTGAGCAGCTGGATCATATCAAAATATTCTTCTCTGGTCAGGTCATTATTGAAATAATAGAGAGGATTCTTATGCTGACCGTACTGGTCGATCTGGTAATGGAGGTGCGGACCTGACGATGTTCCTGAGCTGCCTGTAAGCCCTATCAGGTCGCCGCGTTTCACGTTCAGTCCGGCTGAAACGTCGATGCTGCTGAGATGTCCGTAGATAGTCTGGTAGCCATATCCGTGATCAATTCGCACATGATTGCCGAAGCCGCCTGTATTCCATCCGGCTTCAATCACAGTTCCGGAACCGGTTGCAAATACCTCTGTGCCATAAGGGGTTTCGAAATCCTGTCCATGGTGCCATTGCGGGTTCCCGTGAACAGGATGCACCTCCCTGAATTTCAGTCCATCGCCTAACCTGAAGGTTACATCAACAGGGCTTATCATAGGAAGGTACTCATACATTCTCTCCCATTCCACTCTCTTTGCGTCAACTGCCCTGAACGATTCATCCTGCACATTTACCATATTTTTAAGTTCCTCGACCCTGATCCGTGTGGATTTCATAAGGGTCGAGTTGAAGTATCCGTCGAGTTCCCTGAATCTGTCAACACCACCAAAGCCGGGATTTCTGAATGATTCAGGAACGCTGTCCATTTCAAGCACTGACCTGTATCGCACCTCATCCGACATCCTGAGGCCGTTCATCATTTCATAGGCATTGTCAAGCTCCTTGCCGGCAATCGTGTACATGAGTTTCAGGTTATCAACCTCCTGGCTGAGCATCTTTTCCTTGGGTGATCCGTATAGCTTTTCGAAGATAGTGGCGTAAACAACAGTTACAACAGTGGTTATGGCAAGCCATAAAAGCAGCCTCAGAAGCTTTTTGTTCCAGGGAAGCTTTACCTGCTTGTATTGCAGATCATTAAGGTCCAGAAAATATTTCCGGTTTCTCATGAGCCGGTCCAGAATTTACGAATTTTTGCAACAGGCAATCGACAAATCTAATCAAATAAATTAATTTTACAAGCCAATATTCAGGTATATTTACATTATCCACTGACCATTAAAAGATGAAGGCACAGGAACTGAGACAGTTGTTTTTAGAGTTTTTCCGGTCGAAAGGACATGAAATTGTTCCCTCAGCACCAATGGTTATCAAGAACGATCCGACTCTCATGTTTACCAATGCCGGAATGAATCAGTTCAAGGATATTTTCCTTGGCAACAGCCAGTCAAAATACAACAGGATAGCTAATTCTCAGAAATGCCTAAGGGTGTCAGGAAAGCATAATGACCTTGAGGAGGTGGGACATGACACATACCACCATACGATGTTTGAGATGCTCGGGAACTGGTCATTCGGAAATTATTTCAAGAAAGAGGCTATTGAATGGGCATGGGAGTTTCTGACAAAGAAGATTGGCATTCCCGGGGATCGCCTTTATGCAACAGTATTCCAGGGCAGTCCCGAGGAGAATGTTCCGCGCGATGATGAAGCATACAGGTACTGGCAGAAATGCTTCCCTGATAAACCTGATCATATTCTTGAGGGTCCGAAAAAAGATAACTTCTGGGAAATGGGAGATACAGGTCCGTGCGGACCATGCTCTGAAATTCATGTTGATATAAGGGAAGATGACCAGAGACAGAAACTGCCCGGACAGAGCCTGGTGAACAAAGGCGATCCCCGTGTAATAGAAATATGGAACCTTGTTTTCATTCAGTATAACAGGAAAGCTGACGGATCACTGGAATTACTGCCGTCAAAGCATGTTGATACCGGTATGGGGTTCGAGCGCCTCTGCATGGTTGCCCAGGGTAAAAAATCAAACTATGATACAGACGTTTTTCAGCCTGTGATAAAAGAAATCGCATCAATTACAGGTAAAAAATACGGAGTGAATGAAACATGGGACACAGCGATGAGGGTGATTGCCGACCACCTCAGGGCGGTTTCATTTTCAATTGCTGACGGTCAGCTCCCTTCAAATAACAAAGCCGGTTATGTAATCAGGAGGATACTCCGCCGGGCTGTGAGGTACGGATACAATAATCTCGGTATGGAAGAGGCTTTTATTTACCGGCTCGTTCCAATGCTTGCCTCAGCCATGGGTGATCACTACCCGGAATTAAATTCACTTAAAGAACTGATATCCAAGATCATCCTTGAAGAGGAAACCGCATTCCTGAAAACACTCGGCAAGGGTTTGAAAATGCTGGAAAAAATGATCTCCCGCCTGAAGAAAGACAAAAAGAAGACATTGCCCGGGAAGATCGCATTTGAACTCTATGACACCTTTGGATTCCCTTCTGACCTTACACAGCTGATCCTGAGGGAGAATGGAATGGAGCTCGATACAGGAGGATTTGAGAATGAAATGAAAAACCAGAAAGAAAGATCACGTGAAGATGCGTCTCTTGATGCCGGCGACTGGGAGATCATCAGGGAATCGGCTGACACAAGATTCACTGGTTATGAAAGAACCGAAGATGATGTTCTTATTACGAAATACCGCAAAGTAAAGACCAGGGGGAAAGAGGTCTGTCATATTGTGCTTGACAAGACTCCCTTCTATGCAGAGTCGGGAGGACAGGCAGGGGATACCGGGTTCCTGCAATCAAAAAAGGAAAAAACTGAGATCACCGATACTGTAAAGGAGAATAATCTTATTATTCATATCGCCGGGAAGGCTCCTTCGGATCCCGGAGCAAATTTCAAAGCTGTGGTTGACGTGGAAAAGCGGCTGATGACCGCAAATAACCATACGGCAACCCATCTGCTGCACCATGCCCTGAGGAAGGTTCTGGGAAAGCATGTTGAGCAGAAGGGTTCGCTTGTCACACCTGATCGGCTGAGGTTCGATTTCAGCCATTTTGCAAAACCCTCAAGGGAAGAGCTGCTCAGGGTGGAAGATGTGGCAAACCGGCTTGTAAGGGAAAACTATCACAGGGAAATAACTGATAAGATCTCGCTGAAGAAAGCTAAGGAGATGGGTGCAATAGCACTTTTCGGAGAAAAATATGGTGAGACTGTCAGGGTGGTTCAATTCGGAGATTCAGTAGAGCTGTGCGGAGGAACACATGTTGAATCCACAGCAAGCATAGGCATCATCAAGATAATATCGGAAGGAGCAATAGCGGCAGGAATAAGAAGAATTGAAGCAGTAACGGCAGCCAGGGCATTTGAATATATTAATGAAAAACTTTCAGCTGCTGAGGATATTGCTGTACTCCTGAAAAGCACCACCAGCCTGAAAGAGAGTGTTGAAAAGCTGATCTCGGAAAATATTTCTCTCAGGAAGTCTCTTGAAAAATACCAGGCAAAGACGGCGATGGGCGCGCTTAAGGAAATTGAGGAAAAAGCTGTAAACATCGGCGATATAAGGTTCCTCTCAGGAGTGATTGAAGCTGATTCTGCTGAGACTCTCAAGACACTTGCGTTTGAAGTAAGGAAAAAATCCGAAAACAGTATCCTGGTCATCGGAGCATCTATAGGAGGGAAAGCAAACCTTATTGTGATGGTGAGCGACAGACTGACAAAAGAAAAGAATATAAATGCAGTCAGTATCATTAAGGAGATATCAGGCGAGATCAGCGGAGGAGGGGGAGGACAGGCATTTCTTGCAACTGCAGGGGGAAAGAATCCGGAAGGTCTGGTCCGGGCATTGAAGAAAGCAGAAGAGTACCTGCGGAATATTTAGACAGTATTTTTTTTATTTATCAGACTTCAATTTCAATAATGAAAAGTTTCAGAACAAATTTTCTGGCTGTTGTTTTCATTGTAACCATTCTCAAAGTGGTTTCGTGCACACCGGAATCATGCCTTGAGGAGACAGTGGCTGAAATGAAGATCCCGTTTTACCTCAGCAGTACTCAAAAAAATATAGCTCCCGACAGCCTTACAATTTATGGGATACATAATGAGTCGAATAAATTATACAATAGTACCAAAAATGCCAACCGGGCCGACCTGCCTCTGAATCCTTCAGCAGAAAGCTGCAGTTTTGTGATCAGGATCAATGGCGTCTCAGATACGATTCTGCTGACATATGATTCATATGCCCATTTCATTTCAAAGGAATGCGGATATACTTATTATCATACAATTGATTCACTTGCATTTACAAAGAATATGATTGATACCATTATAATAAAGAACAGGTTTGTAACTACAGTCAATGAGGAAAATTTTCGGATATTGTATTAATATCCTGATGCTTTTATCAGCAGGATCCTTTATTGTCAGGGCTCAGACAGAACCTCCCGATACGGTTGAGATCCCCCTGAAAATAAGGATAGGCGCGGAGGTTACCGGACCTGTGATTTATTTAACGGATAATAATAACCTGAATGCGGAAGGATTCATTTCTGCTGACCTGAATGAAAGATGGGGAGTTTTCTTGGGTGCAGGATATTCAGATTTCAGATATTCCCAGTACAATTATGAATACCTGAGCAAAGGTCTTTTTCTGAAGGCAGGAGTTGATATTAATTTTCTCCGGCCTGAAAAAGCTATGGGCAAGTACTGGGCAGGAATCGGATTACGCTACGGATTAAGCTCCTTCACCTATGAGGTGCCAGTATTTGAATTTGAAAACTACTGGGGAACTATCACATCATCAATCCCCTCATCAGATTACCTCGGCCATTATCTTGAAGCATCACCGGGATTTAAAGCTGAAATGTTCAGGAATTTCAGCATGGGATGGTCGGTGAATATCAGGAGACTTATTTATACCGGCGCAGGGAAGGACCTCAGACCAATATATTTCCCCGGTTACGGATCGGGAGGAGAAACCATTAGTTACGGGATAAGCTATTATCTGATGTGGAATATCCCATATAAAAAGATCAATGTATTGGTTAAGAAGGAAGAACCTGAAGAAACAGAGGAAACAGGAGAATCAGAGATCCGTTAACTGTTTTTCCTGCTGAAAAACCATACTCCTGCGAATGTCAGGAATCCGTTAACCAGGATCATTTCAAATCCGAATTTATATCCGCCTAAGAGTTCTTCCGAGAATGTGTTAAGCAGTATACAGATTAATGGTGATAATATGGCAATAAAAGGTGTCAGCCTGTCATTTGCTTTCCGTTTTGTAAATAGTCCGAATGTATATAGACCGAGAAGCGGACCGTAAGTGTATCCTGCAATAGTAAACAGCTTATCAATTACAGCTTTGTCATTCAGTTTGCTGAATATCAGAATGCTTATAAAAAACACCAGGGCGACCGTGACATGAACACCATACCTGATCATGGTTGCTTTCTTTTCAGTCAGATCCTTCCTTTTATCAAGTCCGAGAAAGTCGATACTTACTGAGGTGGTCAGCGAGGTAAGTGCTCCGTCAGCACTTGGAAAAGCAGCAGAAATCAGCCCTATCATGAAAACCAGTCCTGCCACCGGTCCGAGGTAGTTAATGGCTATGGTCGGAAAAAGTTCATCGGAAGCTGCAACAATTATTCCCTTGCTCTGTGAATATAAGAATAAGAATGATCCGAGAAAAAGGAAAAGCAGATTTACAAAAACCAGAATGCCGCTGAACGTAAACATATTCTTCTGAGCCTCCTTCAGGTTTTTGCAGCTCAGGTTCTTCTGCATCATCTCCTGGTCAAGTCCCGTCATGGTTATCGTAATGAACATCCCTGAGAAAAACTGTTTCAGGAAGTGCCTCTCATGGTGCCAGTCGGTTATGAACATCCTTGATAAATCGCTATGGGTGATTTTCGAAAAAAGCTCCGGGACTGATGCTCCGAGACCCTTGCTTATATATAAAATAGACAGAATGACCGCGAGAAGCATGAATGTCGTCTGAAGCATATCGGTATACACTATGGTTCTGATACCGCCTTTAAAAGTATACAGGATAATAAGGATGATAAAGATAAGAGCATTAAGCCAGAACGGAATATTCCAGGCATCAAAGACAAATACCTGTAATACGTATATAACCAGGAACATCCTGAGTGAGGCTCCCAGTGTCCTTGACAGTATGAAAAATCCCGCACCGGTCTTGTACGACCAGAATCCAAACCTCTGATCAAGATAGGAATATATAGTTGTGAGCCTTAGCCTGTAGTACATCGGCATCAGCACCATGGCTATCACGAAATAACCCACCAGGTATCCAAGGACAACAACCATATAGCTGAACTGTGTGTCCCTGACCCATCCCGGAACTGACATGAATGTCACACCAGAGAGAGAAGCGCCGATCATTCCGTATGCCACAACAAACCACGGGGATTTTCTGTTCCCGATAAAAAATGACTGGTCGTTAGCCCTCCTCGCTGTTAACCAGGTTACAAAAAACAATAATGAGGTATATATCAGGAATATTCCAAGTATCAGGGCGGGCGACATAGCAGGAAAAATTAACTTGCAAGGATAACAAAAAGAAAGCAAGGCAAAAAATCCAATAGTCATCAAAAAGAATAATAATTGGATTAATTTTGTCTAAAACTATCCGATATGAGCTTTACCGAGTTCCCTTCACGCCTCCTGGAAAATGCGGTGAATGAGTTTGCATCGCTTCCCGGGATAGGAAGGAAGACTGCTTTCAGGCTGGTAATGAACCTGCTTGGAAGAGATCCTGAAGAGGTGAGAAGATTTGGGGAAAGCATGCTTAAGCTCCATGAAGGCATCCATTACTGCAAGGTATGCAATAATATTTCCGATACCGAGATTTGCAATATCTGCAATGATGAAAAACGTGACAAATCGGTATTGTGTGTAGTGGAAAACATACAGGATGTAATGGCTGTCGAGAACACCCGACAGTACAGGGGACTATATCATGTACTCGGAGGGATAATATCACCTATTGACGGCATAGGTCCTTCGGACCTCAAGATCGACTCCCTTGAGGATAAGGTAAAAGCCGGCGGAATAAAGGAAATAATCCTGGCACTCAGCGCCACCATGGAAGGAGATACGACCAATTATTATCTGTTCAGGAAATTAAGTGTCTATAATACACTTATAACTACACTGGCCAGGGGAGTTGCTATCGGCGATGAGCTTGAATATACTGATGAAATAACACTCGGAAGGGCTATAAATAACCGCAATCCTTACCATCAATGATGACATCCGTGAATAAATTCCTTTCGAATTCAGGAAAGAGCATGAAACGCTCCGCAATAAGAGAGATACTGAAACACCTCGAGAATCCTGATATGATATCTTTTGCAGGAGGGCTCCCGGCCCCTGAAACGTTTCCGGTTGAAGACCTGAAGGAGATAGCACTTGAGGTGCTTGAAAAAGACGGAGCCTGTGCCCTTCAGTACAGCACTACCGAGGGTGATACACTGCTTCGCAAAATGATTGTTGAAAAGCATAAACGCGACGGACTGAATCTTAGTATTGACAACATCATCATTGTTACGGGATCTCAGCAAGCCCTTGACCTTATTGGAAGAATTTTCATTGACATTGGTGATTATGTGTTGTGCGGACTTCCTTCTTACCTGGGCGGACTCAATGCTTTTACCGCTTATGGCGCAAAGCTGAAAGGGATCTCACTGGATGAAAAGGGAATGAAGCCGGATGAGCTTGAAGAGACAATTATCAGCCTCAGGGAGCTTGACAGAACAATAAAATTCATCTACATAATTCCTGATTTTCAGAATCCGGCAGGGATCACTCTTACTGAAGAGAGGAGGATCAGAATAATTGAAATAGCACAAAGGTATGACATCCTGATAGTGGAGGATAGCCCCTACCGTGATGTCCGTTTCAGCGGAGAGCCTCAGCGCATGATCTACCAGCTTGACAACAGCGGCAGGGTATTAACCCTGTGCACCTTCTCAAAGATCTTTGCTCCGGGGTTCAGGGTCGGCTGGATATTAGGCAACCCTGAAATACTCGATAAGATTGTGATGGCAAAACAGACAGCCGATCTATGCACATCAGCTTTTGTACAGAAGATCATTGCCCGTTATCTTGAAAAAGGTCTGCTCGAGAAGAATCTCAGTAAGACAATCGCCCTTTACAGTGAAAGGCGCAATCACATGATAGAGTGTTTCAGGAAGTATATGCCTGCTGGTGTGACATGGACAGAACCGGAGGGGGGACTGTTTCTCTTTGTAACGCTGCCCCGCAATACAGACACCGATAAAATCTTCCGTAAAGCCATTGAGAAAAACGTCGCATTTGTCTCAGGATCAACATTCTTCTGTAATAATGCCGGGCATAATACGATGCGCATCAACTTTTCATATTCTAAACCTGAGGTAATTGAGGAAGGTGTCAGGCGGCTTGCCGGGGTTATAAGTGATGAACTATCCGGCAGATAAATAAATGAACCTGATCTCTTCCACAGAGAATAAGAATAGAATCACCTGAAGGGTTAGTATTGACAATGGTGATATGAAGGGGGAAATGCCGGGTAATATTGACCAGTTGAGTACTGAACCGGTTCCGGAATCTGTACAGATAATTGTTTCAGAGTCCTTCAGTTATTTCAAACAATTTCCCATTTTAAATGTTATTTGGTTAGTAATCATCACCAAAAAACGAAAGGGAAATGGCAGGCATGAACATATTGCTTCCCGCAATGGGAGAAGGAGTAATTGAAGCAACAGTAACCAAATGGCTGGTTTCGGCGGGTACTGTGGTAAAGGAGGATGATCCGCTTGTTGAAGTTGCCACTGACAAGGTTGATTCAGAAGTGCCATCTCCTGCAGAAGGAACTATTGTGCAAATCATGGCAGGGGAAGGCTCTGTGGTAAAGGTAGGTGAGGTGCTTGCAGTAATTGAAAGCAAAGCCGTGTCTGCTCCCGGGAAAGAAAAAATGGTTGAGAAGGAAGTCGAAAGGATACGTGAGACAATAACAGAAGTAAAGAATGAGAAAAAAGAAGTCGAGGATCTGTCACATAACCTGAGGAGCCGGACTCCTTCAGGAAAGTTCATATCTCCGCTGGTGAGGAGTATCGCAGCACGTGAGGGTATAGGCTATGCCGAACTCGATGCACTCAATGGAACAGGAATGGACGGAAGGATCACCAGGGACGATTTAATCAGACTGCTCGACCTGAGGAAGAAAGCCCGGGAAACTGAAGAAGTGCCCGGGAAAAAGGAAACAGCCGTTAAACCTGCATCTGAAGCCAGGCGCTCATCCGGTGATGAGATCATAGAAATGGACAGGGTGCGAAGGCTTATTGCAGAGCATATGGTTCTTTCAAAGAAGACATCACCACATGTAACTTCGTTTATAGATGCCGATGTCACAAAGCTGGTGAACTGGAGGAACAATGTAAAGGACAAATTCCTGGCAGCTGAAGGGCAGAAATTAACCCTCACTCCTATTTTTATTGATGCCGCAGCAAGAGCATTGTATGAATTCCCGATGATCAATATATCAGTTGAAGGGAATAATATAGTCAAAAGAAAGAATATAAACATAGGAATGGCTACGGCACTTCCTGACGGAAATCTAATCGTACCGGTCATAAAGAATGCAAACGAAAAGAACCTGACAGGACTGGCAAAAAGCGTCAATGATCTTGCTGATAGAGCCAGAAACAATAAGCTTAAGCCCGACGAAATAACGGGTGGCACGTTTACGATCACCAATTTCGGCAGTTACAATAATCTTGCAGGAACTCCAATAATAAACCAGCCCCAGGCAGCCATCCTTGGAACAGGTGCAGTAAGAAAGGTACCTGCGGTCATTGAGACACCTGATGGCGATGTTATTGCTATACGCCAGGTAATGATACTTTCACTGAGTTATGATCACAGGGTCATTGATGGCGCTCTTGCCGGAAAATTCCTGAACAGGGTAAAAGAGATACTTGAAAATTATTCAGGTGAAATTGCCTGATGTCCGATTAATAGCCCTTTTAATCATCATCATGAGGCAGGTTGATAAAATCATCATCCCGCTTTAAAAAAAGGATAATAACAATTTGCCCATTTCTTAATATTTCTGCTATATTAGCATCTTTAATTATTGAGATTGAAAGGACTAAACCTCTTCACGGTATTACACCGGAATACTAATCTGAGGATGTGAGGTTTACAATACGATTTAGACCTGGTGAAAATGATCAAAAGACTTATTCTGCTAACATCGCTTCTGACCTTGTTTTCAGGATGTTATGTATTTCCTCAGGCTAAGATTCAAATAAAGATGGATTTTTATGAAGCCGAAAGCTGGATCCTTTTTGAAGATTTCGAAGAAGCCCTTCCATTGTACGAGAGACTCCTGATGTACTTTCCAAACAATTCAAACTACAAATACAGGATTGGACAATGTTATCTCAATAAACCTGGCGAAAAGGAAAAGGCTATAGGTTATCTTGAAGATGCGGTAAAAAACATAAATCCAAATTACAGGCAGGGAAAACACAAGGAAGCGGGTGCTCCTTATGATGCCCTTTACTATCTGGCCAATGCATACAGGATCAATAACCAGATAGACAAGGCTATTGAGACCTATCAGCTTTTTAAGCAGAACCTTGATCCAAAAATCTATAATCTTGAGATCGTTGAGGAACAGATCCAATCCTGTCTGCACGCAAAAGAACTGATGAGTGTACCTCTCTATTTAAAAGAGATTAATCTTGGCAGCAATATCAATGATAACAAATCGGAATATAATCCTGTAACCTCCGATGATGAGAAAATGATGGTGTTTGCGCAAAGCCAGGCATTTTATGATGCAATACTCTATTCAACAAAAAGAAACGGCGTGTGGAGCAGCCCTGTAAACATGAATGAAGCACTCATGGTCGATAGGGACCTCTATCCTACTTCCCTTTCAAACGATGGCAAAACCCTTTATCTATACAGCTCAGCAGATTATGATGGTATTATACATTCTTCGACATTTGAAAATGGAGTATGGGGTCCGCTGGTTAAGCTGAATGACAACATCAACACAAAATACTGGGAGTCACATGCAACGATTTCCCATGACAATAATAAGCTTTATTTCACCAGTAACCGTAAAACCAAAACTTCTTTTGGCGGCCTTGATATATATGTATCGACAAGGGACAGTTCAGGTAACTGGGGTTCGGCAGTTAACCTTGGACCTGTAATAAACACCCCGTACCACGAAGAAACTCCCTTCCTGAGTAAAGATGACAAAACACTATTCTTTAGCTCCAGGGGACATTATAACATGGGAGGATACGACATATTCTATTCAACAATACTTGAGAACGGGGAATGGTCAGTACCCATGAATGCCGGCTTTCCTCTTAACTCTACTGACGACGATGTGTTCTTCAAACCGATCAATGAAGGGTATGAGGGCTATCTGGCCAAATTTGTTCCAGGGAATTTTGGAGAACAGGATATTTACAGGGTAGAGGTCTTCTCCGGCGAGCATCCAAGGAAGTTTACCGTAAGAGGAGTTGTGACTATCGCTGATCTCCTTAATAATATGGATGACAGGATAAAAATAACTGCCCTGAACACCAGGAAACCCGATCAGATTGTTGTTGTTTACTCAAATCCTGCAACCGGAGAGTATGAATTACAGCTTCCGCAGGGAAACTATGAGGTTACATATGAAGGTCCTGGCGGAGAAAAGTTTCAAAGGAATCTTGACCTGGCCCTGACATATCCTTCAGATAGCCTGATAATCCCCGGAACAGTATTGCCCAAATCAGACTTTATTGCTGATCTGTCAGTTGAGAGCGGGAATTCCATCTCAGTTGAGAAGGGAGATACACTTATATTCCCTGTCAGGGCTGAACCCGGATCAATGCTTGTTGTGGAGCACTGGCTGGGCGATTCGCTTCTTTATACAGAGTCATTCCCAATGACTGACTCAACTTTCTATTACAAGATGGTACCCCTGATCGGTGAAAACAGGCTTTCATTTAAAGTCACTGACAGATTTAACAACACCACGACCGCAGATGTTTTGATAACACGTGAACCTGATGAAACAGCTCAGCAGGTCGTACGTCCTGAATACAACAGGGTAATTTCAGAAAAACAAATTGCCGCACTGACAGAAATGCAGATGAACCGTGCCGGCGACGATCTTAAAAAGATCATCTCCGAACTGGAAATTGAGAAATATCAATTTGGGAAAGTAGATGACCAGATATCATTTATCAAGGAAGAAGCCCTGAAAAAAGGTATAACTCCGGAAGAAATTGACAAACTGGCTCTTGAAATAGCTTTGAGGGATAACGTGCTTTCTCAGGCTGCCGTTGATTACCTGGCAAAGAATACAACAGACGCTGAATTAAAAAAGATCCTGAGTGAAATTGATATCTATGAACTGAATCTCAAGACGTGGAATGACCTTCAGGATTATATAGCAGAGAAGACAGGAGGAAAAACAGGCCCTGAGGCTCTTGATAAAATTGCTGCTGCAATACTTGCCGGACCCGATGTTACTATCACCTCAGGCAAAGAGAAGTTCATGGCACTGAGCAGTGATCCTGAATACGGAAAAATAATCATGCAGGCTGTTGCAGCAACTGATACAAAAGGCATCAGGGATGGCGGAGCATGGTTGCAATCTGTTTATGATGAATCTATAAAACAAGGACTTAAGGATAAGGAATTAGCTAAATTCCTTGCATCGGTCAGTTCACTGCCCAACACAAATGCCGAACAATTCCGCAGGGATCTTGCTGCAGCAGCTGAAGAGCCATTCCGTTCCTGGTTGAATTCACTGGATCTTAAGAAAGAAGGAATTAATACTCCGGAGGATCTGATCCTTTTCATACTGAAGAACAAGGACAAAGCAGGTATTGAAGAGCTCTTCTTCAAAGCCCTTGCAAAACTCATCAGTTCAAAGGACATCCCGGTTGAAACGATCAAATCAGGCATTGCACCGGAAAAAGAGGGCAAATGCTGGATATGGTGGCTGCTGCCCGGAGCCGGTATTGTTATCTTGTTTATCATATGGTACAGGAGAAAGAACAAAGACAATAAGAAAGAATAAACCTGCCTGTTTATCTTCCCGGTTTTTTCTTAATTTTGTTTGCTAAACCAATAGTCATGGGCAAAGGGAGTACTCTGCAGAATCTCGGATACCCTCTGAATACTCCTGACGATAACATTTTCCTGATGCCCGTCGCAGACGGAAAATCAGGTTATTCCCCCATTTATAAAGAGTCCTAAGGTTTTATCAAAGAGGATATTTACTTTATAACTTTTAAGAAATAGACCATAAAACCGGTGTATTTCGTATATAAAATGTTATATATTTGTTATAATGAATAATCTCAGAGTTAAAACATACCGCCTGAAATTGCAGCTATTGACTCTGGTTATTTTTTCTCTGGCTGCTTCAGCTCAGTCGACCAAGGAGATGAAGGAGAT
>CAZGGZ010000014.1:19645-51420 GCA_964525415.1 uncultured Rikenellaceae bacterium | reverse complement strand
TTTTCCGGCCAGTGATTCGCCGCTAAGCTTCAATAGTATCCTGGAATATTTCATAACATGGTTTAATTATTGTAAAGATATAAAAAAAATGGCGCCTTCTGGCGCCACCTTTGATATTGAATTATGAACGAACATTTACAGGTTAAGTGTGAACCTTTTGAATCCGGTCACTGTAAGGTCCTTATCAACTGATTTAAGATACTGCCCGATAGTCAGCTTGTTGTCTTTTATGAATTCCTGGTTCATCAGGGTGCTCTCCTTATAGAACTTGCCGAGCTTTCCCTGAGCTATTTTTTCAAGCATCTCTTCAGGTTTCCCATCGCGGCGCGCCTGTTCCTTTCCTATTTCGATCTCCTGTGCAATGATTGATTCAGGAACATCACCCTTGTCAACTGCAACAGGATTCATTGCTGCCACCTGCATCGCCACATCCTTGTACGCCTGTACATCCAGTCCGGCTTTTGAGAAGCCGACAAGGGTCGCAAGCTTGTTTCCGGGATGGATATAAGCCTGCACATATGGCGCTTCAACCTTATCATAATATGACAGTTCCAGTTTCTCTCCAATAATGCCTACATATTCAACAACCTTGTCACCAACTTTTCCTCCATCCACCCTGAGGGATTTAAGCTCATCGAGATTTGCTGGTTTTTCAGTAATTGCGAGATCAAGAATCTTTGTTGCGAAAGCAATAAAATCTGCATTTTCTGCAACAAAATCACTTTCGCTGTTAAGAACAGTCATAGCACCGAATTTCCCGTCAGCACTTACCTTAGCAAGAACAACACCTTCAGTAGCTTCCCTGTCAGCTCTTTTGCTGGCAACAGCCTGACCTTTTTTTCTTATTATTTCAATTGCCTTATCAAAGTTGCCGTCAGCTTCTTCAAGAGCCTTCTTACAGTCCATCATTCCGGCAAGTGTAATCCTTCTTAATTTTGCGACATCAGCAGTCGTAATTGCAGCCATCTTAAAATTCTTTCTATTAACTAATAACTATTAACTAATAACTAATTTTCCTCCTCCTCTTCGGTTTCTTCAACCGGGCTGATATGATCTTCATGTTCTTCAGTTTCAGCCTCATCTTCCGATCCTTCCTCTTCTTCAACTATTGCTTCAATGAGAGATTCGGGGATATCTTTGGTTTCAAGTTCCTTTCTTATTAAGCTCTTGTCTTTTGCCATCGGCTCTTTATCTTTTTCGAGCTTTCTTTCATTAAGACCTTCTTCAATTGACTGGCAGAGGATTTCAACTATGAGTGAGATTGATTTTGAAGCATCATCATTTGCCGGTATCGGGAAATCTATTTCGGAAGGATCTGAATTGGTGTCAACCATTGCAAAAACAGGAATGCCGAGCCTTTTAGCCTCTCTTACCGCGATATGCTCCTTGCAAACATCAACAACAAAGAGTGCCGAAGGGAGCCTGGTAAGATCAATGATGCTTCCCAGGTTCTTTTCAAGTTTTGCTCTCTGCCTTGTGACCTGAAGCCTCTCACGTTTTGAAAGGTTGGTGAAAGTACCATCTGAAGCCATCTTATCGATAGATCCCATTTTCTTGACTGCCTTACGGATAGTCGGGAAGTTGGTGAGCATACCACCTGGCCAGCGCTCGGTCACATAAGGCATGTTTACCTTTTTGACTTTTTCTGCAACAATCTCTTTTGCCTGCTTTTTGGTTGCAACAAACAAAACTTTCTTTCCCGATTTGGCTATATGCTTCATGGCTGAAGCAGCCTCATCGAGCTTTGTAATTGTTTTTTCAAGGTCGATAATGTGAATTCCGTTACGCTCCATAAATATATAAGGAGACATTGCAGGATTCCATTTTCTTTTCAGGTGTCCGAAATGAACACCGGCATCGAGTAATTCTTTGAAAGTTGTTCTGGGCATTTTCTTAAATTTAAGTTTACATTCATTAAATCAATTGCAGAGTAGCCCCGCCTTGCGGGAGTCTTTGCAATTTAGATACTAAACTTGCATCTCTATTGATTGCAGTTCTAATTCCTAACGTTTACTGAACTGGAATCTCTTCCTGGCTTTGGGTCTTCCGGATTTCTTCCTTTCAACCTCACGCGGATCCCTTGTAACAAAACCGGCAGCCTTCAGTGACTTTTTGTTTTCCTCGTCGATTTTTACCAGAGCCCTGGTTATGCCAAGCCGGAGAGCTTCAGCCTGACCTTTTTCACCGCCGCCTTCAAGGGTGACTGTGACATCATATTTATCAGCAGCATTCAGGAGAACCAGTGGCTGTGTAACCACATAATGAAGTGTGTCAGCTCCGAAATATTCCTTATAATCCCTGCCGTTAATGGTAATCTTTCCCTTGCCATCGCTTAAATATACCCTGGCAACGGCTGCTTTTCTTCTTCCAATAGCATTAATAGCTTCCATATATAATTCCCTGGTTGTTAATTAAGTTCAATTTTCTTTGGTTTCTGTGCTTCATGAGGATGAGAAGTTCCGGCATAGACATGCATGTTCTTGAAAATAGCCCTCCCAAGACGGTTTTTAGGAAGCATCCCCCTTACAGCTTCTTCAACAAGGCTGATCGGATTTTTTTTGAGCATCGCCTCTGCAGATGTGAACTTCTGACCACCCGGGTATCCCGTATACCTGACATATTGCTTGTCAGTCCATTTTTCACCTGTCAGAATAACCTTTTCAGCATTTATCACTACAACATTGTCGCCACAGTCAACATGAGGAGTGAAGTTTGTTTTATGTTTTCCCCTCAGCATGCTGGCTATTTTTGTTGCAAGACGGCCAAGTACAGCGCCTTCAGCATCAATTATAACCCACTCCTTGTCAACAGTCGTCTTGTTTGCCGATATTGTCTTATAACTTAAGGTGTTCACTTGTTATTTGTTTTTAATTGATATACTTGTAATTAATGTAATTACCCTCTGATTTCGGGTTTGCAAAAATACAACATATTTCATAAAAAAAAAGAATATTGAACAGATTTTATTCATGTAAGCCAAACTAAGCTTATTTTTGGATTCGTTTTGGCTTAAAGATTCAAAGAAAATGACCAACGACAGATCATTCCTGAAGCGTGCTGTAAAAATAGCCGGCAGCGGGATTAAAGAGGGAGGCGGACCTTTTGGTGCAGTGATCACCAGAGACGGCAAAATATTAGCGGAAGCGAATAACAGGGTTGTGCTTTCACATGATCCGACAGCACATGCTGAAGTTCTTGCTATCAGGAAAGCCTGTGAATTTCTGAAGACTCATGACCTTTCAGGCTGCATACTATATGCTTCCTGTGAACCATGCCCGATGTGTCTTGGAGCCATATACTGGTCAGGGATCAGAAAAGTGGTTTATGCTTCCGACCGTTCCGATGCTGAAGCTTCAGGATTTAACGACAGCCTGATCTACAGTGAAATAAAACTCGATCCGGCTGACAGGAGAGTTTCCTTCATTCATATGCCTGATGCCGGGGGAGAGGAAGCATTCAGAATATGGGAACAATTTGAGAGTAAAATTCCATACTGAAATGACTCCGTCAAAAAGATTGAAACGCATCTTTTTTACGCGTGACGTTCTTCTTGTTGCACCTGCTCTTGTTGGAAAAATCATGGCAATACGATCAGAAAGCGGTGATATTCAGCGATATATTATAACTGAAACCGAAGCATACCGGGGAGCTGAAGACAGGGCCTGCCATGCCAGCAAAGGGAAAACAGCCAGAACAGAAGTGATGTACCATGAAGGCGGAAAGATCTATGTATATTTTGTCTATGGGATGTACTGGATGCTCAATTTCGTTGCAGGAAGAAAAAATAATCCGCAGGCTGTTCTGATCAGAGGCATTGAGGGTTTTGACGGACCGGGAAAGCTGACTAAAGCACTGAAAATTGATGGTTCATTTTACGGAGAGGACCTCACAGTTTCAGATCGAATATGGATTGAGGATGCAGGCATTAAGCCGGCAATTAAAACAAGCCCGAGAATTGGCATTAATTATGCCGGCGATCCATGGAAGCACAAGCCCTGGAGATACTATTTTTACCCCCCAGCCCCCAGCTAAGTATCAAACAAGTTAAAATGATGTTAAATAAAGATGTTGTTTAACTCATATTGTATTTTTTTACGTTCTTTGTTTTTCATTAAAGCAGAATATTTATGGATTCAGTATGGGCCACCTTTCGCCGCTGGAATAATATTTCAGGCTGGTTCATGTTTCTTCTTTCAGCTGTAGTTTACCTGCTTACCGTTGAACCAACAGTAAGCTTCTGGGATTGCGGCGAGTTTATTCTTTCCGGCTTCAGGCTGCAGGTAGGCCATCCGCCGGGAGCTCCGTTATTTCTCATGGTGGCACGTGTCGCCACGCTGTTTGCAGGCGGCGATGCATCAAAAGCAGCGATCTTGGTAAACATGCTGTCGGCGATATGCAGCGCGTTTGCCATCATGTTCCTGTTCTGGACAATTACACATCTGGTACGAAGGATTTTTACTGTAAACACGGCTCTTGAATCAAGACATATAGCAGCAATAATCGGAAGCGGACTAACAGGAGCGATGGCTTATACTTTTTCCGACACATTCTGGTTTTCAGCTGTCGAAGGAGAACTTTATGCTTTGTCCTCACTCTGCCTGGGTATTGTTTTCTGGGCAATGCTCAAATGGGAAGAGCAGGCCGATGAACCTTCATCAGGAAGATGGATAGTGCTTATTGCCTATATAATGGGACTTGGACTCGGCATTCACCGTCTTAACCTATTGGTTCTTCCCGTACTGGTATTTGTTTTTTACTTCAGGAAATTTGAAGTTACCACAAGAGGTGTAATTTATACACTTATTATTTCCATCCTGTTGCTCGGTTTCATGGTCTTTTTAATTATTCCGGGGATACCAAAAATAGCAGGATGGTTTGAACTGCTTTTTGTCAATGTATTAGGAATGCCCTATAACAGCGGGCTGCTGATATTTATGGCTGTTCTTACCGCCCTGCTTGTTCTCGGCATCAGGTATTCACTGAAAGAAAAAAAGGTGATCCTGAATTATGTGCTGACCTGTCTGACAGTGATAATGATCGGTTATTCATCCTATGCAATGATAATGATAAGGTCGTCGGCAAAGCCTCCCATGAACCAGAATAATCCTTCAGATATTTTCTCACTGGCTTACTATATAAACATGCAGCAATATGGAAGCTCCCCCAAACTGCATGGTCCGTACTACAATGCTCCGCCTGCTGCTGTAAAAAGAATAATAGCAGGTTACAATAAGGTAAACGGTAAATATATTCCATATTATCGTCCTGATTATGAATACAATAAAGAGTTCACTACAATTTTCCCCCGTATGTGGAGCCCGGATCCCGAACATGAAGATGCATATAAATACTGGGGAAAAGTTAAGGGAAGGAGATATTCATTTAATACAGGCTCGGGCCGGGAAACACTGGTATGTCCGACTTTTCCGGAAAACCTCCGTTTTTTCTTCAGATACCAGGTGGGATACATGTACCTGAGATATTTCATGTGGAATTTTGCCGGCCGGCAGAATGATATTCAGGGAAATGGAAATGATCTGCACGGGAACTGGATGAGCGGCATTAAATTTTTTGATGATGCGAGGCTTGGCAGGAGCGATAACCTTCCTGACGATCTTAAACATAATCCGGGCAACAATAAATATTATTTTCTTCCGCTTTTGATCGGACTGGCTGGAATATTCTGGCAATATAAGAGAGACAATAAAGGCTTCTGGCTGATACTGGCCTTTTTCATAATGACAGGTCTCGCAATTATCTTTTACCTGAACCAGTCACCGAATCAGCCCAGGGAACGTGACTATGCTTATGCTGGATCATTCTATGCTTTTGCAGTATGGATCGGATTCGGATTCATGTTCATCTATGATCTTTTCCGGAAATTTCTCAATCATAAAGTTGCTGCTGTTATTTCCCTTGTTCTCGTAATTGCAGCCTGTCCTTTACTCATGGCGGTTGAAAACTGGGATGACCACGACAGGTCAGGACGTTATACTGCAAGGGATATCGGAGCCAATTACCTGGAGTCATGCGCTCCCAACAGCATTCTGTTCACCTATGGTGACAATGATTCGTTTCCTGTATGGTACGTTCAGGATGTTGAAGGAATCAGAACAGATGTGAGAGTGGCAAATCTCAGCTATATACAGGCAGGATGGTATATAGAAATGATGAAGCAGAAAGCGTTTGAATCTGATCCGATGCCCCTGAGTCTTGGAAATGATAAATATCTTGATGGTGTCAGAACACAGCTGCCGGTCAGCAAACGGATTGATTCACCTGTCAGACTGAATGAGATAGTGCAGTTTGCCGGCATGGATGAAAGAAAATATATGATCGACTACAGCGGACAGGGCGATTATCTTAATTTCCTGCCTGCCAACAAATTTATCATTGATGTTGACACTTCTGAAGTACTTGAGAACGGAACAGTAAAGGACTATTTCAAAAACAGGATAGTATCTCCCATGCTCTGGGAATACACTGATGAAGACGCATTCAAGGGCGATCTTGCTATCATGGACCTTCTTTCAACAAACAAATGGAAAAGGCCGGTATATTTCTCTACTACCGTTCCTTCGCACCAGTATAAAGGGCTTGAAAAATATTTTGTCCAGGAAGGCATGGCTTACAGGATAGTCCCGATAAAAGTTGATGAATCTGAACAAGGCGAATTCGGGATGATAGATCCTTATGTTATGTACGACAACATGATGAACAAGTTCAAGTGGGGAAATGCCGGAGATCCCTCAGTATACCTTGATGAAAACAACAGGAGAATGTTCAGCAACTTCAGGAGGATATTCGGGAATCTTGGAAGGGAACTGCTTCAGTCAGGTGATACAACAAGGGCTGTTGAGGTTGCATACAAGGCTCTTGAGATAGTTCCTTCTGAAAAAATGCCTCATGACTTTTTTTCGATAGGACCGGCAGAAATCCTGATACTCTCAGGAAAGAAGGAAGAAGGAGAGAAGCTTATAGCAGACATCATTGACTATTCAAAGCAATATCTCGATTATGCAATAAACCTGAATCCTGATAAACGATACGGACTTGATTATCCGACAGGTATAAATATGCAGGCGCTGCTTGATATTTATAGCATGTCGATTAACATGAAAGACGAATCAATGATGGACAGGATCGAACCAATGATGAATCTTTATTACAGTAAGCTTTATTAAGCCAGCCAGATAAGTATGAGGCTCTTCAGGCCATGGTTATTGTTCCGTCTTCTTTATCCCGGAGCGCTTTTCAGGATAAAGACCAGAAAAAAGATCCTGTGCCTGACATTTGATGACGGTCCGGATCCGATTTCCACTCCAGCCATACTCGAAATACTTGATAAGTATTATGTAAGGGCATTTTTCTTCTGTTCCGGAGAGGCCGCAGAAAAGTATCCTCAACTTGTTGGTGAAATAAGAAACAGAGGACATATTATCGGCAACCATGGTTACAATCATTCAGACGGGTGGAATACTCCGGCTGAAAAATACTGTAACGGTGTGAAGTCGGCGGCAGTGTTCACATCTGACAGATATTTCCGTCCTCCCTACGGCCATTTACGGCTGAAACAGTTCAGGAATCTCAGAAGGACATATAAGATAATCTTCTGGGATATCATGCCGTATGATTTTGATCCTGAAGTCGGAGCGGAAGGATCATTGAGATTATTGGAGAAGAAAATAAAGCCGGGATCAGTTATTGTTCTGCATGATTCTCCTGTTTCTTCATGCAGGGATTTTCTTGAAGATTTTATTGAAAGTTCAATAAATAAAGGTTTCAGTTTTGAAGTAACAATTTAAAAGTTACTTTTGAAATACTTTAAATTTCCTGAAAAATGAATATCCTCATTCTGGGATCAGGCGGACGGGAACATGCTCTTGCATGGAAACTCAGGCAGAGTAAAAAGGTCACACGAATATTTGTTGGTCCCGGAAATGCCGGGACATCTGACACCGGCACAAATCTGCCTCTGGACCCGGAGAATTTTGAGGAAGTAAAAAAAGCAGTTCTGTTTAACGGGATTAAAATGGTTATTGTTGGTCCTGAGGCGCCGCTGGTAGCCGGTATCCATGACTTTTTCCGGGACGATGATCATCTTAAGGACATTCCGGTGATAGGACCGGATAAATCCGCTGCCCGGCTCGAGGGCAGCAAGGATTTTGCAAAAGCCTTCATGACCAGGCATAAGATTCCAACCGCATCCTACAGGAGCTTCGAAAGACCAGCAATTCATGAAGCCTCAGACTTCCTGAGATCATTTAATCCTCCCTATGTTATTAAGGCTGACGGACTTGCAGCAGGGAAGGGAGTGCTCATTTCAGACAGCCTTGAGAATGCTGAAAATGAGGTCAAAGCCATCCTCGATGGAAAATTCGGAGCAGCAGGACATAAAGTCGTGATAGAGCAGTTCCTTAAGGGAATAGAGGTATCGGTTTTCATTGTTACTGACGGAAATTCATACATATTGCTGCCCGAAGCAAAAGATTACAAAAGAGTGGGAGCAGGGGATACAGGACTGAATACCGGGGGAATGGGTGCAGTATCACCGGTACCTTTTGCTGACAGCAGCTTCATGGAGAAAGTGAGGAAAAGAATTATTGAACCGACTTTAAAGGGACTCTCAGATGAAGGGATAACCTATACGGGATTTATCTTCTTCGGTCTGATGAATGCAGGCGGCGATCCTTATGTAATTGAATACAATGCCCGTCTCGGAGATCCTGAGACCGAAGTTACAATACCAAGAATCAAGTCGGATCTTTTCGAGCTTTTTGAAGGAGTGGCAAAGGGTGATCTTTCGAAAAGAAAAATTGAGATTGATGACAGGCATGTAACAACTGTGATGCTGACTTCAGGAGGGTACCCTGGGCATTATGAAAAAGGAAAATTGATATCCGGACTGGATCACGTCCAGAATTGTGTTTTATTTCATTCAGGGACTAAAAATACAGATGGCAGGGTAATTACGTCAGGAGGAAGGGTAATGGCTGTCAGCGCATGGGGGAAAACAATGCAGGAAGCTCTGCATGAATCGTATAAAAATGCAGAACTTATTTCGTTTGAAAACATGTATTACAGAACTGATATCGGGTTTGACCTCCGGAAGAAATGCTGTTGAAATTATTCAAGGGAACAGGGCCGGGAGTTATCTTTTTGATAGCTGTCACTCTGGGATTACTGTGGATCGGAGCATTCCTGAATCCTCAGATGCCGGGTCCGTTTATCTATGAGACCAGTCCGATGCCCCTTTACAGTATTGTAAAACTACTGATAGGGGCACATCCGCTGGCTGGTGTGATCTTCTCTTTTATTATTGTCATTGTGATGATATTCCTTCTGACATATTTCAATACTTCCGTCTTCTTTATTAACGAAAGAACTTTCCTGCCGGCTGTCATTTATATACTATTCAGTGCAATTTTCCCTGAGAATCAGGTTCTCAATCCGGTTCTGCCGGCTGCAGTATTTCTTATGCTTGCAGTGATAAAGGTTATGCAGACCTACAGAGAGCCCGGCACAGCATTCAATTTTTTTGATGCAGGGATACTGATCAGCATAGGAAGCCTGTTTTATATAAACATAATCTGGTTTGGGCTGCTGGTGATAATAGGTGTAACGCTTTTGAGATCGGGAAATTTTAAAGAGCCGGCAATAACTATTCTCGGGCTCCTCACACCTTATCTCCTTATAACCGGTCTTTATTATGTATTGGGGAAAGACCTGGGGATCTTTTTATCTGATATAACCCATAATCTGTTCGGGAAATCTCCCGGGTATGATTTCTCCCGACTGGCAATAATAGTCCTGATTGTTACGGGGATGATTTTCATTATCAGTTTAATATATCTGGTGATGCAGATGAATTCAAAGAAAATAAAATCACGAAAAACCTTTTTTCTGCTCCTGTGGGCATTATTCATTTCACTTGCTGTGTATTTCTCACTTCCTTCTGTTTCAGTTGAGACAGTATGGATTACAGGCATTTCTGCCAGCTACATACTGGCACACTATTTTGTTTTTACCAGGAAGAAACTGATTCCCGAGATTATGTTTTCAGGATTCTTATTGCTTATCGTATTGCTGCAGGTGCTGTATGTTTTCTGAGAATGTCACCTGACCATAGAAACGACTCCCACTCCAGATCCCTGCTGTCCGTCGGTGAAGTCAAAACTAACCTGGTATATGCCGCTCCTGTTGCATATAAAATCGACATATGGATATATTTTGCCTGTTTTCTGATCAAAGGATGAAACGACCAGCTTATTGGCATCATCCCTGATACTCATAATGAGCTTTCCCTGGGAGCCCTCAGAGTTGCACATTGTAAACCGGTATTTTGTGTTTTTCCAGAGCGACATTTGTGCTTTATACCTGAATTCACCGGAAGTTGCCGCTTTGCCAAGCTGTACACGGAAATCCTTCAGGTATTTGGCGCCGGGCCCTGCATCTGATATGCAGCTGCTCACAAGAGGATCAGCAGTTTGTCCGCAGACCAGTATGCCGGATGTAATTAACAGCAGGAGGGTGATAAAATGTTTTTTCATACTAATTGTTTAAAATCAGTCTATCGCGGATTTCTTTTGTAACGTCAATAATAGCAGATAATTGCTCATCAGTCATTTCTACAACACTGGTTTCAGTCTGTTCAATTACCAGTCCGCCGTCCTTTTCAACACTTACGGGTTCACCGAGGGTATAAGTGATTCTTATATCCCTGTATTTTTCCTTTATTTTCTGAAGGTCCTTGCAGAGAGCAATGAATTCAGGATCCCTGCTGCAGTAGGGATTGGCGAGCATGATAAGATCATTCAGGATTATTTTCTGTTCCCCGATCCTGTCCTTAAGCATCTGATCGGGATACCTTTTTACGACCTGGGTTGCAAGATACTGGGCTTCGGTCCATACCCCTATGATCATTAAAGCTGAAAGCTGGCCGCGGTTATCATCACGGAGATACTGGTCGATTTGTGTATATGAGTCAATTGAAAGGAAAAGAAGTGAATCGAGGTTGGATTTATTCAGGGAGAGCCTCTTAATAGTCTCAAAATCAAAATACTGACCTACTCTTATCCCTTCAGCAAGTTTCCTGATTGATGAAAGGATATCAACTGATGAGCCTGTCTTTTCGTACATATTGAGATACCCGAGATCAGCACCAAGAATTCCAAGCGTCAGCGCTTTGTCAAAAGCGGTTGTCTGTTTATTTGCATCAATTGAGGAAGCCAGGTATTCAGGTGAATAGGGAACCTCCAGTAACTGCAGCAGGTTTGCTATTTCCACCGGAGATGAAATATTCTTTGAGATCTCGGCTATAGCTTCCGAGCTCAGTTTTTCAGCTTCCCCTGCCGGTACAGTGTCAGATTCCGGAAATACGAATTCATCAGCTTTGTTTGCAGAATTTCTGCATGAGAAACCTGCAAACAGCATCGCCAGCATTAATATGAGAAATCTCACTTTCATCAGAATGATAATAAGATTAGTACAAAAATATAAAATTTCAGTTTTAATTTCTTAAATATCCTTTTACGGATCCTTATTTTTTCAAAGAATCTGACAGCTTTTGCCAGCAGTTCGTAATAAAGAGTCAGGTAAAGAACAACTGTGCTGAGAAGTACCAGGATTATATTAAATGCAAATGTATCTGCCCGGATCCCGAATATATATTTTGCCGGAGCATAGAAATGAGTTCTGAAACCCAGGAACCACCTTTTATACGGATCAAGATAAATGGGATCAATATTCTGAACAATGGTGTTATTATGGAAAAGAATTTTTTTCCGCTCATAATATTTTGTAACGATCTCCTCCAGTTTGAAATTATAATAGTCATTCCTTAACTGGTTCAGGCTTGCCTGGTTAAGGTTGTAGAACCTGTCCTTTATATCGCTTGCAGAGTTGGATGCAATGCTGAAGATCTCATCAAGTTTCTTGAGGTGGATATAAAGCGAGTCGGCGATCCCCGGATTAAATGCTGAAGGTATAAGGTGTTCAATATATTTAAATCCCGGTATATTATAAATTTCTTCCATTCGTCTGAGCTCGTTTTTAAGAAGCGGCAGTTTGCTGTATGATTCCCCGGGTCCGGTATTATTTGCAGAAATCCCCTTGTATTCATCCACGCTTGTTTCAAGGGCTCTCATCAGTTCAGGGATCCTGTGCACCTTGTTGAAGTCAGCCATGCTGATTTTCTTCTGAAGGATGTAATATGTATCACCTTCCCTGTTGTATTCCTGAGTGCTGTACCTGTTGTCCTTGAACTGGGATACCATAAGAGCCTCATATGTCCACCTTGTGGGCATAAGCTCAGCTATTAACGGGACCTTTTCAACGCTTCCTATTGTCCTGTTAAGCTTATCGAAAGAAAACATTGCTCCGCTGAGCACCATCATGGGAATTATGAGGAGAGGAATTACTATGTAGATTGTAATAGCTGAATTGAAAGAGGCTGATATATTCAGGCCAACCATATTTGCGCAGAATGCCGTGGTGAAAAGTGCCAGCCAGTATTGTATAAACATACCCTTAATCCCCAGTATCGGATTCGCTATTGCCAGGAATATAGCTGTCTGCAATGCTGAAATAAAAACCAGTATCATGATCTTGGCAAAGAGATAGCTGGTTCTGCTCAGGTTCAGGAAGCGCTCACGCTTCAGGATCTTCCTGTCACGGAATATCTCCTCGGCACTGATCGTGAGCCCGATGAAAAGAGCAACAATAATGCTCATGAAAATATATATCGGGATATTCTCATTTTCTGAAAAGAGGTAAATATCTGAATCCGGATCAGGAATATACCTTATTATGAATGAAAGTATGAATCCGAGGATAGGAGCCTCAAGGAGGGTCAGCATAACATACTGGTTGTTGGCGATCTTGCTTCCTGTATCCCTTGACAGATATATGAGGAACTGTTTAAAGAGTCCTGGTCTCTGAAGGTTGCTGTGCGGAGGTTCCTTCACTTCAGGTACCCTGATAAGCTGATGCTTCTGTGCAAAAAGGGCTGCCCACTCTCTGGGCTTAACCTTTCTTTTCTCGGTATATTTACCGAATTCATCAACAACCTGAGTCTCAATGATGTTAAAGATAGTCTCCGGATTTACATTTCCGCATGAAGGACATTCACCCTGACTTGCGTTGATCTGTGCATCATGTGTTTTGAAGTAAATAACTGCATCTACAGGATTTCCGAAATAGGCCATGCTGCCCTGCTGGTCGAGGATGATCACCTTATCAAACATCTTGAATATTTCAGATGACGGCTGGTGAATTACCGTAATAATCAGTTTTCCTTTGAGAGTAAGGTCCCTGAGAAGATCCATGAGGTTTTCAGAATCTCTCGATGAGAGACCGGAGGTGGGTTCGTCAAGAAACAGAATAAGCGGTTCACGGATAAGTTCAAGGGCGATATTCAGCCTTTTCCGCTGACCTCCGCTGATGATATTATTAAGCATTGAACCTACCTTGAGGTCTCTCTTTTCCAGTAATCCCAGGTTTGCCAGTGTGTGATCAACAATAGCAGCTATTTCCTTTTTGCTTTTATTCCTGAAACACTGGCAGGCTGCAAAATACAGATTCTCAAATATAGTCAGATCTTCCACAAGAAGGTCATCCTGGGGGACATAGCCCAGGACTCCTTCAAGGGCAGCCTTGTCTTTAAGGACATCAAGTCCGTTTATCAAGATGCTTCCGGATGTCGGGACCTGAATTCCGCTGAGGAGATTCATCAGGGTGGTCTTGCCGGATCCGCTGGCTCCCATGATTCCTATCAGTTTACCTTCTTCAACCGAAAAGCTTATATTATCAACGGCAGGAATACCGTCTTTGAAAAAATATGAAAGGTTTTCCGCAGTAAACGACAGCTTTTGAATAATAAGGTCTGACCGGAAAGTTGAGCTTATATCGCTGTAATAAATCGCGTGGCCCTGAGCTGATTTCAGCGAACCTCCCTTGGCAAATGTATAAACCTGGCCTGATCTTACCGGAAGCCCGTTAAGATACAATTGTTCATCTGAGATATATTTCAGGAAATAGAGATCCACGCTGGCAATTCTCAGGAAATAGATATTTGCATCCTGGTACCCTGAAATCAATCTTTTGCATATTTCGCATTCTTCTTTTCCCGGTGTCAGAACACGTATGGCAGGATTGAAGAGATTTTCAGGTTCATTGTTCTTGACAAATTGTTCTGTTGCAGCAAATTCATCAGGTGATATCCTGAAAACCTCAGCAACAGTATTGATGATATTCATTCTCTGCGGGGTGAACCGGCGATCAGCGTTTACCAGCTCATAAAGCCTAACAAGCACAACAACCTTCTGTTCCTGGTTCAGTGTCCTGTTGATCTTTTTACAGATGCCAAGGATTTTAACGGAATCCCTTACCGATGGCACGGCAGGTTCCTTTTCGGCTGTTTTTTCGATGACAGGACCAGCATGCTCATCGAACAGTGCAAGATATTCCCTTACACTCTCTTTTGTCAGCTGCTTTGTAAGGAAATCCGATACATATCCACGCTCATTCAGGATCATGCCTCTGTCCTGCTTGACGATAAGCGCAAATAATTCCATCAGAGCCTTCAGGATCTCCTCACTCATTTAACTGTAAAGATATGGTCAGTAATAGAAAAAACTAAGTTATGAAAACTATTTCTTTTTTGATAAGGGGCTTTTAAATTTTCTCTGCAGCCAGCCCGGGATAATTGAGGCTCCTATTATCAGGTAAGGATAGTAACTGATTATTCTCCAGATAATTGCGATGGCAAGTGCTATTCCTCCGGTATAAGCCGGATCAGCCGGGATTGCATCCGATATATATCTGCCAAGGATCATTTCTGCGAAGCCGCTCCCTCCGGGTGTGGGACTTATGATCATCATGATCCATGTTACAAGCTGTCTTGCGAATATCAGGAAATGATCGCTGACAGCATAAAATGCCATTAATATCGCATTTACCACCCAGTACCTGGAAGTCCATGAGAGAAAAGTCGCAACGCCTGCTTTTAACCAGAATGAAGCAGGCTTTTTCTTCAGTTCATGAGAACTGTCAACAATATCATCTCCTGCCCTGACTGCTGCATCCTTCCATCTTCTGAGAATGGGAAGCCTGAAAATCCATATCAGTAGTTTCTTTATTTTGTCAGGATCAATAAACAAGCCATATCCCACCAGGAGAACCCAGGCAAGGATTACTGTATATCCGATTATAGTGACGATCAGGAGATTGTTCAGCAATGCTGCCCCTGTTCCCTGGAGTGATGTGGTAAAGAGAATATCTCCTCCTATTAACAGCAGTATTAAAGGAAGCATTATCACAAAATACAGCTCATCAAGAAAAGATGTCGCGAGGACAATTGATGTGCTTCTTCCCACAGTTATGCCCTCCTTGTGGATAAATACCACAGCGACTGCTGTACCTCCTACCGTAGACGGTGAGATAGCCGAGGTGAATTCCCATAGCATGATCACCCTGAAAGCTTGTTTCCACGTAAGGTCGTTTTCTGATAAGATCCTGATCCTGATCATGTATCCAAGGTCCCTTCCTATCATGCAGAGCCATGCAATAAAAAGCCAGAAAACGGAATTCCAGGTAAAGCTGAGTCTGCTCAGGATGTCAGTATCAATTTCCCTGATAATAAACCAGGCCACAACAGCAAGGCCGATGATTATCGGCAGGATTATCCTGCCCGGCTTAAGCTGCTTTGCCAGGTTGTAGTGGTTATCCTGAGTCATGAATATTTCAGGAGATTTTATACAGCTTCAATCGTGGATGGCGGCTTTGAAGCGATATTGTATGTTACGCTTACTATTCCCGGAACTTCTTTAAGTATCTCTGCCGCCAGTTTTTCCAGAGTTTCAAATGGAAGCCTGGTGGGTTGAGCCACACGCGCATCCGTGCTGTCCCAGCACCGTATTTCAATCTGCTGTCCGAAATCACGCTTATTATCACGCATGCCTGTAACACGGTCATGATGAAGAATTGCCATATACTGGAATGCACCGCTGGTCTTCAGGAGGCGTTCAACAACAGATGTTGCCTTACGGACCGTAACGATTCGTTCAGGGGTTGCTTCACCAATGACACGGGCCGACAGGGCTGGTCCGGGAAACGGGATCCTGTCGAATATTTCCGGAGGCAGTCCAAGTGCCTGCCCGGTTTTACGTACTCCGTCCTTGCGAAGCTGGATCAATGGTTCAATGATTTTATATCCGAAAGCAGCCTGGGGATCAATGCCCAGCTGTTCAAAAACGTTATGCTGGCGCTTGATACCTGCAATGGTTTCATCCACGTCAGTAAGGATTGTTCCCTGAAGAAGAAATTTTGCACCGCTTTCCCTGACAATTTTCCCGAATATGTTCTTATAGAAAGTCTGGGTGATCGCTTCCCTTTTTTCTTCAGGATCAGTTATTCCCCTGAGCGCCGAAAAGAACTCTTCTTTCGCATCTACAATAGTAACTTCCACTCCAAGCTTTTTGAATAATCCTGCAACATACGCCGGTTCGCCTTCTCTCATTATACCATTATCAATAAAAACAGTCCTGAGGTTCCTGCCAAGAGCCTTGTGGCCCAGCATTGTAACTACCGACGAATCAACACCTCCCGAGAGGGCATTGATGGCTGTACCATTTCCAACCATATTCTTTATTTCATTAACCTTCCCGTCAATGAACTGAGAAGGATTCAATTCCTGCAGTGTGATTTCTTTAATCATATATTAATTAGCGTTTTATAAATGTATTTAAAAAATTAATAGGACTCTAAAGATATAGTTTCAAATCCTATTCAGATGGTTTACATAAGGAAAGATACAAATAATAACCAACTATTAATAAAAAAAGACCGGGTTTATCATAATTCTTTATAAATTGTATTGTTTCGCTGTATTGTTATCTGAAATGGAAAAATTCAGAAACAAATATAGAATTCCATCGACCAGATTAAAGGGGTTTGATTATTCCCAGAATGGTTTGTATTTCATTACGATCAATACATATAATCATCAACCAGTTTTTGGCGATATTATTGATGGATCCGTTGATAATATTATTTCCCCAAAAATGATTTTATCGGAAGCCGGTAAAATTGTATCGGATTGCTGGTACGATCTGCCAAATCATTATCCTAACATAATTCTGGATGAATTCATTATTATGCCGGATCATATTCATGGAATAATAAAAATTGAAAATCGTTCTGACATTAAAACAAAACATGGATTATCAGAATTTATCCGTGCATTTAAATCATTTTCATCACGCAGGATTAATGAATTACGTAAAACAAAAAAACCTGATATATGGCAACAACGTTTTTACGATCGGATTATCCGGTCAAATAGGGAATTGAACAATATACGATTGTATATAATAGATAATCCGGTTAAATATAGTAAACACGCAATATAATATTGGAGATTTTGGTGGTATTTGAGGTGTAAATGATATGGTTGGTGAATAACGTGTTTTGTGTGTAGAGACAGGTCTGAGACCTGTCTCTACAAAAATTAATTTTAAACAATTACGATTGAACCACACATTTTTACCATTCAGGTGCCTGTTTTAACGGTTCTGCAATTTTTATTTTTCCCAGGATAATTTCTGGGTTTTCTTTGTATCATATTTTGGTATCAAACGAAAAGATAATTACAATGAAAAACAATCTTTTTAATTTATTTACTGGAGCTCTGATAATAGCAGGCCTTTTTATTTCTCCTTCAGGAATTTCGGCACAGAATCAAAATGCCGTGGTAAAAAAATATATGCAAACATTGCCGCATGGCAAGCCTGCATTTGATGGTCCTCAGAAATACAGGATGACAGCTGTTTACACGAACAGGGATCTTTACGGTAGTTTTACAGGAAAAGTCAAAGTTACGGGTGATTATACCTGCGGACTGGAAAACGGAATGGCATCCTGGAATAATGTATCGATCGCCAATTCAGGCAGTTTTTCAGAATCCTTTCCTGAAGGTGTAAAACAGGAATATATGGAATACTTCAAATACGTTCCTTCCTCTGAAATGCTTAAGGAAGATGCTTTCAGGAGCTTCCCGTCAAATGCAGAAAATGTGCTTGCACGGAACCTGATCTGGGATATGGGCACTATAGAAGGATTCGCATGGGATTATACCGACTCATTGCAACTAAACAGGATATATACAATTCCGGACATAAAAGGCGAGTTTGAAATGGCTGGCATCGGTAAATATGAACATTCGAGCATTCAGATCTGCTGGACAGGTATTTCATATATGAATAATGAAATGTGTGCTGTAATTGAATACAGGGCTCTTGACAATAAAATTGCTTTGTCATTGGATCAGATCCAGACCAGGGGAACGGAACAGTACTGGGGTACAACATGGGTATCACTCAGGACCAGGCAGATTGAATATGCTGAAATGTACGGAGGAACTATACAGGAAATAATTGTCAGAGGCCTGAAAGAAAAAATGTATGTTAAAACGATAAGGGAGCTTGAAGTTGAAAGAATAAAGCAGGAAAACTTAACTTTACACTTATGAATCTCAATGTTATAAAAGATGGTATTTTAGTAAGAAACTGGAGATTTCATCTGGCTGTTTTCCTCTTCTGTATGCTTGTTACTATCATTTTTTTTATTATTAGAGGTATTAAATTAAGACCAGGCGAAACCATCAATCTCTTTATAGTGCTTCTTGTTCAGCTTGAATTATTTTTGGCTATAGCCTTCAGGATTTTCAGCCGGATAAAAACAGGGACTGACAGAAAAGAAATTACCCGGATAATGCTTATAAAGTTTGCCATATTCATGGCAATATGTTTTCTTATTTCACTGATAGTTGTTGTAATCTCCACTTTGGTTTCAAGTATTATAATGGGGTCTGATCCGGGTACCGCTATAATTACTTTTTTTGAAAAGAATTTTAAAGTATGGATGAAACAAACCATCGGAGGATTGATGTTCGGCGCAGCGATATTTATCTTCGTTCAATGGCAGGATGCCCTGAAGAGAGAGCAGAAGCTCAGGGAGGAAAACCTTATTTTTCAGAACGAAACACTTAAAAACCAGGTTAATCCGCATTTTCTCTTTAACAGCCTTAATACGCTCTCCTCGCTGATCACAACCAATACTGAAGCTGCTGACAGCTTTGTAAACAAGCTATCTTCAATATACAGATACATCCTTGAAAACAGCAGGAAGGACAGGGTGTCGCTGGAATCGGAACTGGAATACATAAGGAATTATGCTGATCTTCATAAAATAAGGGATGAAGAAAAAATAGTTCTCACAATTAATGCGCCTGATGCAGGCAAGTATGAAATTATACCTGTATCGCTCCAGATCCTGACAGAGAACGCGATCAAACATAATATGGCAACAAGGGAAAGCCCTTTAAAAATTGAGGTCTTCATTGAAAGTGCATATGTCGTTGTAAGAAACAATCTTCAGAAAATGGCAACGAAGCTTGAATCGACAGGTATCGGATTAAAAAACCTTAAGGAACGCATAAAGCTTATTACCGGCAAATCTCTTGTTGTCGAAGAAAAAGACAATTACTTCACTGTTAAAGTGCCATTGCTATGAATATCCTGATAGTTGAGAATGAAATTCCCGCTGCCGACAAACTGATCGGGATAATTGGTAAAATCGACAGAACAGTAAACATCCTTGGTGTTTGCGAGACTGTTGAGGAAACCATAAACCGCCTGCAGGAAGCTCCGCATCCTGACCTGATCCTCATGGATATCCAGCTGGACGACGGATTATGCTTTGAGATCTTCGATACCATACATGTAGATACCCCCGTCATATTTACAACAGCATATGATGAGTATACACTCAGGGCTTTTAAGGTCAACAGTATTGATTACCTCCTCAAGCCAATTGATGAAGAGTCCCTGAGATCCGCCCTGGCTAAATACAGGAAACTGCATGCCGACAATGATCCGTTTAAAAGAGATTTTAAACAGCTGCTGTATGAATTCAGGAATCAGTATAAATCGAGGTTTCTTGTAAAGACAGGGGAGAAATACCGGTCAGTTCCTGTTCCAGAAGTAAGTCATTTTCATATCCTGGAACGGAATGTCTTCCTGAATGATTCCCAGGGCAGGGAATACGGGATTGACTATTCCCTTGAACAGCTGCAGGGTATGCTTGATCCGCGTAAATTCTTCAGGATCAACCGTGAATGCATTGTGAACATAAATGCCATCGAAACAATGTACAATTATTCCTCAAGCAGGTTACAGCTTACCCTGAAGAACACAGAAAGAAAAGAAGAATTTGTTGTAAGCCGTGATAAGGTATCAGAATTTAAGAAATGGGTTGACAGGTGATGATTCTGAATGATTGATCATTGAGACCATGGTTTAGGTTTCCTGTCCCAGCGGTGTTTTTCAAGTTCTTTCATCAAATCCGGAGCCAATGGTCCGGCGTCACTGGCTGCCATATTTATCATTGCATGCTTCGGTTTCCGCATTCCGGGGATGATGGTACTTACAGTCGGCTCACCAAGTATGAACCTCAGAGCCATTTCTGACATTGTCATCCCTTCCGGTACCAGCGGTTTGAGGGCATCAGCATGATCGACACTTGAATTAAGGTTTTCTGTGACAAAGTATGTATTACGCCAGTCGCCCTCTGGCCATCTGCTATCTTTTGTAAGAGTGCCTGTCAGTGAGCCTTCATCAAAAGGAACCCTTGCAATCACACCGACATTCATTTCGCGGCAGGCAGGAAACAGTTCGTCCTTTGGATTCTGGTCAAAAATATTATAGATCACCTGAACAGTATCGATCAGTCCGGTTTTCACTGCCTTGATGCCATTCCATGGTTCCCAGCGGTTCATGCTTATTCCGATAGCATGAAAAAGTCCCTGTTCCTTCAGTTCAACCATCTTCTTCAAACCACGGTCGTCTTTCATCCACCCGTCATCCCATGTATGGAACTGCATAATATCAAAAAAGCTGAGCCCGGCATTTTTAAGACTTTTTTCCACGTATTCCTCTATATGATCGGGCGGATAGCAGTCATCAAGCGTATATTCAGGCCTGGCAGGCCATTTGAGATTCTTCGGAGGTATCTTTGTTGCAGTAAACAGCTTTTTACCCTTGTTTGCCCTTATAAGCTGGCCAAGCAGACTTTCGCTTTTTCCTGCACCGTAACCCCAGGCTGTGTCAAAGAAATTGCATCCCATGTCGGCAGCCAGCTGAAGTGAATTGAATGATTCCTCATCATCAGAGCCGGTCCATCCTGCCATGCCCCACATCCCGTATCCTATTTCACTTACATTCCAGTTTGTTCTTCCAAGTTTGCGGTATTTCATATATCAGGGAGTTTTATTATTTCATTGTGCACGCTTTTTCAATTTCAGTAACTGTTTTCGGGATAGGTTTTCCTAGCACTCTATGGCCCTTTTCCGTTATCAGGATATCGTCCTCAATGCGGATACCTCCGAAATTCCTGTAGGATTCTGCTTTTTTATAATTGATAAACTCTTTGAATTTCCCTTCTTTCTTCCACATATTTATAAGCTCAGGGATGAAATAACAACCGGGTTCAACTGTCAGTACATGTCCGGATTTAAAAGGAAGGGCAAAGCGGAGATATGCCAGTCCGAACTGCTTGCTCCGTGCTGTTTGATTGTCATAGCCAATATAGTTCTCTCCCAGCGCTTCCATGTCATGGACATCCAGACCAAGCATATGGCCAAGCCCGTGAGGCATGAACAGGGCATGAGCACCGGCGGCTACTGCAGAATCAATATCACCTTTCATCAGTCCAAGCTCCTTTAGTCCTGATGCAATGATTTTACATGCTGAGAGATGCAGTGTTTTGTTTGAGAGCCCGGGTCTGGCATTCTTTATTGATTCGGTATTTGCTTTCAGTACAATCTCATATATTTCCTTTTGTTTCAGGTTGAACTTGCCGCCTACCGGAATTGTACGTGTTATATCGGAGGCATAATGAAGATTTGTTTCTGCGCCGGAGTCATTAACCAGGAGGTCATTTTTCTTCAGGATATTGTGATGTGAATGATTATGCAGGGTCTGGCCGTTAATGCTGATGATAGATGGAAATGAAGGACCTGCGCCCTGTGCATAAGCAATACCCTCAAGGGCGCCGAAGATATCCTGCTCCTTTATTCCCGGTTTGCACATCTTCATAGCTGTAACATGCATATCGTAAGCAGTACCCAGGGCTTTTTCAATTTCTTTTATTTCCAGCTCTTCCTTTATGGACCTCATGGAAACAACAGCTTTAATCAGTTCAGGGGAAGCTGATGAACCAAGCTGACATGGATTTTCCCTGAGGAGTGAGCCGAGAGTGATCCTGGTCTCACCCCTGTAAGGCGGCAGGAAATGGATCCTGCGTCCTTTATCTTTTTCTTTAGCTACTTTCTCAGAAAGCTCAGAAAGAGACGCTGTTACAGTTACTCCGCATTTAAGAGCAAGCTCTTTTACCGTTGGCTGAGGTCCCATCCAGATAATGTCATCCAGTATAAAATCGTTTCCGTAAATTATATCTTTGCCAGTATCAAAATCCATTATCCCGGCTAAATCAGGCAGGTCAATCCCAAAATAATAAAGGAAAGAACTGTCCTGCCTGAAATGATAGGTATTTCCCGGGTAATTCACAGGAGCTTCAACATTTCCAATAAATACAGCCAGCCCTGATTTCATGATTTCATGAAGCCTGGCTCTTCTTTTTTTATAAACTTCGGTGCTGAACATTTTATGAATAGCTAGTTATGTATTTCTGAAAGCCGCATTTATCAAAAATAGTTAAAAAATTCAATACATTTCCGGGATTAAACCAAATAGGGGATAAGGTTGTTATCTGTAAAATTGCATTCTGAAAGCTAAGGTGTATTTTTGTGAAGGATACTTTTAATTAAGCATTATCGTTTTATTCCTGGATGAATAACCTGTATAAAATATCAGCCTTCATAATTATTATTCTTTTTGCATGCATGATTCAGGCCTGCACGAAGAAAGTAGTACCGGTTGTTGAAACAGGCAGTATTACTAACATAACGGGATCTTCAGCTACATGCGAAGGAACAGTTATCGCTGAGGGTTCGTCACCCCTGTACACCAGAGGCGTATGCTGGAGCGTTGATCCTTCGCCTACCATTGACGGGAGTTTTACAAACAACGGAACAGGTCTGGGAGCTTACAGCAGCAGCATGACCAAGCTGGATGGTTCCACCAAATACTATGTAAGGGCGTATGCCACCAATAACGAAGGAACAGGTTACGGTAATCAGATCACCTTCCGCACTGCTCCTCGCAGCATCATTTTCAATCAGGCTATTACCTATGGCAGTATGACTGATCAGGAAGGCAATAATTACAGGACATTAAAAATCGGGGATCAGACCTGGATGGCTGAGAATCTAAGGACTAAGCATTATCAGGACGGAAGCGGGATCCCGAATGTAACTGAGCCTGTTGCATGGGCTGGTCTAATTACAGGAGGTTATTGCTATTATGATAATGATACCCTGAACAGGCAAACTTACGGGGCACTTTATAACTGGTTTGTTATTGATGACGAACGTAAGATCTGTCCGGCAGGCTGGCATGTTTCTACTGATGCTGAATGGACTGTCCTCGAAAACTCATTGGGGGGAAGTACCTATGCAGGAATGAAAATGAAGGAGATCAGTCAGATACACTGGGAGAGCCCCAATATAGGTGCCACTAACGAAAGCGGATTTACTGCTTTACCTGGCGGAGCACGCTACTGGTCGTTTCAGAATGATTTCTTCAACCTGGAATATTTCTCTCTGTTCTGGACTTCCACTGAAGCCCATAATGATAGTCAGAGTGCATGGTTCCGATCCCTTTCATACAATGGTGTCGATGTTGAAAGAGACACCTGGTGGAAAATCACAGGGTTCTCAATAAGATGTGTTAAGGATTGAAAAAGCCCGTCTTCATCCCGGCTATTTCCTGCTTTTCCCTTTCATAGATTCTTTTTCAACCGGAGCAATTGCTTTATCAAATTTTGCCTGAGCTGCTTTCAAGGCATCAATGGAAACCCCAAGAGCATCCCTTGCATTCTTTTTGGCCGTCTTGCCCCTTTCAATACTGGCAATGCCTGATGTCTGCTTCTTTATCGCATCTTTAAGTCTGGTTTCAAGGGCCCTGTTGCTGGACTTGTACCAGGTTTCAAGGGCTCTCAGTTCTGTCCTGGCCTTGTTTGCTTCTGTCTTATCCCTGGAACTGGCAAGCTTTCGCAGCGATTTATGTTTGGCAGCATAATCCTTTTCAAGCTTCCTGCTGTCTGAATCAACACTTCTGGCATCTGCTTTTGATTCATCAATCATCTTCTTCCCGGCATTGATGAGTGAATCAGCATCTGCTATCTTATTCTCATTTAGAGCTATCCTGGCTTTAGCAATCGCAATGCCAGCCTCAAGATTTCTCAGCTCTGCAGCCTTCTTATCTGTCTGCGAGACTGCAATTAATGAAATGACCAGAAACAATATGGTCAGACAGAGAGCCCGGGGATTCATTTTATTCTTATGTTTAAAACGAAAAGCCCTCCTTCGCATAAAGCTTCGGCGGGCGAAGGTGGAGATTAGGGGAATCGAACCCCTGACCTTTTGACTGCCAGTCAAACGCTCTAGCCAACTGAGCTAAACCCCCATAAACTTCGCAAATGTAAAGAAAAATTTAAATAATATTTAACATGTACTGTTACCGTTAATGTTTTGCGGGTATAAGGCTATTTTGTAATTTTGCACGTCATTAAAAATAACAGGGAATCCTTTTCGTTCCCCTGATAAGAGCAAATGGCACCATTATTGACTTTTTAAAACAGGCAGAACTCTTTTGTGATCAAAAAAAATAACATACCGGATTTTGATGACCTGATCTTTGAGTCACGGAACAGGGAATACGGCGCTTATCAGGTACGCAAAAAATATAATTCATCTTTAATAACCGGAATCATAGCCGGTTCGCTATTGTTATGTTCCTCCGTGATTGTCCCTTTTGCCATTGCACCGCGCTCAGATGAGTTTATCATGGGAGGAGGCAGATATGTGTCTGTCCTTATGGAAAACCTTGAGCCGCCAAAGGAAGAGTTTTATATCCCGGCTGCTCCTCCGCCGCAAAAATCAGAGACAGCACAGGAGATAGTGAAATATGTTCCGCCTGAAGTTGTTGATACTGTATTTAATATCGAAAATACTCCTGCCGCTACTGATGAGATACTTGCTCACTCTGAAGGAGAACTGGTTGATGCAGGCGGATACGGGTTTGGCGATGAGATATTCGAAGGGGAGGGAGGATTCGGATCAGATGAACCTTTTATTATGGTGGAAGTAATGCCCTCATTTAAAGGAGGCGATATAAATAAATTCAGGGAGTATATACAAAAAAGGACCAACTACCCGCAGGAAGCAATCGACAGGAAAATCCAGGGAAGGGTTTTTCTTACTTTTATTGTTGAAGCTAACGGATGTGTAAGCAATGTCACGGTTGTCAGGGGAGTTGATCCGCTCATTGATAATGAAGCAGTTAAAGCTATACAGGGTTCGCCTGACTGGAGTCCCGGACTTCAACGAGGGCAGCCGGTACGGGTAAGATACTCAATGTGGCTCAGCTTTATTATCTGAAAGAAATATAATTCATGAGATTATAAACACAACTGACACTTCAATATTTAAACTAATTTCTTAACTTTCACATTAGTAATTTAATGATCATGGTATGAAAAAGTATATTGCGATAATATTCACACTGACAATAATCCTTTCTGGCTGCGGATCATCAAAGAAACAGCTTCAGAGAGGGAATTATGATTCTGCAATTGCTACAGCGGTCAAGGAACTGCGAAGGAATCCTGATAATGAAAAACAGATAGAAATCCTGGAACGCTCATTTACTATAGTTACCGAACAGGATAATGAAAGGATAAGGTTCCTCAAAATGGAGGGGAAACCCCAGAACTGGGATGAGATATACCTTATCTACAAGAGAATGAGTGACAGGCAATCAATGATCAGGACCGTTATGCCCCTGAGCATCGGGAACAGACCGGTTGAGTTTCCATACGTTGATTATATGCCTGAGATGGTGAATGCAAAACGCAAATCTGCCGATTTCTACTATGCACATGGGATTGAACTGATGAAGACCGGCATCAAGGAAAACTACCGGCAGGCCTTCGCTGAATTTGTCAGGGCAAAAGAGTATGTCGGCGATTACGAGGGTATCGACAGTAAGATACTTGAAGCTAAATATCTTGGTACAAGCAGGGTATTCGTTTCGTTGCAAAACTCCACAATGATAGTATTTCCGAAGGATTTTGAAGAGGATCTTCTGACTGTTGACCTTCAGGCCCTGAACAACGAATGGGTAGAATACCATATAATGAATCTTGATGAAAACGTCAATTATGACTATTTCATTAATGTTAACGTAAGGAATATAGCAGTGAGCCCCGACAGGTCGGAAGAAAGAGATTCAGTTGTCAAAAGAGATGTGGAAGACGGATTTACCTATCAGCTTGATAAAAGAGGAAACGTTATGAAGGATACCCTTGGCAATGATATCAGGGTGAAGAAGTATAAATCACTTCAATGTGCGCTTATTTCAACGTTGCAAACCAAAGCATGCCGGATCGACGGCGATATCGAAATAATCCAGATGAATCCCAGGAACCTTCTTAAAAAAGATCCTATGGGTGCACAGTCCACATTTGAACATGTTTCAGCCAGAGCTATCGGTGATGTTGAAGCTCTCAACCCCTCACAGCTGGAAAGAACAAAAGTAAAAGCAATTCCATTCCCGTCAGATATTGAGATGGTATTGCGCTGCTCAGAAGCTCTTAAACAAGCAATCAGGGGTTCAATCCAGTCAAACAGGAGGCTTATTATCTGATGATTGAAACAGGCCGGAAAAAGGAAACAGCAATCCTTATAGGCATTAATTATCCCGGACAGGACGATCGCGAAACAGAAGATTATATTGATGAGCTGTCATTTTTAACAGAGACAGCCGGAGTCACTCCTGTCAGACGATTTATCCAGAAGCTTGATATTCCAAATCCCAGGACCTTTGTCGGCTCGGGTAAGATATCGGAAATAGCAAAGTATGTGGGGGAAAAAAATGTCGATATTGCCATTTTTGATGATGAGCTCTCCCCCAGCCAGTTGAGGAACATAGAAAAAGAACTTGGCTGCAGGATCCTTGACAGGACAAACCTCATACTTGATATTTTTGCAGGGAGAGCCCGCACTTCCCATGCCCGTACACAAGTGGAACTTGCCCAATACCAGTATCTTCTTCCGCGCCTTGCCGGTATGTGGACACACCTTGAAAGACAGAGAGGAGGGATCGGATTAAGAGGTCCCGGTGAAACTGAAATTGAAACAGACCGCAGGATAATCAGGGATAAGATAGCTATTCTCAAAGAGCAGCTTAAAAAAATTGATGTCCAGATGGCAACCCAGAGGAAAAACCGCGGGAAAATGGTCCGGGTTGCACTGGTAGGTTATACCAACGTTGGGAAATCAACTTTAATGAACCTGCTCAGCAAATCGGATCTGTTTGCCGAGAATAAACTGTTTGCAACCCTTGATACCACAACCAGGAAAGTTGTGATCGGCAACCTTCCATTCCTTATGTCCGATACTGTAGGCTTTATCAGGAAGCTGCCTCACGATCTTGTGAAATCGTTCAAATCCACACTCGATGAAGTAAGGGAGTCAGATATTCTTGTACATATAGTTGATGTATCTCATACCGGGTTTGAGGAGCAGGTAAGAGTGGTCAATGAAACGCTGGTCGATCTTAAGTCGGCAAACAAACCTTCAATTCTTGTTTTTAACAAAATAGATGGTTTTTCCCATACTGAAAAGGATGAATATGATCTGACTCCTGCTGAAAGGGAAAATGTATCACTGGATGATCTTAAGAAAACATGGATGGCAAATGACAAGCATCACCCGACGGTTTTCATCTCGGCAAAGACAAGGGAGAATATTGAAGAACTGAAGAAGATTCTTTATGAAGAAGTGAAGAGGATACATATTACAAGGTACCCGTATAACAATTTTCTTTTCGAGAACCCCCCAACCCTGAAGGGGGGTTAATACAATTTGTGCTCAACCATATACTCTGCTATCTGAATCGCATTTGTTGCAGCGCCCTTGCGGATATTATCGGAAACAATCCAGAGGTTAAGGCATTTATCCTTTGAAAGATCCCTTCTGATTCTTCCCACAAAAACCTCATCCCTGTTATACGACAGTATGGGCATCGGGTATTTATTTTCAGCAGGATTGTCATATACAACAACTCCGGGGAAATTACCAACGAGCGATATGACGTCCTCAATCTGAAAATCTTTTTCAAACTCAATGTTGACAGCTTCAGAATGGCCTCCTACAACAGGTATCCTGACAACTGTGGCTGTTACCATAATTGACTGATCTTCAAGAATCTTACGGGTTTCATCAATGAGTTTCTGCTCTTCGGTAGTATATCCGTCAGGCTGGAAAGAGCCTCCGTGAGGGAAACAGTTCATGTCGATAGGATGGGCATAAGCCATATCACCCATAATGCCTTTTCTTTCATTCTCCATCTGGGCAACAGCTTTTACGCCTGTACCGGTAACTGACTGGTAGGTAGCCACGACAAGACGTCTGATCTTATATTTTCTGTGAAGCGGCGCAAGTGCCATCACCATCTGGATCGTAGAGCAATTCGGATTGGCGATGATCCTGTCACCTTTTCTGAGAACGTGACTGTTGATCTCCGGAACGATCAGCGGGACATTTTTGTCCATACGCCAGCACGAAGAATTATCAATTACAATGGTTCCATTTTTTGCAAACAGGGGAGCCCACTCCTTTGATGTTGATGCCCCGGCAGAAAAAATGGCAAATACAGGTTTTGCTTCAACAGCTTCCAAAACGCTTACAACCTTCACAGGTTTACCCTTGAATATAAGTTCTTTGCCAACCGATTTCTCAGATGCGGCAGGTATTAATTGTGATACCGGGAAGTTTCTTTCTTCAAGGACTTTCATCATCATGCGGCCAACCATTCCGGTTGCTCCGACAACAGCTGTTTTCATTTCTTTAAGTTTTGAAAAATAAATGATATTGTTTAAATTTACCTTTAAGTTAAAACGGTCAAAATTAGCTTTTTTTTCATTTTGTCTCGCTGTATGAAAAAAGTTATTTTACTGGCAGTGTTTATGCCTGTTATGGCATACAGCCAGATCATCGAAGATTTTGAAACCGGCACTTCCGAAAAATGGGTTCAGGGCATTGACGGGCGCTGGAAGGCAGATACTTCATCAAGCATCAGCGGTGAATTCTCACTTCATCATGTATTTGACAATGCATCTTCAGGCTCAGATTGTGTCGGGCTTCAGGTTATGGATCTTCATCCTGATGAAGGAGTGACCCGATGGAAATTTCTTATCAGGCATGGTTATGATCCCTCATCGTCAAATAACTGGGCAGTGTACCTGATGTCTGATACTGATCCGGTTTCTTTTTCCGGAGGAGCTTCTGCAAAAGGATTTGTCCTGGGAGTCAATTTCACCGGATATGATGACACACTGAGGCTATGGAAAACAAAAAAGGGTTCGATTTCAGAAATAATCACCTGCCCGCTGAACTGGCAGACCAGTATTGGTGTTTCAGTTGCTGCGGAAATATATGTTGAAAGAACAGAATCGGGTTTATGGAGTATATCAGTATTTAATGCAGTCACTGGGCTGTTATGCAATGCAGCAGGTTATGATAATGAGATTTTCGATGTCTCATGGTTTATTCTGAACTATAAGTACACTTCCACCCGCGACAGACTGCTATGGCTGGATGATCTCGGGATTGACGGTGTGTTTTATGAAGATCATGAGCCGCCCGTTGTAAAAGAGTGCAGCATTAAAGGCAGGCAATCCCTTGAGTTAGTCTTCAATGAAGAGCCTTCAGAAGATGGTTTTATACCATTGAATTTTATTTCAGGGGATCCTCTTAATCAACTTACTGTTGTTAACCGGAATACTGAAGCCTCCTGTTTCCTGGAATTTGCCGAAGAATTCAGGAACAAGGCAGAAAATATTGTATCCATAAGACATCTGTGTGACAAATCCGGTAACTGTTCAGATAATATTGATGTGAAATTTATTCCCGTATGGGCTGAAGCCGGAGATGTGCTGATATCAGAGATCATGGCCGATCCTCTCCCCGAAGTTTCCCTGCCCGGAAGGGAATATCTTGAAATAACCAACAGGAGTGCCTTCAGCTATAACCTGAAAAAGTGGAAGTATTCAGCAGGTGATCAGGAATCAGTTCTTCCGTGTATCATCATTAATCCGGGAGACTACATAATCTTATGTTCCGTAGCAGATACATCTGTTTACAGGGACTATGGCAGGACAGTGGGTTTGAAACCGTTTCCTGCACTTACAGACGAAGGGAAACTGGTTTATATTTCTGATAGTCTGGGCAACCTGATCCACGGACTTGAATATTCATCAGGGTGGTATGGCAATAAGCTGAAGGAGGGAGGAGGATGGTCGCTGGAGATTATCGACAAGGATTTTCCTTTTTTTACTGAAGGTAACTGGGAAGCATCTTCTTCAATAAAAGGAGGGACTCCCGGGAAAATAAATTCAGCGCCGGGAACAAATCAGGATAATAGTTTTTACGGAATAAGGAATGTCTTTCCGGATGACAGCGTCACAATCGTGATGCAGCTGTCCGAAACGGTGATTGACCTTGAAGTCAAAGCTGCAGGGATAACAATAGGAAATGATCCGGTAAGTTCTGTTACACCTGCAGATCCCCTGTTCAGGGATTTCAAGATTAAAACCAAAACTCCGCTAAAAGAAGAACAAGTGTATACTATACACTTATCGGGCGAGATTAATGATTTTGCATTTAATTTTCCCGTCAGGAGCAGTTACCGGTTTGGCATTCCTGAAAAGACCGGTAAAGGGGATATTGTTTTTAATGAACTGTTATTCAATCCACTGCCTGATGACCCCGATTATATAGAATTCTATAACTGTTCTGAAAAGATAACAGATGTTTCAAAGCTTTACCTTGCTTCAGTCAGTGAAACAGGAGATACATCAGAACTGCACCGGCTTTCAGATGAACCAAGGTGTTTCATTCCGGGCGCTTTTTATGTTGCGACCACAAATCCCGTTAAAGTCACAGGCAGGTATCTTACTTCGGAGGAGGAGAATATCTTTTATACCAGGTCACTTCCCTCAATGCCTGATGACAGGGGGCATCTGCTTCTTCTGAACCGGGAGATGGACCTGATAGATGAAGTTATTTACAGTGATGAAATGCACTATTCGCTTCTCTCCGGAAATGAAGGGATCTCACTCGAAAAAATACGACCTCAGATTGCATCGGATAACAGCCTTAACTGGCATTCAGCATCAGAAAGCTCAGGGTGGGGCACACCCGGATCAGAAAATTCAGCATACAGCGAAACACAACAGACTGATGATCAGGTTCTGTTCTCCTCAGGGAGAGTTTCACCTGACAATGACGGGTATGAGGATGTGCTTGTTATTGACCTTAACCTTGAAGGATTGGGTAATGTAGTGACTGTAACAATATTTGATGAAACAGGAGGATATGTGAGAAGGATATCAGAAAACCTTTATGCAGGGAGCCATGCTGCTCTGATCTGGGACGGAACAGCAGAAGACAATAGCCTCGTTAATACAGGGATATACATAATCCTGATTGACTTATATAATGATAAAGGCAGAACAAGATCCTGGAAGAAAGTTTG